>NZ_CALIIS010000063.1 GCF_938017705.1 uncultured Campylobacter sp.
CGTATTTTATCCCTAAAGAGAATATTCAAGTAATTTTCATATCAAAAATTTAAAGTAAAGGATGAAATATGGGCTATACGGTAGAACAAGCAAATGCCGAATTAAAGAAATAGTAGATGATTAAACCGCCTGCGATTAAGAAAACTATTTGCTTTATGCCGATCATCAATATGCAGTCGATTTAAAATTTTACTGCCGTAATAGGATAAATTTTAAAATCACGTCCGCTTAAATCAGCATCGGCTTTAGTTTGCGTGCCGAAAAGTCGGGCCTCTCGCCGCGAGCTAGAGCGATGAGCTCATCCGTCGTAATTAGATAAAAGCCCGCGAAATCTCTGCCGAAAAGCCTTTGGATTTCATCGCTTCTGCCGTCTAAAAAATCAAGCGCAAGCTTGGAATTTACTAGCAAAAAATCGCTTCCGCTATCAAACGCGTCAAATAAAATTTCGCCCCCCAGCCGCAGCGCGCACTCCTGTTCGCGCTCATATATTTGCGCTCCAAGCGGCGCGCCTTCGCAGCCAAAGTGCACGATCTGCGCGCCCAGTCTACTAGCCAGCTCCTCTGCGGCCTCGTCATACCATACGGCGACGTTAAAGCCGCTAAAATTGTGCTTCGCGCCCGCTGCGTCAAATTCCGCCATGCTCTGCGCGCTTAAAATTTTATTGCTCTGCGCTGGCTCGTATTTTAAAATATCGCAAAATGCCCTGTATGCCGCGCGGTCGTCAAACTCCATCCCCACGGCGTCGCACTTCGTAAAATACGCCATCTGCGGCTCGATGATCTCTAAAACCCTCATGCGCTCGCTCGGGTGCGTTTGCATCAGGTGGTGCGCGAAGATAAAGGCGCTGTTGCCCAAAAACTCACGTGAGCATGCGGGGATTTTCGTCGAGTAAAAATAGGGCGCGAGGCTTTTGTAAAACTCGAAATCAGAGACGTCCGCGATGCTCTCAAAGGCTTTAAATTTATCCAAAAACGCTCGCGGCTCGCAGCGCAGATCTTTAATCGCCTCTTTTTCGCTAAGAGGCGAGATGATTAGCTCGCTTCCAAAGTGTGCTATGAGCGTATCTAGCGGCTCTTTTACGCTTACGGTGGTGCCGCTGATTTTTACAAATTCCACTCCCTGTGCGCTGAAATAGGGATCGTGCGCGCAGATGTCGTCAAGCAGCGCCGCAAGATCGGCAAAGGGCGCGCTTTCATAAACATAGGGCTTGAAGTAGCTTGCTACGTCGCAGCGGGGATCAAAGCGAAAGAGCCTGATTAGCATTTTTCATCCTTTTTTTATGGCGAATGATACTAGAATTTGCCTTAATAATGAGTTTTTTAGGCTCAATTTTATAAAATTGCGCCTTAGATTAAACGCAAAGGCCGGCTATGAAAAATTTATACACCCTAAATCACGCGCCGATAAATGCGCATTTTAGTAAAAACTCAAGCGATTTCGTCGTGCGCGAAGTGCCGCTTTACGAGCCTAGTGGTGAAGGCGAGCACTGCATTTTGCTGCTGCAAAAAAAGGGCATCAGCACGCATGAGGCGCTGCGGATTTTAAGCGAGTGCACGGGTGCAAAGATGCGCGAGTTCGGCTACGCGGGGCTTAAGGACAAGCAGGGCCTTACGACGCAGCACGTTAGTATGCCCGCTAAATTTGAGCCTGCGCTGGGCGGATTTTCGCACGAAAGCCTTAAAATTTTAAGCGTGCAAAGGCACAAAAACAAGCTTAAAATCGGACATCTAAAGGGCAATGACTTTTTCATCCGCCTAAAAAAGGTCCTGCCGCCCGACGCCGTCAAGCTCGCAGCCGCGCTAGATACGCTAGGACGCGAGGGCTTTGCGAACTACTTCGGCTATCAACGCTTCGGAAAGTTCGGCGATAACGCGGCGCAGGGCGAGGAGGTGCTACGCGGACAAAGGCGGCTTAAAAACCCCAAAATGCGCGACTTTCTAATCAGCGCCTATCAGAGTGAGCTTTTTAACCGCTGGCTTAGCAAGCGGGTAGAAATTTCAAAATTTGCAGCGGAATTTAGCCTTGGCGAGTTTGCTAAAATTTACGAACTAAGCAAGGAGGAGGCGCGCGAGATCGCGGCTCAGCCGCAGTTTTTTAAGCTTTTAAGGGGCGAAATTTTAGGACACTTTCCCCATGGTGCGTTTTTTAGCTGCGACGATCTTGGCGCGGAGTGCGAGCGCTTCGCAAGACGACAGATCACGAGCGCAGGCCTTATCGTGGGGCGAGCAAAGCTGCGAGCTAGCGGACTTGGCGGCAGATTTGAAGATGAGATTTTCGCGCCCGCTCGCGAGCTTGAGGCGCAGATGAACGGCTCGCGCAGGTTTGCGTGGAGCTTTATGGAGCGCGTGCAGCATACCTATGATGCGCAAAATGCGCATTTTGGCTTCAGTTTTTACCTGCCGAAAGGCTCTTACGCGACGGTCGTTTTGGAAGAAATTTTGCACCGAGATATATTCGAGGGCGCCGCGACGGACGAGGATTGAGCCGCATCGCGCCGCGCCGCGCTGCAGAATAGGGCTCGCGCCACGCCACGCTCCACGTCAAACCACGCCATATCGCGCGGAATTTTAGAGCTTGACTGCGTGGATTTAAATTTCGCGGTAGATAAAATTTTATGAAATTTTATGAAATTTTATGAAATTTTATGAAATTTTATGAAATTTTATCGCAGTAAGCGCGCCGTTTTGTCTAAGCCATAGAATTTCAAATTTAAATTTTATTCGGCTCGGCCGTAAGTAAAATTTGCTAAATTTCACCTTTTTATAGTTGTCCAAATTTATTTTCGTCAATAACCAGCAAAATATTATTAAGCTTAAAATCGCTTAAGTCTTTTATCTACTATTGCCCGTTTACAATATTTTCAAAAAAATTATTCTCTTCCCAAAAGTAGCATTCTAACATTTTTAAAATTCCATTTTCCAAAAGAACCATTGCTCCTCCAATGTTTTCATCAGAAAGCGTTAAATTTACATTGCCGACAAAACCGTTGTTTTTGCTTTTTTCTAATATTTTTTTACACTCAAAATGGCAATAATATCCGGCTGTCGAAACCTCTCTTTTTGTAATTTCTGAATTTTCAAACTGCTTATAAAGCGCATAATCGCCTAAATCATCACTTATTAGTTTAACAATTTCAGCCTCGATATTTGCAATATCTGTAAAATTATCGAGGGATAAACATCGTTCCGATTTTTGGTTTTCCATTTTTTATAACTCCACGTACAGTAATTTCATAGCCTTTAATATTAACTTTATAGCCATTAGTAAAATTATTTGACAACTTACTATTTGCCATATCTCTTTCAAGTTCTTTAATTATAGCATTATAAACTTCTTATTGATTATTTTTAAATTTATTTAAAAAATCATCTAATTTATGCTCTTTTTTTGTTAAAGATGTGATTTAATTTATTAGCTTCTTTATCGTCGTCATCCTCCGGCGGCAATGGTGCAGAGGCGGGAGTTTATACTTGCTCACGCCAAAAATTCCACCCCTTAAATTCCGCGAGTCCTGAAATTTAAGCCAAAAAAGCTATAATTGCGCTCGGGTGTGGCGTGCGGTCGCTCCGCAAGGAGAGGAAAGTCCGAGCTGCGATAAGACAAGGTTGCGTCTAACGGACGCCGGGGGCAACCCTAGGGAAAGTACAACAGAAAGCAAACCGCCGCGCAAGCGGTAAGGGTGAAAGGGCGGGGTAAGAGCCCACCGCGCGCGTGGAGACACGAGCGGCAATGCAAACCCAACCTGCAGCAAGAACGGGTGGTTTCGTCTTATATTCGAACCGTTCGCTCGAACCGATTTGCAAAAATCGGTCTAGATAAATGACCGCTGTAACGGAACTCGGCTTATAACCACACCTATTTTTACGCGGAACTTACTTATATAATAAGGATAGAATTTTGAAAAGCTTAATTTTATGCGGTATGCTTTGCGCCATTGCTTTGGGGCTCGGAGGCTGCGCAGGCTCCGATAAATCTATAATCTTGCAAGGCGACGCCCACGATCGCGCCTGTGCGGAGGTTTATGAGCATTACAAACAGCTTGAAGCGGAGCTCTTGGCGGTCGAGAATCGATATGCAAACCCAAGCGTTGCAAACGATTATATACAGACTTACGACGAGTACGAGCGCACCATCGCCTACTACAACGAAAATTGCGCGACCGATAAATAGGCGGCGCAGACTGAGCGTGATTTGGTATAAGTGTGGCGCGGCGCAGCAGTGCAAAGCACTTAAAATTTTATAAAATCTCTAAAAAATATTGAAAATTTTATGCGAAACAAAAAGCATTTAAAATTTATTACGTACGCTTGGCTCTAGCGATACAAAGTCGCGGTGTGAAGCATGGGCACGATGCCTATTCATGCCCGTATTTAGCTTGGTGCGCCAAGTTTCGGTAATCATATAACGGCGCCACATACTCGTGCCGCATTGGCTAAGGCGTGCGCGATTTATTAATCGAATCGGCGCGAAGCCTTGAAGTTGCGAAGTCGCACTAAAAATTCCGTCGCGCAGATTTGAATTAGTGACTTAAAGTGGCAAAGCAATACCCCAAAATTTAGCCGCGAGTCGGACGACGAACGATTTATTAATCGGATCGGCGTAAAGTCACACCAAAAATTCCGTCGAGTGGAGTTGGTTGCTGTGCCCGTTTATGCGTCCACTAAAGCCTTGTAGCCTCAAAATCCGTCGCGTAGATTTGATCGGCGCCTAGGCACTTGGATCGATCATAAAATCAGGTATCAAAAATCCTATTACTCAGTTTTGATCTGCTGCGCGATTTTCGAGGCGTATAAGGGTGGTAAAACGAGATCATTAGCCGCAGTATTAAGGTACGGCGTAATTTTTCGCTTACGCATGCGGCTTTGAGACGCTCGGTAATTTCGATTTACTCGCAGAATTTTAAGATGTGCGGTTTTTTTGAGACCATAGCAGCGGGTTTTTGGGGTTTTTAGCGCGAAGGTTTTTGGCGGGTTTGCAGTGCTATGGCTCTGATTTTTGCCGAGAAATTTTAGAATTTTATGATTTCGCAAGAGAATTTTGTGCGTTTTGGCGCTGCGTCAAACTTAAAATTTCATCTTGCCGCCGCGTAAGATTGCGCGCCTAATCTTTCTGTTTTTTAAATACGGCGTATGTTTTGAGATTTGCGTCCGTTTTTGAAATTTTACTCCGAATAAACACAGAATACACAAAATAGGTAGCCCAGCGATAATTTTAAAAAGCCTGCAAGCCTGCAATGCAAAAGCTAAAGCCTCATGAGAGTTTGCCGATAATTTAGCCGCTCAGAATGCTACGACTTTAAAATTTCGCGAGTTAAATTTAAAATTTACGCCACTTGCTGCGGCTGATAAAACGGCCCTATATTCTGGCAGGCGGCCTGAACCTTTGTAATGTTAAAAAAGCTATGGCTTACGCCCCTTATGCGTTGGATGTAAGCAGCGGCATTGAATCAAACGGCCGTAAAGATGCGGCCAAGATGAGAGAATTTATGCGCCTTGTGCGTTCACAGTAAAGGAGGATATTATGGAGAACGGCAGATTCGGCCAATTCGGCGGACAATATGTACCGGAAACGCTGATGAACGAAATTCACAAATTAACGGAGTTTTATGAGTTTTGTAAGAAAGATCCCGCTTTTCAAGAGGAACTGCAGGATCTGTTAAACAGCTACGCAAACAGGCCGTCCCGTCTGTATTATGCCGGACGCATGACCGAGGATCTGGGCGGGGCAAAGATATATTTAAAACGGGAAGATCTGAATCATACAGGCGCACATAAAATCAATAATGCTCTCGGCCAATGTCTTTTAGCCAAAAAGATGGGAAAGACCCGTGTCATCGCCGAAACGGGAGCCGGGCAGCACGGTGTGGCGACGGCGACGGCAGCGGCATTTATGGGCCTGGAATGCGAAGTTTTCATGGGTGAAGAAGATACGGAGCGACAAGCGCTCAATGTTTATCGCATGGAATTGCTCGGAGCTAAAGTGCATCCTGTCACATCGGGGACACGCGTCCTTAAAGATGCCGTTAATGAGGCTATGCGTGAATGGGTCGGTCGTGTAGATGATACACATTATGTCGTCGGTTCGACTATGGGGCCCCATCCTTTCCCCATGATGGTACGTGATTTTCAAGCGGTTATCGGCAAAGAAGCGAGGGCGCAGATTCTTGAGGCGGAAGGAAAGCT
>NZ_CALIIS010000064.1 GCF_938017705.1 uncultured Campylobacter sp.
ATCGCGACCCGCCCGGACGTCTTGGCTCCGAGCGATGAGGAGATCAAGACGCTGATGGGCGAAGCGGCGCTGGAGATTTGCAAGGCTATCACTCCGCTTGAGATGATCGAGATAGATCACCGCAGCTTCGAGGTCGCGTATCACTTGGGGGGCGACTACTTCGTGAGAAAATTTAAGCTTCCCACAAAGGATAGCGACGAGATCGATTTCAAAGACGATAGTTTGATAAGCGCTCTGCTTTACGGAATCGCCGCGAAACGCGGACGAGACGATTTTTATCAAAAATATAGGAGCTTTTATCAAAGATCGCTCTGTGAATACGAGCTAAATAATTTCGATGAAAACACGCCCGATCTGCCTACCGCGCTTGCGCGGAGCGGATATCTAAAGCCCTACGGCGTTGATTACGCGCTATCTAGCATATATATCTTTGCGCCGGAGTTTCTTGCTAAGCTTGATTTCTGGCTTGCAGACGTCGCCCGTGCGCGTAATCTTTCGTGGCGAAACTTCATTTATGACTTTATTAAATTTCAAAATAAACAGCTCGATCGCGCCGATCTGGCGGCGCTGGATAAGATAATGAAAGAGAAGGTAAAACCGTAATGGCGGATAAAGAATTTACGCAAATTTGCAAAGAAGTCCTCGCCGCCGCGGAAAAAATAACGCCGCTTGCCGAGCAGGCGGGGAAGCTCGTAGAGCAGATAGAGCAGCAGAAGTCGGAGCTGCAAGCCGCCGTAGCTTCCGCGAACGAAGCGATGAGAAAGGCTCTGCAAAGCGCAAACGAGCAAGCCTCACAGACCCTCGCTGCGGCGCAGAGCCAAGCTGAGCAGACCGCAAACCTTGCCAAAGAGGCGACCGAGCAAAACGCCGCGAGCGCAAAGAGCGCGCAGCAGAAAGCGGCGGAGATCCTCGCATCCATAGAAAAACTTCAAGAGCAGATCAAAGCTACCGCAGACAAGGTAGAAAACGCGGGCGCGCTTCTTACGGAGCTGAACTCACTTAAGGAGCAGATTAAGACCCTGCTTCAAAACGGAATCATCAACGACGAGGCACAAAGCGCCACTCAAACTTATAGTTCAAATTTGATCGAGCGGAAGCTAGAGACCAAAGCGGGCGTGGGGTATGGCTACTCAAAGATTGAGGCGAATGCGAAATTTGAGACCCTCGCACAGGGCGTAAACACTGCAATAAGCGCCGCCGCAGCAGCTCAAAGCAGCGCAGCCGGTAAGCTCGGCAAAGACGAGCAAGCAGCGGATAGCAAAAAACTGGGCGGAGCGGAAGCCGAGAAATTTCTGCGCGCCGACGTAAAAAGCGTCGCGGCTCTGGGCGTCGGCATCGGCGCGAACGGATCGGATATCGCGCCGAGCGGAAACGATCTGCGGGTTTTCAGCGCCAAAAAGGGGGGCAAGGTCATCCTGCGCGGCACCGGAAGCGACGCCGTCGCGCGCGATATAAAACTCAATCCGAGCAATGCCGTAATCGAGCTTGGTAATTTCAAATTTCAAGGAAGCCTCGGCGGAGCGAGCGCCGTTTTTGATCAGACGGCGCTGGTGCCGTTTTTTAAGGCGGATAATCTCTGGCGCGCCGTAAGCTTCGCAAAACTTGCAAGTACGGTCTATGACGTAAATGAAACGGAGATCGCCAAGGAGCTCGGTAAAAAGCTGGGTAAAGACGAAGCCGCGTCCGATAGTGCGAAACTAATCGGCGTGGAAGGGGCAAACTTTCACCGCAAAGACGGCGCCAATGGCTCAAAAATTACGACGATAACAAGCCTTGAAGTGGATTTGACTCAAGGAGATAATTTTGTCCTAAATTTAGGCGCGCCGGGCAAGCTGACTTTGAAAAACGGCGCGGTCGGGCAGAGCGGAGCGCTGATAGTGCGAAACGCTACGAATATCACGGGCTACGATGCGGCGCTCGGCTTTCGAGTAGTGCCTACTGGGCTCAAGGCTACCGAGGTATTTGCATACTTTGTAGTGAGTGAAAACGAAATCAAAATAGGAAGGGTATGAGATGAAAATTCTATTTTTGGTAGCAATGATAGCAGCTATAGCAGCCGTAGCGATATGGATGTCGAAACGGCGCAAAGGCTCGGCAAGACCGAGCGAATCACAGAAAAAGGACGATGATATGACGCATATACTTATGCCCGCTGGCAGCGATGGAGATTTTAGAGGACTCGTGTATCAAAATAGCGGGTCAATTACGGCATATGAATCTGGAACAGCCATTGCCCTAAGTAATCTGAACGACGGCTTCAACGGAACGCTTGAGCTACGCGCAATTTTGATAGATTTTGCAGAAGCCGAAGGGGGCGTAGGAACCGCAGCAGCGCTTAAAATAGATATCAACGTAAAAGGCGGGAGTGGCTACGGGCAAAGTGAAAGCCTACGGGTTTATGGCCATTTTCACTCCGGGGAGTATGAGGAAGTTTCCGTTAATGTTTCGGCTTTTATAGAAAACAAAACTCTAACGCTTCAAACCGACAATCCAGACATCGTTTTGGGCTACAGAAATATCACTATCACGGCGAAAGACTAGGCGGCGTAAAATGTTTAATTTTAAAATTTATCTCGGAATCATCGGCGCGCTAATCCTTGCCTGCCTTGCGCTGGTGGGGTGGAACCATAATTTAAAGGGCAAGATCGAGCAGCTAAATAAAGACCTAGTATTCGCCAAAACGCAAGAGATCATCAGCTCCTCGAATTTGCAGGCTTGCAACGCAAAGATCGATCTGCAAAACGCCAAATTTGAAGAGATCGCTCTGCAAAACGAAAAGCTCAAAGCCGCGGAGCCGATCATCAAAAAAGAGATAGAGACGAGATACAAGCCGATAAATGTGCCGATAAGGGACGCAAAATGCGAAAAGAAGCTGAAATTCTATGAGGAAATATTCAGGGAGATGGGCAGATGAAAACAGGACAGCTATATATGCCGCAGTATTCAAAGCCTCTGCGCAAGACGTTTTTGATGGATAAAAACTACCAAAAAGAGCTGGCTAGGCACAAGCGAGAGTATATCATCAGATTTGTTCTCTTTCTGATAGGGCTGGCGCTGTGCGTATCTCTTAGCGGGTGTGCGAAGCGAGAACCCATAGTAAGGACGGAATATAAGGACGTCCTCGTTCCGATAAAGTGCAAAGTGAGCCTCCCTGCAAAGCCTAAATTTGATTCAAGCAATATGCAAAGCGCGGTCGAGCTGGCAACATACTATCAAACCTGCGAAGCGCTCCTGAAGGAGTGCGCGAATGTGGGGGATCGATAAAGAAGTGTGGAACTACATACTTGTAGGGGTCATAAGTTTTTTGGGCTCGATGCTGGGGATCGGCAGCGGCAATATGAAGCTGCGAGGATCGGGCGGGCAAAAGGTCATATCGTGGCTCGTGGCGGTGGGCTCATCGATGCTGTTTGCATTTGTGAGCTACGCGGTGCTGAGCGAGTTTATGCCCGGCAGCCCTAAGACCTGCATAGCCCTAAGCGGTGCGGTGGCTTGGTTCGGCGCCGATTGGGTCAGGGCAAAAATAAACAGCTTCTTGTCGAAAAAGATTAAAAATTTAAAAGATACGGATTTTGAAAGGACAAATTATGAGGATCAAAATAAATAGATTTAAAAATATCCCCGACGGCACGATTGGGAAACTCACGATAACGGACGACGGGAAGAGGCTTTTTGAATGCTTTACCCTAGAGCCGGCAGGACCCGATACGACCGAACGGGGCACGGATAGACGCATCCCTGCGGGGCGCTATAAAATGGAGTGGCACGCTAGCTCGAGGCAGAAGCGAATGTGTCCGCTTCTGTGGAATGAGAGCGTGCCGAAAGACAGATATATTTTGATCCATACGGGCAACTGCCCACAAGAAACATCAGGGTGTATCATCGTAGGCGACGGGCACAACGCCGCGGGAGTGACAAACTCCGTGCGGACATACAATTCGTTTTTCAAAATTTGCGTAGGCAAACACATAGAATTCATAGAGATCACAAACGAGGAGGGGATATGAGCCTCATCGAAAATATCAAAACCCATGAGGGCTATCGCAGAGAGATATACAAAGATAGCGTAGGCAAACCCACCGTGGGATATGGCTTTTTGGTAGCCGCTCTTAGCCCTGACGAACTCAAACTCAATGGCGGCAAGGCGGAGCCGATGAGTAAAGAGGTAGCGGAAAAAATCCTAAATTTGAAAGTTGCTAGGCTGCGAAAGCGAGTGCCGGAGTGTTTGCCGTGGCTGGCTAGCAAGCCGCAGGGCGTGCAGGATACCATCCTCGAAATGGCGTATCAGCTAGACATTGCAAAGCTGCTTGGCTTTAGATATACCCTGAAATGCATCGAAGCGGGAGACTACGCTCAGGCGACAAAAAACCTGCGCGCGAGCTTGCTCTATCGCCAAACTCCGCGCCGAGTCGAGGACTATATAAGGGGGCTGCGAGATGGCTGATTTCAAAGAAGCGTATAGCGAGCTTTACAGGCGCGTGCTCGGCGATACTATGGCGAACGACACGCCGTATCAAAAATTTACCGCCAAAATCGATGAATATTTTGAGAAATACGGGCTTGCGAACGACAAAAAATTTGAGATGCTTTGTAGCACCTTAGTATCGATGACGCAGAGCGTAACGACGAGCAGCCAAGAGATCGCCCTGCGGCTTCTAAGCGAAAGCGAGGAGTTGCCTTTACGAAAAAAACAGCTCGAAGCTCAAACGAACTTACTCGGCAAACAGATAGAAACCGAGCAGCTAAAGATCGATCTGCAAAGGCAGCGAATGCCGCTTGAGATAAAGCAGCTCAAGCTTCAAAAAGATATGCTCGCCGCTCAAATCGACAAGACAAGGGGCGATCTAGCCCTTGCCAAGGCGCAGCAGGAAGCGATAAATAGGCAGGTCAAGGACAACCGTCTAATCAAAGGCGGCAGCGTGATCGGCGACTTTCTGCAAAACACGCTCAATGGCGGCTTGACGGTGCCTTCGGATATGAACAAGGTGCTTTTTAACATCATCGCCACTCTGCTCAAAGATGAGCTAACGAACATCATGCCGGGGAACTTCGAGATCAAAAAATGAGAACTCTCATCGCCGTAAACGATAGCCTAGACATCGCCTCTCGCGATGACTTCAACCCGGTTAATCCTCTTGCGGGGCAGAACTTCGACATATTCTACGCAGGCAGCGCGGGATATATCGCAGGCACGAAGCCCTCGCCGAATCTTGAGGGGCTATTTATGGAGAACGGCTCGGTAAGACTTAGCGATACGATACTATCACTGAATGAGGACTTCGCGGCGTTTGCGCTAAGCCCGATTTCGAGCGAGCTAAATATAGGCGGGCACGGCAGCGCGGCGTATGAAAATATCAAACAGGCGGTGCGAAAGCTACAGCTGGGATTCGGACTATTACAAATCCCGCAAAGCTCCTTTTCTTCGTCCGCCCCCTCGGGCGGCGGCACGGGCGTGCGCGAGATCGAAAGCGAGAATCTGCGAAGAATCGCGGGCGAGATCGGGCAGTATTACGGCGGCGCAACGGGGCGCTATTTCGCCGAATCGCTGATCGATTGGAAATTTAGCTCGGACGCGCTCGTGGACGCGGTATTTCAAGACACGATAGGCGCTATCGCCGATTATGCCGGCAAGCTGATCTCAAGAGGCGGCACGATAGCCTCAAATATCGGCGGCTTCGGCGCTAGCTTTTTAATCAAAGAGCTATTTACGGAGATTTACGAGGTCGCCACGGGCAAGGATTTAAGCTTCGGCTTCGGCGGAGAGAGACTGGCAAATCTAAAAACGGGCGGCTCGGGGCTGAACGTGTATTCAAAGCCCCTAAGCTTTAGCGAGTGGCTGGATTCGCTCTTTAGCAACACCACCGAGCTCGTGGATTCAAACTTCCGCCCGGTCGGAACCTACAATTCGAGCACGGGGACGTATTCGCTTTTCAGCGGAGCGCAGTTTAACGCAAGAGGCGAAAGTATCGGATACGTAGGCGGCGCGGCTTTTGGTTTGGCGCTCGCGACTCTGGGCTTTGGGTATGCGCTAAGCGCGTTGCAAGCGCGCTCGGGTGCAGCTACGACCTCTTTGGTATCGCTCGGCGGAATGGCGGCGGGCTTTGCCGCTGCGGCTCTAGCGCAAAAGCCGCTAACCTACGGCGGATATACCTATCAAACAAAAACCGATCTCTGGAGGGCTCCGAGCGGCAAAAGCATAGCCACTAGCACTCTTGCGGGGGAGATACCAGAGAAAAAAAAGTTCGCTAACCCTCCGCTTGAACAGTTTGATAATTCTACGGATGACGAATTACAACTCGCCGCGCAAAATTCCCCCGATTTTAATATGTATTGGGAGATAACGCCATGGAAAGAGATCCGCCCGGTTCTTCGGCTCATAGATCTTGACGCCGACGAAGTGGGTCTTGCAATAGATGCTCTTGTAACTTTTTATGAGCATCTAATTGTTTTTTCTAGTTCGTCGCAAACACAAAGGCTCGCAGAGAGAGCGGCTATGGAGATTTCAGCAGAAAAGAATAGATTTATGATTGCCGTATACGAGCAAGAAAATTTTTTAATGAATAGGATTGCGAATTATGAAACCAAGCGCCGCCGCAAAAAAGGCAGCAAAAGCGAACTATACCCCATAATCTACCTCTAAGCTCGGCGCGCCGAAGTTTATAAAAATAAGGATTTTTGGGGCTAAGATCAATAGAAATTCAGTATGAAAGGATAGAAAATGTGGGACTGGCTAAAAAACGTCAAAGGTAGCGACGTATTGACCGGGCTGGGTGCGTTGGCGGGCGGCATCGGTAATGCCTACGCCGCAAGGCAGCAGGCCAAGGCCGCGGAGCGGACATACAATCTCAATGCGGATCTTCTTCGCGAGGAGAGGGCGAGAAAGAAGCAGGCGCAAGCGGCGCTCAATAGCGCTTGGGACGCCTCGCTGTGGAACGCGACGCCGTCCGCATCCACCATCTAGGGCTAGAAATTTATAGGGGCGGATGAGCCCGCCCGCAAGGCATAAGGAGAGCAAAAAATGGCATATTTTGACATCAGATATCTGCGAGAGCCGAGTATAAATCGCGGTGCGGCTCTAGGGCAGGGGGTCGCCGCGATCGGCGATAGCCTCGTAAAGCTCGGCGAGCTTGGACACGCCAGAGAGAAGTTCGATTCAGACCTTGCGCGCCAAGCGCGAGCCGAAAAGATGGAGGCGGATAAATTCGATTGGCTCAAAAACATGGATACTAAAAACTACGGGCTGAAAGAAAAGGAGCTCAACTACGACATACTCAAAGGCGATAGAAGCTATGGGCTTGAAAAACAGAAGCTTGATCACACAATCTTTAAAGACAATAGGGATTATAATTTGGGCGTCGCCAAGCTTAATGCCGAACTCACCGAGCAAGGGCGAAAGCGTATAGAGGACGCCGAGAAAGCGAAAGCCGAGAGGGAACAAGACGCGATAGGGATAGCAGCGATGAGGAAGAAGTTTCCAAACGCCACAAAAGGTATGTCAGACGATGAGATAAAATTTTTCGTGAAAAAGAATTTTAACTCGCTGAACGATATGGAGCAAAATTATTTCAAACCCACTATCCCAGTCGATAGTGCTATCGCGCAAACCATGTGGGACGAGGGCGTAGTGACCCAAAATCCAAACGGAGGTTTTTATATATCTCCTCTGGGTAAAGATTTGATCAAGACAAGAAACGAGATTGAGACTCGCCAAATGGAGCAGCTGGGCAATCCCGATAATCGTCTCTCCAATATCAAAACGCTGGTAGGCGGAGGGATGAGCTTTAGCGATGCCAGTGCTAGGGTAGATAAGGCGATTGAATGGAAAAAGAAAAATCCTAACGCTAAATTTAACTCCTCGCTTGATAGCGATATGGACGACGGAGCGAACTGATGACTGCAAGAGATTTTTTGGGCAACGAGCGGATCGCCGAGCTTGAAAGCAAGGGCTACAGCCCCGAGTATATCAAAGCTCTTGCAAAGGAACAATACGAGGCGAAAAAGAAAGAGCTTGCGGACAGCGGCGTGCGAGAGGACATCGCAAAGATGGCGATCGCTCAAAAGCTCGACGCGGATAATGCCAAAAAGCTCAATGACGAGGCCACGGCGAGCGCGTCTGATAGGTTTTTTAGAAACGCTTTTGACACCAGCGCCGACGAAAAAGCGGTAGATGCTGCGGATCAGAGGTGGCGAGAGCTCAATCCCGACAAGATCGACATCGCAAGCCGCGCCGGACGGCTAGTAAACAGGCTCAACCCTCTAACCCTAGGCCCTAAAATCGCGGGCAAGGCGAGCGACGTCGCGCAAAACGGGCTTGCCGCCGACAGCCTTGATAAGGACTTTGCGTTTTTCGCGGGAGTAGGAAAATTCCCAAATCAATTCGGCCGCGCCGTAAATACAGCGGGCGAATGGGTGTCGGATAAGGCGGGAGCCGAGGGTGCGAAGCAGTTTTTCGGCGAAAACCGTAAATTTTTCGACGACAACGTAAAGGAGCTTGATAAGATCATCGCCGAAAACAACAAAGAGTGGGGAGAGGTCGGCGGGGCGATAGATCCGTTTCTTGCGGCACCCGCCGGGATTTTCACCAAGGGCGCCAAGCTCGCGAATATCGCAAAAAGCGCGGGCACGGGCTTTGCTCTAGGCGTAGGAATGAACGAGCTAAGAAACGCGGGGGATGATAAAATTTCCACCGGGCAGCGACTCGGAGACGACCTTTTAAGCGGTCTGGTGATGGGCGGAGCCAATGCGCTTTTTAGCGCCCTTTCGCGCGGCAAAGTAAATAACGTCTCAAACCTCACGGAGGATCTGCGCGGCACGTCAAAAGCCGCAGACGGCGCAGAGGGGGCGGCACGTGCGGCGGATGATGCAAGAGCGCTTGATGACGCTCTGGACGGGCTGGGAGGCGCGCAAAAAGAGGGCGCGGGCTCCGCTTCGCAAGAGCTCAAGGCGAGCGATGCAGCGCAAGGCGCCCAAGAAGCAAAAGCGGGCGAGCTCGCGAAAATGAATGCGAGCGACGCAGCAGGGGGCGAGCAGGGCGCGGCTCGTGCGGCTGATGATACAGCTTCCGCCCCGCAAGGCGCGCAAGAGATCAAAGTCACAGACGGAGCGCAGGAGATCAAATCGTCCCCGTCCTCTACGGCGCAAGGCGCGCAGAATACCGAAGCCGCGAGCGTGGCGCAATTAAATCTCGATCCGCGAGCGCAGGTAAGGCAGTATCTCAAAACCCAAAACATCGCGGATGACGCCGCAGATGAAATTTTGGGCGAGCTTGACCGCGGTGCGAGCCGCTCGGCGCATTTGAGCGAGAGCGCTTACAAAAAAGTGGACGAGCTTTACGAGCGCGCAAACCGCCTTGAGTGGGCGAGAGAGTATCAAAGACACGTCGCTGATCGCGCGAGCGAGCTAGCCCAGATGAGGACGGACGGAATAGAGCGCTTTGCGGCTATTCAAAGAGAGGCGGAAAAAATCGCAAAGGAAAATCCTACCCTCTCCGCGCGAGCGCAAAGAGAACTTCTAAACTCCCGCATAAAGCCCAGCGAAGCGGAGCTTCGATACACCCGCGCCTACAACGACGGAGTGGATGTCGATCCTATGTATACCGGGCAAAATTTCATTTGGCGGGTGGAAAACGACATCAAAGCTCACCCCTACACCACGGAGCAATACGGCGCGCGTTTGGCGAGCAAAGGTTTCGCCCCCGACGTGCAGGCTGCGGCGATGCAGGCATACGACGACGGAGATATAAAATTTCTAAAAAACTATATCGATGCTAAAGTCGCAAAAGCCGAATACGACGACATCGTAAACAATCAAATGAAAGATTGGATCATCAAAGACGGCAAGATAAGGAGAGTGCAAAATGGCAAAGCAAACGCAGGCGCGCCGCAGCGCGGAGTCCACACAAACGGCGCAGGCGCTGGCGGAAAAGATGAGCGAGTATCAAAGGGCGTTTCTGATCTCGGCGATACTCCAAGCCGAGCGGAGCGGGGATCGGGAGGCGATACGCAGGTATCATCGCAGCGCGGATCTGCTGCTATACTCGGCGGCGAGGATGCAAAAAATGCCGCGGGCGATGAGCTCGTGGGACGATACGGGGCCGCTTCAGGCGATAGCGCAGCTGATGCCGCAGCTTCAAAACAGCGAGTGGTTTCAACACAAGATACGGCAGATCAAGGCAGCGCAGCGCTAAAAAGCGAGCCTCAAGGCGGCGATCTTGCGGCAAAAGAGGGCGCGGGCTCCGCCAAGCAAGGCGCAAAGCTAAACGAGGATATGAAAAAGGGCTTCGTAAACATTAATCTCACCTCTCATCTTGCGGGAGGACTTAGCGGCGGCGCGCTGGGCGCTACCGACGAGGAGGGCAAATTTAGCCCCGAGAGATTTGCAGCGGGCTTCATCGCAGGGCTCGGCGGCGTCGCGGTGATCCGAAAGGGCTTTCGCGCAAGTATGAAAGCCTACGCCGCAAAGCAGGCAAAGACCTATCCAACGCTCGCAAACAAGCGCCCCGATCTTTTCGCGCAAGCCCTAGGCGATGAGATCAGATCTCGCGCCAAAACGACGCTTTTTAATGCCGCCGAGTTTGCCAAGACCAAGGTCGCAAACAAGACGGGGCTAGACTTCGAGCCTCAAATTTTCGCAGGAGAGAAAGCCTACGCCGAGCTGAAATACGCCCCCGTGAAAGCGGATAAGCTGAGCAAAGCGCAGGCTATGGCGAAAGAGGGAAAAAATGAGCTAGAAATTTGGCGAGATACGGGCTGGTTTCGGGACAAAGACGGCGCTTGGAAATTTGAGATCGGCGACGGCGACGCCAAATTAAACCCTAAATTTCAAAGCGGCGGCAAGCTCGGGGATCTGCTAAAGCACGACGAGCTATTTAAGGCCTATCCCGAGTTAAAGGACGTAAAAGTCGTAAAGATGCAAGGCGACGCTCCGTCTGGGGCGATGCTTGCAAAGGATGCGGGGCAAAAGGAAAAGCGCGGCATCTACAACGTGACCTACAATAATAAAATAGCAACCTACATAAAGCAAGACCTAGATCAAATAGAGGGAGCTTTAAGATATGCGAGGGGCGATAGAAGCGAGGGAGCAAAGCATATAAAAATAAGACACCTTAACAATGAGGGCAGCGAAGGATATGTAAGTAAAAAAGAGCTTTTAGATTTAGGCGAGAGCATGCGTAAATATTTAGCAAAGTATAAAGAGCCTTTTATAAATAAACGCAATGCTAGAGTTTATGAATGGCAAGATGACAGGGGGGTGAGATTTAGGCTCGTAGCAAGTAACAAGTCCGCAGGGACGCCTTACACGGCCGAATTACCTCGACCTGCGGACTTTGAGGACATTATAACCTTTTACTCTGACAGAAACCTTAAAAAGCCTATGGAATTTGAAAACCCAAAGGTCAGATATGACGCCAATTTGCAAAATTGGCACGAGCACAGCGCGCCTATCACCAAGAACGCGGACGGAAGCCCGAAAGTGTTTTATCACGGCAGCTCTGCAAAGGATATTACGGAGTTTAAAGGCGAGTTTGATAAGAGCGGATATGGGTTTTGGTTTTCGCAGGAAAAAGAGATTGCGAATGAATTTAGAGAACACGGCAAAATCTATAAAGTCTATCTAAAATCAAACAACCCTATCGATCTATCTTTTCCATACAGCGCAAAAGCGCAAAAGCTTCTGGACGAAGCCGAAGCCAAAGGGATAAACACAGAGCTCTACCCCGATAAACAAAGCGACGGCTTTAAAAAATTTTTGAAGTCGAAAGGCTATGACGGCATAGTTATGCAAGACATCGACGGAGTGGATGCGAAGCCGTATCTTATCGTCTTTGACAGCAATCAGATCAAGCACGTCAAAAATAGCGGCGATTTTAGCGCAAGCCCGAATATCTATCAAAGCGGCGAGGCGGGGTATTTCGACCCGCAAAGTGGCACGATCGCCCTTAAAAATTTAAAAGACAGATCCACGCTGATGCACGAGATCCAACACTGGGTGCAGAGCAAAGAGGGCTTTGCAACGGGCGGTGCTGGCGGCGATGCAAACTACGCGAAGCTGCACGGCGAAGCGGAGGCACGAAATGTGCAGACGCGCCTAGGCTTGGACGATGCCGCAAGAGCGCAGAAAGACCCGCTCAGCACCTTTGACGTTAGCCCGGACGATACGATCGTTTTGAGAGACGGCGGCGTGAATGCAAACGAGGAGCCGCTTAAGTTCAAAGCAAGCGAGATCGAAAATATAGGGGACGAGATCAAAAAGCGCCGCCCAAACATCGAGCAGGAGCTAGAGCAGAGCGTAGAGCAAATTTACAAGGAT
>NZ_CALIIS010000065.1 GCF_938017705.1 uncultured Campylobacter sp.
GCTCGCTCAATTTCGTCGCCGATAAGCTCCGCATGCCGCAAAAGCTCCGCTCCTTCGAGCTTCAGCACCTCTCGTGCCGTATCTAAAATTTCACTCATTAAACCTTCTTTTTAAAATTTACTTTCATTTTATGCCTCTTTGCGCCGCGCTTAAATTTACGCTGGCTAAAATCTCACGCCTTTGAAATATCCTGCGCCGCTTCGTTCGTATAGCCGTGGGCTTGCTAGACGCTCTTTAAATTTCGCTCTACGCCGAAATTTTGCGCTTAAATTTTACTCGCCGCTTTAAAATTTCACGCCCGAAAGCTCACCCGCGCCATAAATTTCATTCGCCCGACGCAAATCAAAGCCGCCTTGCGCGCTAAATTTAGCTGCGCTTACATTAAATAAATCACCGGCACGATAGTCGGATATTTTTTGATCTTTCTAAATATGTGCTTTCGCACGGCCTGGCGAATCTTGCCCTCCAGCGCCCAGTGATCGAGCAAAATTTCATCTTTTAAATTTGCCAAAAACTGCTCGATGATGCCCTGCATCTCCTTGGTAAAGTGCGCCGTTTGGTTATCGGCAACGAGCCCGTAGGTGATGACGCGCGTCTGGATGAGCCTCTTTTCGTTTTTGTCGATCTGCGCGATGATGACCGCGACGCCCGCATCGGCTAAATTTTGGCGGTGTTTGACGATCTCGTCGGAGATCTGCTTGTTGATCTGATTGTCGATAAAGACTTTGCCCGTCTTGACCGTCTTGACGCGCTTTAGATATTTTTCGCAAATCTCCATCTGATCGCCGTCGTTCATCAGATAGATATTTTTCTCCTCGATGCCACACTCCATCGCGGTCTCTTTGTGTTTTACGATGTGGTTGTATTCGCCATGCACGGGTAGGAAAAATTTCGGCTTTATTAGGCGCAGCATGAGTTTTTGCTCCTCGATCGAGGCGTGCCCGCTTACGTGTATCTCGCTAAAGTCCTGATATGCGACCTTTGCGCCGCTTTTTAGCAGGTAGTTAAGCACGGTCGAGACGCTGCTTTCGTTGCCCGGGATCGCTTTGGCGCTGATGATTACCTGATCGGTGGATTTGATTTTAATGTATTTGTGCTCGTCCGTCGCCATGCGGTACAGCGCACTCATCGTCTCGCCCTGCGAGCCGGTAGTAACGATTAAAACCTCATTATCTGGATATTTGGAAACCTGATCGGCATCGACGAAGATTTTTTTGTCTAAATTTACATAGCCGAGCTCCATCGCGGTAAATAAATTTCGCTCCATGCTTCGTCCGATAACGCAGACCTTGCGGCCGTATTTTACGCCGCGCTCAATAGCCTGATAGACGCGGTGGATGTTTGAGCTGAAGGTGCTCATTATCACACGCCCCTTACAGCTCGAAAATATCGTATCAAAGGTCTTGCCTACCGAGCTTTCGGACTTTGTAATCCCCTCTTTATGCGAGTTTGTGCTATCGCTCATCAAAAGCATAACGCCGCGATCGCCGTAATACGCAAGGCGGTTCAGATCGGTCGGATAGCCGTCGATCGGCGTATGATCGATCTTAAAATCGCCCGTGTGGATGATCGTGCCCGCTTTCGTCGTAATTGCAAGCGCGCTTGCATCGATAATGGAGTGCGTTATGTGGATAAACTCGACCTCAAAATCACCGATCTGATAAAGCTGGCGCTTCTGCACGGGACGGAAGTAGCTACGCTCGGCTTTAAGGCCGTGCTCTTCAAATTTATTGCTTATCATCCCCAAAGGAAGCGGCGTAGCGTAGATCGGGAATTGAAATTCTTTGAAAAAATATGGCATCGCTCCGATATGATCCTCATGCGCGTGCGTGATAATTATGCCCTTGATCTTGTTTTTTATCTTGCGAACATAATCGAAGTCGGGGATTAAAATGTCCACGCCTAGCATGCTCTCCTCCGGAAAGCTCATGCCCACATCGACGATAATCGCGCTCGTATTAGTCTCAAAAACGGTCATATTCGCGCCGATCTCGCCCAGTCCGCCAAGCGGCGTGATACGCACCGTCTCATCGCTGCGATTAGCGTCTTTAAGCGGGTGCAGGCGCTCCTCGTGGATCAGCTTGTTTTGCGCGATCGCATCGTCCATCGCCTTTTGCCACGGCTCGTTGCCGGTGAGGCTCTTTGGCATATTTGAGCGTTTTTTGTGCTTTTTCTTTTTCTGTGAATCCGAAGAGTTCGTATCGTCTGCGACGCTAGAATTCGGGCCTTTTGCGTTATTGCCGCTTGGCTTTGCACGGCCGTCGCGGTTTAAATTTGAACCGCCCGCGCCGTTTTCGTTGTTTTTTGGGTATGCGCCGCCGAAATGCGCACCGCCCGCACCGTTTGAATGCGCGGCGTTTAAACCGCCATTTGACGCGCCACCCGCAGAATTTGATCCCTTATGAGAGCCGTTTTTTGAACCCTTTGAACGAACGGAATTTTGCCCGTTTTTCGCGCCTTTATTTTTGCGAGAGCCGTTTTCGTGCTCGCCACCGAATTCCACATCACCCGCAGAGCCTTCGCTTGCGATAGATTTTTTTAGATTTTCCTTGCGTTTTTTATAGCGATTGCTTTTTTTGAGTCGTTCGACGCCGTTTTCATTTCTGTTTTCTTCCATCTTTTGCCTTTAAATTTTTAAAAATTTCTAAAAAAAGGGTGGAATTTAACTCGTGCGCCCGAACCGCGGGCGGAATTTTCAAATTTAAAAAGATCTCTTCGGCTAAGCCTCTATCAAATTTTACACTTAAATTTTTAATAAGCGTCTTTCGCGGCGCACTGAAAGATACGCGCAAAAAGCTTTTAAATTTCTCGTATTCATCGAGACTTTGGAGCTGAGCGCAACTTTTTACGCCGAGACTCTCCGCGCTTTCCTCGGCACCGGGCTTGAAATTTTTGCCCTTTACGAGCCTGATCACCGACGAAGTTACCTTCGGCGCAGGCTCGAAGCAGCCAGGCTCAACGTCGAATAGAAGCTCGCAACCGCCCGCAAGATCCGCCAGGATCGAAAGAGCGCTAAAATCGCTCTGCCCGGCTCTAGCGCAGAATTTTAAAGCGACCTCCTTTTGGATCATCACCAAAAATCCGCTGCACAACTCATCGTCGATCGCCCGCAAAATCATCTTTGTAGCGACGTAGTAGGGCAAATTTGCGACTAAAAAATATTCGCCGCAGCCAAGACCCCGCTGCTGCCAAATCCGCAAAGCATCGCCCAAAACAAGCTCAAGCTCGCCGCTAGCGATCTGCTGCGCAAATTTAGCGCTTAAAATTTGATATAAATCTTCATCTATCTCGAAACTTTTTAATTTGTAAAATTCCAAAAGCTTGCGAGTTAAATCACCTAAGCCAGCCCCGATTTCAACGACATTTTGCATGTTCTCGGGAATCGCTTGGATGATCTTGCTTAAAACGGCTTCGTCTTTTAAAAAATTTTGCCCAAACTCTTTTTTCGCCCTAATCATCGCGAGAGTCTAGCCAAATTTTACTTATAAAGTCATTATGTTAAGTAAAATTTGGCTAAAATCATAAAAAATTTTATTTTAAAGAGCTGCTTTGAATAGATTTGCAAAACGCATAATCCCGTGCCTAGACGTCAAAGACGGACGCGTGGTAAAGGGCGTAAATTTCGTAGGTCTCGTGGACGCTGGCGATCCAGTCGAGATAGCCAAACGCTACAACGAGGAGGGCGCGGACGAGCTGTGCTTCCTTGACATCACGGCGTCGCATCTGGGGCGCGATACGATCGTAGATGTCGTAGAACGTGTCGCGCGCGAGCTTTTTATCCCGCTGACCGTGGGTGGCGGCATCCGCACGATCGATGATATCTCGCGCCTACTAAACGTCGGCTGCGACAAAATAAGCCTCAACTCCGCCGCGATAAAAAATCCAAATTTGATAGACGAAGCGGCAAATAAATTCGGCTCGCAGTGCGTCGTGATCGCGATCGACGCAAAACGAAATTCTAGTGAAATTTCGCGCGGTAATTTATATGGCGCGGCGAGGAATTTAAACGGAAATTTACACGGCGACATGCGAAATCCAGACACAAATTTAGGCAGTGAGACTCGAAATTTTGGCAAAATTTTACGCGCTCCGCAGGATGAAATTTTAACTGGGAACGGCGAGCCTTGCGGCTATAGTGTGTTTATAAACGGCGGTAGGCTGGATACCGGCAGGGATGCGCTTGCTTGGGCGAAAGAGGCGCAGGAGCGCGGTGCGGGCGAAATTTTGCTCACGTCGATGGACTGCGACGGCGTTAAAAACGGCTTTGAGCTAAATTTGACGCGGATTTTTAGCGCGCTTGATATCCCTGTGATCGCAAGCGGCGGTGCGGGTAAAATGGAGCACTTCAAAGACGCATTTTTAGCGGGCGCGGACGCATGCTTGGCAGCGTCAATTTTTCACTTCAGAGAAATCGAAATCAAGGCACTAAAAGCGTATTTGCGAGAACAAAATATTGAAGTGAGACTGTAAATTTAGTCAGGTTTATACCGTGGGGTTGAAACTTAGCTGTCAAAGCGACTAAACAATTAATTTTATTTCAGCCTTTATTATCTTGCAAGTTTTTTGCAAGCATCGTTTTTGCTTAGATAAAATTTCTTCGTTTTAGCTAAATTATAAGCTTTTTTTATGA
>NZ_CALIIS010000066.1 GCF_938017705.1 uncultured Campylobacter sp.
ATGGTTTTTAGTTCGAAAAAATATTAATATAGATAAAATAGAAAAATATTATCTTAGCTAGGAGTTGGTTGTGAATAACAAGGTAGAAGAGCTAAGGCTAGGATTGGGGCTTGATAGGGTGTGTGAAAGATTTTTGCCGAATGAGAGTTATATAAAATTTAGATCTATTTTTTAAAAGGTGCTTGAAATAATGGAAAATTATAATGAACAAAAAGCCAGAGATTACGATAAAAATCCGATAATAATAAAAGACTATGCTTTTTACGACTATATGAAATATTCCACGATTGCTACGCTTATAGGATGCTTATTCTTCATCTCGGTCGTTACCGTAGTAAACCCCATTGAGCCCAAAAATTTTAGACTACTCCCTTTCGCTTTGGTAATGTTTTTTATCAGGCGAAAGCAACAAAAGGGCGTCTATTTCGTATTTAACGATTCGGATATCAAATATTACAAAGAAGATAAAGCTTATAAATCTTTGAAGCTTGAACAAATCGGCGCCGTTGCGATCAGTTTTGATCCTCGCTGGGACCGGCAGCAGAGGATAAGCATACCCGAAATGCTATTTTTGTCACTTTGGCCTTTGGGCGCATACGTTATGCGCGGAATGCATGCGATGATCGCGCTAATTTCGATGATAGCAATTAGCCTGTTTGGAGCGAGTATATTGATGCATCTTAAAAATGGCAGTTTCAGATGCTTAGGCATCTATGACCGGCTTGTGATATACGGCGAAACGGGCGATCTTAGAATTATAAATGTTTTGATTTATAGCGAAAAAGAGTATCTGGAATTAAAAGAGT
Organism: uncultured Campylobacter sp.; assembly: GCF_938017705.1. GTDB lineage: Bacteria > Campylobacterota > Campylobacteria > Campylobacterales > Campylobacteraceae > Campylobacter_B. Next base: position 807 of record NZ_CALIIS010000066.1, read on the forward strand.
ATTTTATGCGCAAAACGCATATAGATTTAGATAGCGTCCCGCGCACCTTGTCGGTATTTAGCAAAAAGGTAAAATTTAGAAAATTTAAATTTTAAAGCTCTGCTTGAAATTTTGCCTTTAAATTTACGCACTAATCATCGCCGCTTTCATATACGCCGAGCTCTACGAGATTGCCGTCAGGATCGCGCAGGTAGATGCTTTGCATAGCGCCACGCGCGCCCATTCGAGGCACGACGCCAAGCTCTATTTGCGCCCCTTTGCTTTCAAGCTCCGTTTTGAGCTGCTGCGCGCTTTGATCTTCGCAGATGAGGCAAAAGTCCGCCGAGCCTGCGCTAGGACGCGCCGCAAACGGCGTAAACTCGCCCGCGCGGGTGTGGATATTGATCTTTGAAGAGCCGAAACGCAGGCTGTGTTTGCTGCCCTCGCAAACATGCTCTAAGCCCAAAATCCCTTCGTAAAATTCCACGCATTTTTGCAGATCCTCCGTAACTAGGACGAAGTGATCGATCTTCGTGATTTTCATCTCATCTCCTTGCGCGCTCACAAATCGCAAAATTTTTACGCCTCGCGGTGTAATTTTGGAATTTTACCGCGAAATTTTGTGACAAAATTCCAAATGCTCGTAGCGCGAAATCAAAATTTCGCGGCGTAAATTTTAAAATTCTAAAATTTAGCCTAAGTAAAAATGGAGCGCGAGTAGAGTCTGACTTTAGTAAAATTTAGACCGACGAAATTCCGTCTAGCTAGCGCAGCAAATTCTAATCTCGCGATTTTAAAACTAGCGATTTTAAAATTCTCTTGCCTACCTCGACGCCCGGCTGATCGTAAGTGCTGACGCCCAGTATCGCTCCAGTAGCGCTGGTTAGCAGCTCGAAGTAGTAAAATAGCTCGCCCACGCTCTGTTCGCAAAGCTGCGAAACCTCGATTAGATCGACGCTGATGCCCTCGTTTAGCACGGCTTGCAGCGTAGCATCGCACTGAAGATTTAGCACCTCATCCAGTCGCATGCCGTTTACGAAGTCGCAGCCCTCAAGACCTTGCAGACTGATACCAGGCACCGCGTCCGTAGTGCCGTTGTCCGTGAGCTTTAAGAAAGTCACGGTCTTATCCTTTACGCCGTCCATTATGAGCTGAAGGAAGCTGTGCTGATCGCGCGAGCCTACAAGCCCTACAGGAGTAAGCCCCTCGCGGCTAAAGCCGATCTTTTTACCTAGGCTCTCCGCCCAGAGCTGTACGTACCACTCGCCCAATGCGCGCAGCGCGTCGCCATAGCTAAAAAGGACATTGATTTTCGCACTTTTGTGCGTGGCGTAGTGATGGGCTTTTCGTAGAATTTTATTCTCCGCGATTTTAGCGGGATCGCCTGCTAAAATTTCATCCAGATACCGCTCTTTTGCGGCGGCAGCTCCGCGTAGCATCGCGCTTGCATCAAGACCTAACCCAACTGCAGGCACTAGCCCTACTGCACTTAACACGCTAAAACGACCGCCTACGTTAGCGGGCATATTTATCACGCAGGCGCCATACTTGTGCGCGAAGACATCCAGCGGCGAGCCTGCATCGGTGATGAAGATGAAATTTTTCGCTAGCGTCTTTAAATCTGAAATTCCGAAACGCTGCAAAACGACCTTAAAAAGCGAGATCGTTTCAATCGTGCCGCCCGATTTGGAGGATACTATGAAGATAGTGCGAGCAAAATTTAACCCTTCAAGCGCGCGGTTTACACTGTGCCCGTCGAGATTATCCAAAATTTCAAAGCGCAAATTCTTTCTTACGCGCGGACGCAGCATCTCATAAAGCGCTCGCACGCCTACGCTGGAGCCACCGATGCCCAAAAGCACGACCCCGTCGTAGCTTCGTGCGCTAAAAAATTCCTGCGCCCGCGCTATTTCGTCTGCGCCTTGCTGCGGCAGGCGGTAGTAGCCTATCTCGCCGCTTTCGTATTCGGCGCGGATCTTTGCCGCCACCTCCTCTAGCGCGCCCTCTTTTGCCGGCGGGAAAAACAGCTCATTTTTTACCATCGCCGAATTCTCGCTCGTAGAAATATTTGATCGCCTCCACGTAGCCTTTTACTGAGCCGCAGTCGAAGCGAGTGCCTTTAAATTTATACGCGATCACCACGCCGTTTTGAGCCTGCTTCAAAAGCGCGTCGGTAATCTGCACCTCGCCGTTTTTACCTGGCGCCGTCTGTTCGATGAGATCGAAAATATTGGGCGTTAGGATGTAGCGCCCGATGATGGCTAAGCTCGACGGAGCCTCGCCAGGCTCAGGTTTTTCGATCATATCCGAGACCATTATCAGATCGTCGCTGATGCTCTTTCCTGCGATGATGCCGTATTTGTTTACGTCCTGCGGCGGCACCTCCATCACCGCAACGACGCTGCAGCGGTATTTTTCGTAAATTTTAACCATCTGCGCAAGCACGCCCTCGCCGTTTTCGTTCACGCACAGATCGTCTGCGAGCACCACGCCGAAAGGCTCGTCGCGGATTAAAATTTTACCCGTGTAAATCGCGTTACCGAGCCCCTTCATCTGCTCTTGGCGTGTGAAAGAGAAGGTGCAGCGCTTCATAAGCGCCCTGATCTCGTCGAGCAGATACTCTTTGCTGCTGCCTGAAATTTGATCCTCCAGCTCGTAGCTGCGGTCGAAATAATCCTCCAGAGCGCGCTTGCCGCGACCCGTGACGAAGGCCATATTGTCCATGCCCGCTTCCAGCGCCTCGTCCACGCCATAGTGAATGAGCGGCTTGGTAAGAATCGGAAGCATCTCTTTAGGTAGCGATTTGGTCGCGGGCAAAAAGCGCGTACCGTAGCCCGCCGCGGGAAATAAACAAGTCTGGATCATGAAGCTCCTTTGATCTTTTTTTGAACTTTTATTATAATGCAAAAAAGATAAAATTCCGCAAAGGAAAGCCTTGAAAACGATTGAAAAAGAGATCAGCGCCGCGCAGGAGATTAAAAAATCAAGCTTCATCGCCTATCTCGCGCCGATAGCGAGCTTTGAGGCGCTGCGTGCGCAGTTGCGACGGCAACACCCAAAGGCGCGCCATATAGTCTGGGCGTATCGCGCGCTGAATGAGCCCGGGCAGATCGTAGAAAACTCGAGCGACGACGGTGAACCCAAATCGACTGCGGGCGCGCCGTGTCTAAACGCGCTTCGCGGTGCCGAATTGATTAACGCCGCGGTGCTCGTGGTGCGCTACTTCGGCGGCATCAAGCTAGGCACGGCCGGGCTCGTGCGCGCATACTCTAGTAGCGCAAATGCCGCGATAGACGCCGCCGCGGACGCCGCAGAGCTAGTGGAATTCGTGCTGCGTAAGAAGTGCATATTTTTCGTGCCGTTTGCGGCGGTGGCTAAATTTGAACATTTTTTAAAAAAATCGGATTTTGTTTATGAAGCAAGCTTCGGTACCGCAGGAGCGGAGTTTAACGCAGAGCTTAGCGCGGAGGAATTTGAAAAATTTAAAGGCTTTGCAGAGGCTCTCGCGCCGGCTCTTAAAATGCTGCACGAGCCGAAATTTTAAAATTTCAAAATTCTATAAAATTTAAAAGCCCCTCTCGGCTAAATTTGAAAGCATGAGCGGATTTTGCATTTTATCGTAGCGGAATTTTAAAGCTAAAGTGAAATTTCATCGTACGAAACATAAAATCCGATAAATTTTAAAATTCTGTTGTAATTTAGCTTGCAAAATTTCGCGAAAATTCCGTCCGTAAATTTCAAAATCCCATAAAATTTTTAAAATTTCACGTGCTTCATCTTAGCTTCACGCACAGGCAGGCTTAGCAGAGCTGCAATAGCCGCTAGCGTCATATCCAAATACCACATATAATCATACGCGCCGTATGCTCGCACCGCAAGACCTCCGATATATGCGCCAAAAAATCCGCCGATTTGATGCGAAAGCATCGTAAATCCAAATAGGCTTGCTAAATATCGCGTCCCTAATAGCTTACCGACGGCAGCCGCAGTAGGCGGTACGGTCGCTAGCCAGGTAAATCCTAATCCCACGCTGAAGATATAAAACGTAAGGCTATCTTTGGGCGAGAGCACATAAGCACCAATAAGAGCGATACGCAGGGCATATATGCAAAATAAAATGACTTTACAGCGCACTTTGGAAACACACCAACCTACGAATAAGCTGCCTACGATGTTTGCGATACCAATCAGTGCGAGCGAAAAGGACGCTACCTGTGCGCCATGTCCGCTTAGTGCTACTTCACTAGGCAGATGCGTCACTAAAAACGCTACGTGAAAACCGCACGTAGCAAAGCTTAAATTTATCAAAATATAGCTTTTATCGCGCAGTGCCAAACGCAGAACTTCGCCTAAGCTGCGCTTATCTTCTTCATGCAGGCTGGTTTGTTCGCCAAATAGAATTTTACCGCCTGCTAAAAGTCTTGCAAGCGGCAGAATTAGCAAGCTAAGCCCTGCGAGCGTAAAAAATGCGCCGCCGTATCCCAAAGCAGGCGTTGCGATACAAAACCCAATCATTGGCGCAAATAAAAACTGCCCGAACGAGCCGCCCGCATTTAACACTCCGCTAGCAACCGAGCGGATAGAAAATGGCAGGCGCTTTGCCATTAGGCTCATTAGAATCGGAAAACTACCCGCGCCAAGCCCCAGTGCAAGCCCAAAACCCATCGTTAATACAAGCGCGCTTTCGCTGCTAAATAACGGCACAAGAGCGCAACTAATCGCCAGAAGCACGCTGCCCCAAAACAGCACGATGTAGGCACCAAGCTTGTCTGCAAGTATCCCGCTAAGCGGTTGCGAAAAGCCCCATACCAGCTGCGTAGTTGCCATCGCAAAGCTTACTTGTGCGATGGATAGGGAATTTGCTTGCATTATGGGCTGTACGAAAAGACCTAATGACATACGAATGCCCATCGTAATCATCAAAATTGCCGCGGCGCATAGGATCATTACCCAAACTGATTTCATATATATTCCTTTTAAAAGGCAGAATTATAACATAAAAATTACGAATATATCGAGATTTTATAGATATATTTAATTAATGTATTTTAGTATATTATTTATGTAAGAGGAATTTACCGAGCTTTAATGGGCTTTGCATTAAAATTCCCTTTTCAAGGAGAAGCGATGATTTACGAAGACGAGATGATTTACGTGGAGCGCGAGGAGCACGAAGTGCCGTGGGTGAAGGTCTTTACGAAGGCGAAATTTAAAGAGCTTAGCGACTGCGATGAGGCGACGTTGGCGCATCTGTGGCGCGCCGTGCTTCAGTGCGAAAAGAGCCTGCGGGAGTTTTACGCACCCGATAAGATCAACATCGCAAGCTTCGCCAACTACGTGCCGCGCGTGCATTTCCACGTCCAGGCGCGCTTTAAAAACGACAGCTTTTTCCCGGAGTCCGTCTGGGGAAAAAAGATGCGAAACGGCAAACTCGATCTGCCGGAATTTAGCGAATTTGCAGAAGTTTTAGCGGCAAATTTAAAGATGGAATTCAGATGATAGGCGCGCGCTCAAAAAAATACCTAAGCCTTTTCGCGCTTGCTTGCTGCGTCGCCACCTTTGCGTTTTATCTGCGCTTTAAAAGCGAGGAAAACGAGATAAAAATCAAGCAGCAGTTCGATTTCAGCGCGAGTCTGTTTGAAAAGATCGTCGATGAAGAGAAGCTAAACGCCTTTGCGATCTCGCTGATTTTGTCGCAGAACAGCGACGTGGTACGCTGCTTCGAGAGCGGCAAACACGGCGAGTGCATGGACGTGACGAAAAAATACAAAGACATTTTAAGCGCGGTGCCCTTTTACACGGGCGTTAAGATACATTTTCACACGCAAAACATCAGAAGCCTGGCTAGGAGCTGGAGCGACGAATTTTACAACGACGATCTGAGCTCGTTTCGTCATTCGCTTTTGCAGATCCGCCAGAGTCTGCTTCCAAAAGCGCTTGTGGAGATGGGGCGGTGCGGGGTTTTTATGCGCGGAATTTCGCCGGTTTTTAGCGACGGTAAATTTATCGGAAGCGCCGAGATAATGCTCGATTTCGAGCACGTCATCGCGCAGATCAACCGCATGGGAAACGATATTTTTATCTTAGTCGATAAGAGGTTTGAAACCGACTGCTTCTACGATAAAATAGGCGTTATCAAGGACTTCATCGTCGTAAATAGCGCGCCGGATTACGACGTTTTGTCGATTTTGGCGACGCTTGATTTTGGGGCGCAGAGTTTTATCAAAAAGGACGGGCATTATTTTTACGTGCGGGCATTTTCGGACGAAAACGGCACGAAGCTGGGCTATATAATTTTGCACCGCGAAGGCTAGCGGCGGGATTTAAATTTAGGCGCTCGCCGCTCTTAGCTACTTTGTCGCGGCGGCGGCAGCGCGGCGAGCGAGCGTTTTAAATTTAATCGCAAGATCGCGGAAATTTACGCTGAAATTTTAAATTTTAAAAGGAGCGTCGGTATGAAATTTTATAAATC
>NZ_CALIIS010000067.1 GCF_938017705.1 uncultured Campylobacter sp.
GCAGTCCGAGGTCCCCGCGCAGCTGCTGACCTCCCGAGATCGCTGCGAGGCCCTTTTCATCGGCCTTTCCCATCTCGTTTGAAAATCTACTCTGCCCTACTCTGATGCCGAAAATCTCGCGCGCAGGGATACCCACGGCGCGGCAAAGCCCCACGAATACGGAGTTTATGTCGGTGCATTTGCCCACTAGCTTGCCACTCTCAAGGATCGCTTTTACGTCGCCCGTGCCGCAGCCTAGGACGGTGTTATCGCGCTGCATCGTGTTTGCCACCCACGTGTATATTGCTTTCGCGCGCTCCAGATCGCCCTTGACGCCTTTAGTGATCTCCTCGGCTTTTTGCTTTACGATGCCGTCATTTGGGATGTGCTGAGTAGGTTTTAGATAAAATTCCGTCTCAGGGCTCAGCTTTTCGTTCGGGTTAAATTTAACCTTGCTAAAGTCGGTATTTCGCTCGAAGGTCTCGACTCTAAATTTAACGCTAAGCGTCGGCTTTGCCACCTCGGCGTAGTCCACATAAAGCGTCGGAACGCCCTTATAATCGACGGAAGGATTGCTGAAGTTGCCGTCAAATTTGATATCGCTTACGCTCTGATACTCTCTGATAAACGGCAGCGGTATCCACAGCCTGGTTTTCTTGCCCGCCTCTAAAATTTCGTGATTTAAAGTGAGGTCAAAAACCCTCTTGTTGCCCATAGCTTTGCCCTCACCCAAAACGGTGCTTGGAGTTGCCATAACGGCGCCTAAAATCGCAGTGTTTCTTAAAAAATCGCGTCTTTGCATGAAATATGCCTTCAAATAAAATGGCTAAGACTTAGCCCTAATTTACGCGCTGATTTTAGCCTTTTGCGGCTTTGAAATCGCTAAATTTAAAATTCTGCAAGCCGTAAATTTTAAAATTCTATCCATATTTAAAATTTCAAAATTTCGCTCGCTTTAAAATTTTAGAATTTTGCTCGCCGCGGAATTTTAAAATTTCAAAATTTCGCTTCAAGACATAGCGCGAAATTTCGCCAAAGCGGGCATGATAGCCCGCAAACTAGGCGCGCAGGCAGTATGTATCGGCGGCGTAGGCTAAACCACGCAAAAGCGCCGCTGTCGCAAAAGCCAAGCGTGCGTTTCCATGAAACGGTTAAGCTTTGACGAAGCGCGGCGGCTTAGCTTAAGCAAATCGCGGCAGCAAAAAGCAAGCCGTCAGAGGATTAAATTTCTCGCGAAAAATACTCGTAGATAAAATTTTTAGGCGAGTACGGATCTTTCGGCGTGCCGCCCACTTCGCAATACGGATGCGAAAAAAATTCAATCGGAACGTGCGCCGGGCGCGGATTTAGCACGATTTCGCGAGCGTAGTTAAAGCCCAGCCAGCACGGCTCCCAGTTACCGAAAAGATACTCGCGCACTCGCGCCAGCTTGGAATCATCCTCGCTTAAGCCTTCGCCGAGTCGCACCTTTGTAACGTCCGCGGGATCGACGGGGATCCAGCCATAGCCTTTTAGATAAAATTCCGCTCTGCAATGCTGCGCGCCCGAAATTTCAAGCGCACCGCCG
>NZ_CALIIS010000068.1 GCF_938017705.1 uncultured Campylobacter sp.
CGTACTAAATGTCGATATAGACGAGCTGCGGCGCACGATGTCGGTTTTCGATGAAAAGATAGAATTTAAGAAATTTAAATTCTAAATCGGCGCGCTTGAGGGTTTGTCCGCAGGAACAAATATAGACTCCGTGAGTTTTGGCTAGGCGCGCAGTTGAGTGAATTTTATTCACATAAATTTTGCTCGCAGAATTTACATGATACGACGATAAATTTTACGTCCCGTCGTTCTTATATCAGATTAAAATCAAAATATAATATTAAATTGCAAATGCTATTTAATCTTAACGGGATATAATAAGTCATCGCTTTTTTTTGAAAGAGGCAAAACTATTTGCACCGATATAGAATATAGAAAGGCAACGATTTGAAAAAACTACTTAGAAATTTTATGATTTTTGCGGGTTTTATCTTTATGTTATACACCTCCTATTTTCTATATTTTTATTCTAAAAGAGCCGAATATGCGGCTATTTTATTGCAGAAGGCGCTTAGGTATGAAGAGGAATTTTTTACTGAGAAAACACAAAATTTAGACCCGTCTGAGCAGATTGAGCTACGGCATGAGTTTGAAAAAGAGAAATTAAAACTAGAAAAATATTGCGGCGATGCTATAATAAACGGCGATAATGATCATTGCAAAGTTTATTACAACCTCGATTTCGACTATATTCATTTTTACGACGGGCGAAATCAAGATATCGCGCTGGGCTACGACTTTGATAACGAAAGCATCGAGTTTTATAAAAAGCTATCAGATCACTATGATTACAAAGGCAAAAAATGCAGATCGCGCAGGGTATACAGCGAACACCATGCGACATTTGCGATTGACAATTTTGAGCATGCGAAATTTTGGTTGGGAAATTACGGCGAATTTACCCTAAAAGATCCATATATTCATGAATGTGAATAAAATCTATTATGCTTAAAGCGAAAGGATAAATCCGCTAAAATGCCTATAAATGGAGCAATATGAGAGTATTAAAATTTATTTTTATAATAGCGGCGTCTATTTTGTTTTGTTATGTGGCGGAGGAGCTTATAAATTATTTGATAATTAAGCCGCGCATTCCTATGGAATTTACCGATATAAATTTAACTAAAGCCGGCAATAAAGCGGAATTATATATAAATAACAAAGATGATAAAATTTGTAGATATTTTACTTTGGATTTTGTCTCATACGATTACGATAGAGATATGAAGCTCTTGGATGATGAGTTCGCAAATACGTATATAGGAGGGGAATACGACGTGAACGAAACGCTGCTGCGCGGTACCAAAATACCGCTAAGTCTAAAGATATACAAAATAGATAATGAGCCGAATAAATTTGGACGCAGAAAGGAGTATTTTTATTATAAGTTAAAACCCGTGTTTGCAGAGGTGAGGAATTTACGCCCCGCGTATATGCAAACGAGTATTTATAGGGGCGAGAAACACTATGATGCATATAGTGCGACGATCGCCTGCACGCCCTTACAAAAAGGTATGTATAAGGTAGAACTAGAGAATTTACAAGATTTGCCTATTTTTTCGAATGTAAAAATTTATTTTACTACGAAAGATAGCGGTCTTAAATATTAAGAGGGCTGCAAGAAAAGGTATTTGATAATTGCGATGTAGAAGCTAGTTCGTACAAACCTTTGTTTCTAGGCTTTTTATTTCGCGTTTGTAATAAAAATATTAAGCAGCATTTAATCCGCCGCACAATACAATATATCGTAAATATCATTTGAAATTTAATGAAAATGCAGTTAGATTTTGTGCGCCCATTCGCACTTTGCGGATATCGAGGGTAGCCGTTAAGTCTAATTACCGAACTTGCGATAGCGTGCGCTTTTTGGGCTACCATCTATGTTTATCTAAAGGAACACAATGAAAAATCCGCTTCGTTACGTGGATTATTGTAATGATCTAATCAAATTCGGCTTTGCTAAAAAGCATAATTTTTTAGCTATGATTGCCGTATTTTCTATGGTTCTTATGCCTATATGTTTTTCAGCCGCTTATGCAGTTGCACCCAGTGAGAAGTCCTTACAGAATCCATATATTTTCTCCGGAACAGTAGAGAAATTTTTTAGATTTCATAGTTATAAAAGCGGTAATGGTTGCAAGATATCTGTAACGGGAAATGGCAAAATCTTTTCTTGGGAATTTATCGACTTTCATATTGATACAAACAAATACGACTATCAAGAAAAATACTTTTGTGATTTTATATTTAGCAGATACATTAATAATAAATGCGTAATCTTAAAAATGATAAATCTTCATATCGTAGAATTTGGAGATTGTGATAATAAAGTAATCATCGAAGTTGATCTTAGGCAAAATTTCTTTGAACAAAAACTCTTTTTATTCAGCGGAATTATCTTGGCGCTAGTTTTATTTTTTACATTTTTTCAACTAAATAAAGCATATAAAAATTCATTAAAAGGGGCATAAATATGTCGTATAACGTTTCCGCAATATCTGATGCGATAAGAATTCTACTTAAAAATACGCGCAGGAATTCATTCTGCTAACGTCAAATAAACTTTTTCAATATATATCGCAAAATTTTTCTCACTCATGCCTCGACACTTCAAATTTATTGCTCGAATATAAACTTTACTTCGTGATCCATATAGGGCTTACCGCGCAGCTTGCTATCCGCAGCGCCTACTCCTCGCTTCCCTCCGTTCGCACGATCAAGCTTTTTGGAAGGCGAAATTTCTCGATTATCTCGCACTCCTTGGCGCGCATCTGCCCGTCGTCGCTTTCGTGGTCAAAGCCTAGCACATGCAGCAGACCGTGCGTAAAAAGCAGCGCCGTCTCGTCATCCCTGCCGTGCCCCAGCTGCGCGGCTTTCAGTTCTACAAGGTCTAAATTTATAACGACCGAGCCGAGCAGCGCGGGAGCAAAATTTCCGCCGTCAAAATTCTTATTCTTTAAATTTTCATCGCTAGAACTTTTGCCCTCGGAATTTTTGGAATTTATGGTATTGGAATTTTTGCTCGCAGAATTTGCGGCGCTTGTATTTTCACTAGCGGAATTCGCAGCATTTTGATTTTTAGAGCCGCTGTTTTTATGCGCGGAATTCTCCTCGCTCAAATCCCCGCCGAAGCCCGCAAACGCCGCAGGATCGAGCGGGAAGCTCAGCACGTCGGTCGTCTTATTGATGCCGCGCGTTTGCGCATTTAGCTGCCGCATCTCCTCGCCGCGCACGAAAATTAGCTCGACGCTCCCGCCGCCCAGCTCCGCCGCGATAGCGTCCAAAATTTCGGGATAGGGCTGCTCGCAAAGTATCATTTTTACCCCTCTTTTATAAAATTTTCGTATAATTTTAGCAAAAAAAGGACAAAAATGAGAGCTTTATGTGTGATCAGCGGCGGCATGGACAGCGCGACCTGCGCCTATATCGCGAAGCGCGAAGGTTATGAGATCGTGGCGCTGCATTTTGACTACGATCAGCGCACGATGGGCAAGGAGCGCGAGTGCTTCAGTAAAATTTGCGACGATTTGGGGGTCGCAAAGAGGTTGATTTTAGATGCTCGCTTCATCGCACAAATCGGCGGTAACGCCCTTACGGACGGCACATTGCCGATCAGAAAGGGCGCGGCGGAGCTTTGCGGCGCGGTAAAATCTGCCGGCGCCAAGATTGATAGCGCGGCAAATTCCAAGAGCGCTCGCCTAGACGGGCAAAATTTTACCAAGACAAATTCCGTCGCCGAACTAAACGGGCAAAATTCTATTGCGGCAAATTCTATTGATGCCGAGATTGGCGGGCAAAATTTTACTGCGTCAGATTTCTCGGCGGGCTCAGCGGACGCTCCGCTTGATGCAGATTCGGCGCGAAATAGCCGCTTGCAGAGCGGTGAAATTTTAATTCAAGACGCTGAAATTTTACTAGGGGGCGATGAGCCTTCGCCGCAAGGCGGTAAAATTTTAGCCTGCGACGACAAAATTTCACCGCAGGGCAGCAAAATTCTGGTTCAAGAAGGTGAAATTTCACCTCAAAGCGGAGCCGAGCTGCAGCAGGGCGATAAAATTCCACCCAAGCACGCAGGGAGTGAAATTTCACCTAAAAGCCAAAATAATAAAATTTCGTCGCAAAGCCAAAGCGATAAAATTTCACCGCAAAGCGGCGAGAGCGTGTTTTCGGATCTGCCGAGCACCTACGTGCCGTTTCGCAACGGCGTGTTTTTGAGCATCGCCGCCGCGCTCGCCGAGAAGGAGCGCTGCGACGCGATCTTCATCGGCGTGGTGCAGGAGGACAGCAGCGGCTACCCCGACTGCAGCGCGGGCTTCATCGGCGCGTTCGAGCGAGCGCTTGAGCTGGGCACGAGCCGCGACTTTCATCCGCGCATCAAAACCCCGCTCGTGCACCTTAGCAAGGCGCAGATCGTCTCGCTGGCGCTTGAGATTGGCGTGCCGTTAGAGCTTACGTGGAGCTGCTACGAGCGCGAGGACGCTGCGTGCGGGCTTTGCGACAGCTGCCTGCTGCGGCTTAAAGGCTTTGCAGGCGCCGGCGCGAAAGATAAAATCCCTTACGCGATAGAAATTTAGACGCGCCGCGGCGAAATTTACCGAGCTCGCGTAGCTCGGCGTGTCATTGCAGCGCTTGATATGGGCGGGTTTTGAATACGTAGCGCCGCACGATTTGTGGCGGGATTTCAAACATACGGCGGCGGCCTGCGCTTTAGCGCGCGCCGAGCTGCGGCTGTAAATTTAAACCGCGCTTTGAAATTTTAAAAATTTTAACGAGAGCGTTGCGCACGGTTCAAAGCAAAAATCAATTATAAATTTAACTCCTACGCCATATTATTATCGCATAGGCGAATATAAACATATCTCGGTATAATCCGAGAATTAAATTTTAAGGAGGAAAGAATGGCGTTTGAAAATGCGATCATCACTAAAGAGGATGATGAGAAGTACGGGTTAAGCAAATTGTTTTATCAATTTAATCCCGTTTATAAAACTTTACCCGATGGAAAATCGTGGGTCGTCGATAGAAATGCGGATTGCTGGTTTATAGAAACTAAATTTTTTCCAGATCCGGAATACGATCATGCATATCTTAAGAAATCGGTTTGGACTTTATATTATAAAGGAGAGATAATAGAGGTTACACTTGATTACGAAAACAATATATCGGATACAGAAAAATTTCATAGAATTTGGAAGCTTTTAGAATTAAAGCCAAAAGAAACTAAAGCCCTTTCAAAAAATCAAATACTTATGCTTTTAAATAAAATTTTGAATGTATATGGATGTGATGGCGCTTGGGGGCAGATTGAAAATTTCACTATGGAATTACAAGATTTAGTTGATGGGAGAGAAAAATAAAATGGCGTTTGAAAATGCAATCATCACCAAAGAGGATGATGAGAAGTACGGATTGAGTAAAATTTACTACAAGTATAATCCATATTATAAAATTTTTGTCGGTAGACTAGATTGGACTATTGACAGAGTAAGAAACTGTTGGTTATGGAAAGTTTATAATTTTCCAGACTATGAATATGATCATAATACGCTTGAAAAAGCTATTTGGATTTTATATTATAATGGAGGTTTTATAGAAGTTGTTCTTGATTATGAAATTGATAAAACAGTAGGGCCAAAGCAACTTCATAGAATTTGGCAATTATTAGGTTTAAGTCCAATGCATACAAAAACACTTTCAACTGATGAAGTAATTTCAATTTTAAATGAAAGCCTGGAAACATATGGAGAATATGGCTACACTGAAACTATGCAGTCATCATATAGCTACTCCATGGAAATACAAAATTTAATCAAGGAAAAATAGAATGGCGTTAAAAATACAATCGTCACAAAAAGGGACGGCAGTGAACTAATTGAAAATTTTACTCAAACGCTGAGCGTAGATTTAGATGCGGAATGATCTCAAGCTCTGCGGGCGAGACGAACTCCTTTTTACGCAGCTTTTCTATCGCCACGCGCGCGATCATAGCGGCATTGTCGGAGCAAAATTTCATCGGTGCGAAAAGTATCTCACAGCCCGTCCGCTCGCACAAATCCGTCAAAAGCCCGCGCAGATGCAGGTTTGCGCTCGCTCCGCCCACGACGCCGAAGCGCGCAAAGCGCCGCAGCTCAAATATCCGCTGTAATTTATCCAGTATGTGCGCGCAAGCCGCGTCCTCAAAGCAGCGCGCCAGATCGCGCATCGCTCGCTCATCCAGCTCGCCCGCCTCTTTTAGCTTTTCGATCTGCACGCGCACGGCGTTTTTAAGCCCCGAAAAGCTATACTCCAGCCGCCTATCGCCCTTTAGCGGCACAGGCAGCTCAAACCGCGGCTCGCCGCCTTTTGCGAGCTCCTCGATGAGCGCGCCGCCCGGATAGCCGAGCCCTAGCATCTTTGCGACCTTATCGAAGCTCTCGCCGAAGCTGTCGTCGCCCGTGGTCGCTAAAATTTCGATACCGCCCGTCGCGTCGATATCCAAAACCATCGTGTGTCCGCCGCTAACGAGCAAAACGCCCATCGGAAATCGCGCCTCGCCGCCTAAAAACAGCGAGTAGACGTGGCCTATGAGATGATTTACGCCGATGAGCGGCAAATTTAGCGCGAGCGCGAGCGCTTTTGCCATATTCACGCCGCCGATCAGGCTCACGCTGAGCCCCGGGGTATTGGTCGCTGCGACGGCGCTAAGCTCGCTAAAATAGGGCTTTGCGCGCTGCAAAATCCGCGGAAGCGCCTCCGTATGCAGCCTCGCGGCAAGCTCGGGCACGACGCCGCCGTATTTGGCGTGATCGGCTTCCTGGCTTATTTTTTCGTAAAATTTCAGCTCGAAACTGCGCTCATCCATCACCGCGACCGAGCTGTCGTCGCAGCTGCTCTCAATAGCAAGTATCACACAAAATCCTTAAAATTTTTCGCTCATTATACTCAAAAAATCGGCGCAGATGAAATTTTAAAATTTAAAGCGGCGCGCTCTAGATTTGGTCGCGACGTGCTCACGCTCGCGGGGCTAAATTTTAAAGCGCGCCGTTCGGCTCGGTGCGCTAACGGAATTAAATTTAAAACGCGTCGCCGCGCATCTTGCTCCCACACCGCGATTTGCCTGCCGCGGCGGGTAAAATTCTAAATAGATGAAATTTTGGCAGTTGAAATTTAGCGGGCAAATTTAAAAAGGCCTTTGGGTTTTAAAGCTCCAAAGGCCATTGTGATTAAATTTATCGCTAAATTTAAAGGCTAAATTTCAGGCTCTTGCTCCTGCTTTTTCTCGCCGCTTGGGATCGCCGTGTCGTACCAGTCGAGCTTGCGCGTAAAATACATAACGAGCGAAATCACCGCAAAGATCATCAGACTTCCCATCAATAGGGCATAGTCTTCGGAATTTAAGATGACATAGAGGATCGCGTATGAGACGAGCTGAACGCAAGTGATGAAAATGCCCCAGCGCGCGCCTTTAAAAATCGCGCTCGCGTAGAAAAATACTATCGCGCTTACCGCGATCGCCGAGATAGCGTAGCTGATCGCAAAGCCCATATGCTCGGAAAGCGAAAGCACCAGCAGGTAGAAAACGACGTCTTCCAGGCCGATGAGAAGGTATTGGATCGGGTGGATGCGCTCGTGAGTGTAAACCTCGCACAAAAAGATCGCTAAAAACGGCACCGCCAAGAACAGCAGCGCGTAATCCGTGCAGCGCTTAATCAGCGAGTAGTTGTTCACGGGCTCGATGAAGCCGATGCTTACGGCGTCATTTCTATCGTCGTTGCTGCGCCAGTTCGTCATAGCGACGCGGTCATCTTGATCTGCAAGCCACGCAGGAGCAATGCCCGCGGCTAAGCCTGTAACTTCCCACGAAGCTTTAAAACCGCTAGCGCTTACCTCGCGCGATTTGGCGATAAAGCCGCCGCCAAAGCTAGGCGATGCCCAAGTAGAGCTAATTTCAAAACGGCTATTTTGCGCGATCGGAGCTAGATGAAGTGCCTCGCCGCCTTGGATTTTAAGCGTACCGCTGATGCTAAAATCAGACGACAGCGCTGAAGTGGGGAGCTTGTAGATTAAGCTCCGATCGAAAATTTTAGCTTCGGTGTTTCCGTGATATTGCTTAAGCTCCTTGCCGTTTAAGCTTAAAGCAGGAGAAGCGGTGAAGGATTTTTGATTGCCTACGCCGAGCACTAGCACGGCTTCGTCGAAATTTAGCCGCGCAGGATCGACGCCGAGCTCGGTATAGTTTATCGCCTCAAGCGCAAAATCGCCGTTATAGATCGGAACGCGAAAAATCCCGCGCTTTAGATAGGTGGGGTCGATCTGTGCCGCGAGGGAGTAGTTTTTAGGCACGATGATGAAATTTTTCTCTACGCGCCTTTTTACGAGCTCGTTGTTGCTTTTGTCTATCGCTTCGATTATCTCTGCGTAGGGCACTACGATCGCAAGGCCTTGGATTTGCAGCTCACCACCCACCGGCGTGAGGATCGAATCCTGCGCGAGCTGCTTGGTTTCGGAGCGCGAGTAGGTAAGATTATCGATAAAGCTTAGCGGGATTAGCAGCAGCAAAAGCAGCACTAAAACTATGAACGGTTTCGTCCAAAACGCGCCGCGAATGGCGTTTTTAGTAGAATTTAACAAAGGCTCTCCTTTTAAGTAGAATTTAAAACGGAATTTTAACGATGAAGAGTAAACGGACGGCGCTTGAAGCGGGAGGAATCTTATAAATTCTAAAGGAACTTTGGATGTGAAGCG
Source organism: uncultured Campylobacter sp. (assembly GCF_938017705.1). Classification (GTDB taxonomy): domain Bacteria; phylum Campylobacterota; class Campylobacteria; order Campylobacterales; family Campylobacteraceae; genus Campylobacter_B. The sequence goes on from NZ_CALIIS010000068.1 coordinate 8,704, forward strand.
TTGCGGATATCGCTTTGAATTTTGGGAATTTCGCCGCAAGCTAGAATTTCATTGCGAATGAGAATTTTGCTATTCGCAAAAATTTTATGAGAAAATTTCTGTTAGTAGAATTTAAAAGCTTGAAATTCAAGCCCTTGGAATTTTGAAATTCCAAGGGCTTGAATTTTTAAAATTTCGCCGCTTTAGCGTGCAAAATTTCGTACCGTCATCTCGCGTAAGCTTTAAAATTTATACGCCACGCTTAGCTTGAAATTTCATCCCGGCTCCCAGTCGATAGCGTTTGAATCACCGGTGAAATCGGCGCTGCGCTGTGAGTGCGACGCGTAGGCTTTATCAAAGAGATTGTAAACGCCCGCGTTGATCTCAAGCCCTTTAAATCGCCCGCTATCCGGAGCGTAGGTCACATATAGATCGTGAACCGCGTAGCTAGGCACTTTTGTTTTTTTGTCGCTATTTGCGGAGGCTACGTTTTTGGAGTCGAAAAAGAGCAAGTTATAGCCCAGCAGTAGATCCGCCGCAGAGATTGCGTATTCGGCATTGAAGGTGTATTTATCGCCATAGTCGCGGTAGCCGATGATGTTTGAGCTTAGATAGCCCGAGCCGCTGCGCACGCGGTCTTTATATTCTATGTGCTGGTGTGTGTAACCCGCAGCGAGGCTCAAATCATCTAATATTAATCTTGCGAAAAGCTCGACGCCGTCAATGTCCGCACCGCCTGCGTTAGCCCTGCATAAAGTATTTGCTGCGCCTCCCGGGCAGCCGACGATTCCGCCCGCCGCATTGTTATCTACGATGAGATTTTTATACTCCGTCCTGAAATATTTTGCGGTTAGGCTTACCGAGGAATTCTCTCCTAGCTCGCTTTTGTAGCGACCGCCTATTTCGTAGGCGTTGCCCGTAGTGGCCTTTAAATTTTCATTAGCCATCCAGCTTAGTGGTCTGCCGCGGCTAGTACCCGCAGCCATCATGCTCTCCATTACGTCAGGTCCTCTAAATACTCGCGCATAGCTTGCAAACGCTCCAAATCCCGCGCCGATCTCGTAATCAAGCGCCAAGGCGGGGCTTACTTCGTTAAATTTATATTTGTAGCTAGAGATATTAGCGCCTCTACCGTTGTAAGTTTTTAGCTCGTGCCTTTCGTAGCGGATACCCGGAGTTACCGTAAGCCCGCCGTAGCGCATAGCATCCTCGATATAAAAGCTATAATTATCGACCTTCTCGGGGCGTAGATTGCCGGGCTTAACGTAGTTTTCGGAGCGGTAGTAATCAAAGCCGTAACGCAACGTATGAGCCAGATCGCCCGTTTCAAATTTACTCTTAGCGCCGATTTTGCCGCCTTTGGTCTCGACACCCCATTTTACGTTCGTCGAAGTCGATCCGATGCGTTGATGCTTTGTATAATACCCCGTAAGATTGAGCTCTAGTAGATCGCTCG
>NZ_CALIIS010000069.1 GCF_938017705.1 uncultured Campylobacter sp.
CTTAATTGTGCCGGTGATGTTTATCTCAAAGTCGGTTTTCTCGACGTTTGCCTTAACTGGCACCGAAATCGCGCCCGTTTTACTATCCAGCGTGCCGTCCGTTACGTTTAGCTTGCTTTTTTGCGCACTCATATCGGCGTTGAAATTAATTAAATTCTGCTTGATCGTGCCGTTTACTTTGGCGTCGTTATAGACCTCACCGCCTAGATCACGACCTAAAATTTTGCCGATTTTATCGATCAATCCGCCGCTAGGAAGGCGACCGTTATTGATGATTGCATCGAATTTTCCGCTGTGCGAGCTAGTATTATACGTAAGATTTGCATTGCCCGTGCCGTCGTAGACGTGATCGATATTTAGAAGCGTCGTAAGCTCTTTGACGATAAAATTTTGGATTTTAAAGCTTGCCTCATCGCCCGCGATCTGTCCGTTCAGCTCACCGCCCGCGACCTTGGAATTTATGGTCGCAAACAGGCTCTTGCCGTCGTGCGAAAGCTCGCCGGTAGCGGCAATTTTGCCGTTTAGTCTGCGATTTAGAAAAAACTCCAGTCGCTGCAGGCTCGGGATCAGCAGCGCGTAGTTTGCCTTAAGCGCTTTGTTTTTAAGCTCGTAGGTGCCGTTTAAGCTCTGAAGCTGCGCCAGATCGGAGTTCGCGCTTGCGCTAAAGGTCGCGACGGAGTTTTTGATATTTGTCTGCGCCTGCGCGTCCGCTTTTAGATCATTCGGGAAGTTCTTGCCCGTCGCGCCGTCTAAAAATTTCTTAAAAATCATGCCGTTAGCAAGCGAAATTTGCGCCGTGCCGTTGATGCTATCTTTTAAATTTAACTTCGCATCACCGTTTATCGTGCCGTTTCCGATGGCGCTACCGTAAAAAAGAGCCGAAAGGACGGCTAGATTTAGATTGCTCACCTTAAGCTTTAGATCGCTCAAATTTCCGCTCGCATTCAGGTTGCCGCCCATCGCGTTTAGATTTAAGCTTAGATTTTTAAGTTCGTTCTGCGCTAGAGCCGCGCTAAGCTCGCCGTTTGCCTTGCCTTG
>NZ_CALIIS010000070.1 GCF_938017705.1 uncultured Campylobacter sp.
TTGGTACTCCAGCCGTCGTATGTGATTATGGGCTCATTACCGCTTAGGCGATATACTTCTCCTCCTAGGATAATCATACCTTTATCTCTTGTGATTTTTAGCACCTCCATTACATCGTCAAATTTCCAAGCGATTTCATAAAAACCGAGCTTCTCTCTTAAGTTTATACCGCGCTCTAAAAGATCCTGCGGCACTATATTTACAAAATCCTCATCTGTAAACAACATAATTCGCTCCTTTATTTCACGTTAGGTCTAAAAAATCTGTGGCTAACGGTTTTGCCATCGTTTTCTATAATAAACTCACTCAAATACTCCATCCCTTCCTCTATAAGAGCCTTTGATATAAACTCCAGTCCTCTCTATACCATCGCGTCCTATAATTTTTGTAACTTCACCGTATTTGCCAAAGGCGAGTACTTCCTCTGGAAACGAATGGAAATCCTTTCTTTCCATTTTCCTTATTACACTATTATCATAAACAATATTTTCTAAAGGATTGTCTACATTGGAATCCCCATCCGTCAATTTTTTCTCTACATCCTTTAATTCCTTATCGTCCTTTGATATCTTTTTTGAAGTAGTTTCAACCTTATCGGTTTTTGTCGCAAGCTTGATTTTATCCTCAACTTTAGCATTCGCATCGAGCGATAAGTTTTTATTATTGGAATTCCCATCCGTCAATTTTTTCTCTACGCTCTCTAATTTATTATTATTTATTAGATCCTTATTTGCCTTTGATAGTTTGGTAAGCGATTTGATAAACCTGTTTATTCCGCCAAAAACAGCACCCACAGCCACTTCTCCGACAGAATCAGATACTATATTGATACCCCTTTGATTTTCTGCTATATAGGCTTCATCCTCATCTTCTGTTAAATATTTTCGTGTCTTATCGCTTATGGCTTGCTTGATCGGTCGCGTAAACCTATCGGAAATATTGTCCGTGGCTATACCTGCAATCGTTTTTGTTGGACCCGATATCATAGTTTGGATAGCCGCTACCGATACAGCTGCGGCAGTATGGCCGATTTTATCTATGATAAACGTTGCCGCATCGGCACCTTTTGTAGCCAAACCGTAAACATTAAGCATACTCTCGGATCCATCTACATGAACAGTACCCAAATTAATACTTGGGATACCATTTTTGGTATAAGAAATTTCTGGATTTTGATCTGTACTTAAGTCGCCAGAAGATACGGCTTTTGAATTTAATTTATCAGCTATATAAGCGAAATTCTTTATAGTCGGCGAATTTACTATTTCATTTATAGTTTCTTCTTTAACTCCGCTTTGTCTTAATAGAATAGTTAGCGCATCTTTAGCAGATTGAGTTTCTACAATACGCTTTTGTTCTTCCGTTAATTTATTTGTTTCAAATTTATCTTTTATACCTAATCTTATATCATCCAGATCATCTAATACTTGATCTAGCTCTCTTTTTATCTCATTCCTTCCCCCTTCGCTAAACAACCTCATATCCACGCTTGCATCGACATTGGAGTTTAGCTTGGTAGAGTAGAGCTCTTTGCTTAGCTTGGAGCTATCTCTGTTTAATCTAGTAAGATCGTCTGAGTTATATAGAGCCTTATTGTTAGGATTAGATTGTAAAGAAGCAAGCTCATCTTTACTTAAAGAGCTTATATCTTTATCTCCTACTATAAGCTCTCCTTTTCCTATAGTAGCTAAGCTCTTACTCATAGAGTAGGATAGGTTTCTATTATTAGCGTAGTTAATCGATGAAATTTTAGATTTAGGATCGGTAGAGCTATCTTTAGCTTCAGCGCTCTTGCTCTCTTTAGCTTGAGCACTCTCGCCCCCTTTACTTCCCCCTTCTTGTTGCGGATCTTTAAAAGCATAATTCGTTCCTATGCTTAAAGAATTTGATTTGTCGTATCTGGTGTTGCTTAAATTTGAAAAAGTTAGGGTATCTGTTTTTAATCTAAGCTTGCCGTTATCTATGAAATTTCCATTCTCGTCATAGTAGCCTGCGGCTATTAGTGAACCTTTTAGATCTGTGTTAGATCCTACTTCTATGTTTAACTCTTTAGCGGTTATACTAGATAGCACGGTCTGTTTTACCATAGTGCTTGATTTGGATCTGGAATAGTTAGCGTTTATGCTTGAAAGCTTGGAATCCTTATACCTTACTATGTTATTGCCTATGTCATAGGGATTGTCCGGATCGGAGTTTGTTTTAGTTCCACTTATGCCTATGCCTGCCCCTATAGAGCTTGATTTGCTATCGTAATTATAGCTATCTCTTAAGCTATGAAGGCTTAGATCATGTCCTACCTTTAAAGCTAAAGCGTTATCCGCTCTAAGGTTTGCTCCTTTTATTAAAGCGTCGTTACTAGCTAAGGCGTATATATTATGCCCTGCATAAACTTTAGCGTTATTGTGGCTAAGGCTTTCTTCTTTCATATTGCTTCTAGAGTAATCAAGCCCTGCGCTTCCTCCTCCGCCTCCATACATAGTAGCAGATACTCTTCCGCTTACGGTTTTAGAGCTTTGCTTAGCTTCATAGCTATCTTGGGAAGCATCGATAAATAGATTATGAGTGTTTAGATATATATCGTTACTAGCATATAAATTTGAGCCTTTGATATTTATAGCGGTATCTTTATTGCTATCAGTTAAAATTTTAATATTCTTGCCGCTAAGATTAGAGGCTACGGAGTTACTTGATTTAGAGCTATCTTTGGAAGTGGTTCCGCTAAGCTCTGCAGAGGCGCCGACGCTAAAGCCCCAGGTAACCCAGCTAGAGGATGCGGCAGATCCTTGAGAGATGAGGGCGGTAGCCGATAAGAGAACAAGGGTAAAGAAAGAAAGCTGTCTTGTAAATTTATTCATTTTTACCTTTTTGAGCGGGGTATTAGAAATTTATTTTCTACGCCGTCTCTCTCCCCACACAAATTAATAATATATCCCGTCTACGCAGACATCGGCATTTAGTTCGGCACACATTTTTAGCGTTTCTTTACTAAAGTCGATAGAATATACATCGTCCTTCTCCGTCGTATCTACCGCTACATAAATATTAACGGTTAAATTTAATTCCGATATCCTCTTTTTGATATCGCCAAAGTTCGTTTTTAAAATTTCATACAAATCTTTTAACGCATCGTCCGTGTATACACACTCTTTCTTGGCAGTACAACACGACCAGTTACATCTATTTATGACTTCGCCACGTCTTTTATTTATGTCACCAATTTTATTTTTCTCAATCTCCCCGCATAGGATCAAGTCCGAAAAATCAAAGTTATATTTATCCGAAGATAACCAAAAACCAACATACATAGTAGTCATTTGCGCTCCTCATAAATTTACAGCCCACCGAACCTCTATAATTGCCCATTAACGGCTAAATT
>NZ_CALIIS010000071.1 GCF_938017705.1 uncultured Campylobacter sp.
TGCGTAAAATTTTAATCTAGACTTCGCGCGGAATTTCAAAAACTCCGCGCGGAATTTTGCGCTCAACTAAGGCGCAAAATTTAAATATAAAGGCGCACTCTCCGCTTGTCAGTGTGGCGCGAAGATTGTGCAGATTGCGGAATTTTAAATTTAAAAGCACGATTCTGCCGTCTAAGATCAAAAAATGGCGTAGCGTCTAAGCTTGCCAATAATGACAAAGCTCGCTTTGAAAGGAAGGGAGAATTTTATCTGCAAAAGCGCAAAGATAGCATTTTAAGATACTTTTGTTGGTTCTAAGCAAAATAGGTCCGCTGCCAGAGGTTTTTAAATAAGCGCGCTTGATAAAATATTATCGCTAGATATGGCGCAGGTGTAGGTAAGTACGCCCGAACGCGGCAAAATTAAAACGAACGTGGCGCTCTATCGTCGCAAAGCCAGGCATTGTAAATTGTAAAATAAAGAAGCTTGGGTAGAGCGCTTAGAAACAAAATATCGCGAAATAAGACGTCTACAAAGCAAAGTGCCTATAAGATGAAGCGTCGTAAAATAGAATATAAAGCAACACGTGGATAAAATAAGTACCGTGAATCAGGATTTCGTAGCAGTGACGCAGGACGCGATTAAATTTTAAGCCGGCGGCGCGCTAAATTTTGAAATTTTATGAATTTAAAACTTTATGAAAGGATATAAATGAAAAAGATTTTTTTGTTTGCATGTCTCATGCTTTTGGGCTCGCAGCTTTTCGGCGACGATAAGGTTTATCGCCTAAGACTTGCTAGTACGTGGGAGGCGACTACGCCCGTTTTGGGCGCTGCTGCTGAGGATTTTAAAAACTATGCCGAAAGCCTTAGCGGTGGCAGGCTTCAGATCCGCATCGATACGCCGAGCAAGCACAAGGCAAGCTTTGGCATATTCGACTTCGTCAAAAGCGGTCAATACGATCTAGGATATACTTCGCTTTATTATTATAAAGGCAAAGACGCCAAAACTATGCTCTGGACGGCAGTGCCTTTCGGTATGACTACTGATGAGCAGCACGCGTGGTATTACTATGGTGGTGGGCGAGAGCTTAACGATAAGATGTTCGCGCAATACGGCATAAAGACCTTTTTGATGGGATCTACCGGCATGCAAATGGGCGGCTGGTTTAAAAAAGAGATCAACTCGGTTGCAGATTTGCAAGGGCTTAAATTCCGCATACCGGGGCTAGGCGGAGAGGTGATGAGCAAGCTGGGCGCTACTATAAACACGGTGCCTACGGGCGAGCTATTTATGGCGTTAGAAATGGGTACTATCGACGCGGTCGAGTGGGTAAGCCCTGTCTATGATATGCCACTTGGATTTCACAAAGTGGCTAAATACTACTACACAGGCTGGCAAGAACCTATGGGAGACTGCCAGCTGCTAGTAAATCAAAAGGAGCTAGAGAAGCTGCCTGCGGATCTTCAAGCGATCTTAGAGGCTGCAGCAAGACTTGCTGGCGAGAACTTCCAAAATAAGGGCTTTTACGAAAACGCTCGCATTTGGGCGGAGCTAAAAGCGCAGTTTCCGGATGTGCAGGTGCGCGACTTCCCTGCAGACGTGATAGCCGCGCTTAAAAAAGCAACGAATGAAATCTTAGACGAAGAAGCGGCGAAAGATCCGATGTTTAAAGAGATCCTAGACAGCCAGCGCGCGTTTTTGAAAATCGGTAGAGAATGGAATAAAATAAGCACCGTAGCCTACATAAATAACGTAAGCGGTATCGCGGGCGAAAGTGCAGTAAATCCAATCTCCGCGGGCTCTAGCGGTACGACAAACTCAGATTCTGCAAGCAGCGAAAATCACGGCGCTGCGAGCGATTCTAACGCGACTGACGGCAAAAATTTAGGAGCGACAAAGTAAAGTGGGTGCTGCTAGCGATAAAAATTAAAGCGAGACGAACAGACCGGCACAATAAGTAGCTCAGGCGCGACGAGCGGCAGAAATTTTAACTACTTTTGCATAAAGTAAATGGAATTCTGCCGCAGCAGCTTTGGCGCAATAACTTCAATATCAGAGCCTAGTTTCATAAATCTCGTCCGCAAGCAGGCAGTAGCTTTGGCGCAATGGCTTTAATATCGCAAGCAGCGCGATCTGGCGCAGCAAAGGGCTCCCGCGTGAAAATAAAACGCCAAAAACACGCGATAAAATAAAATTCTAAAAATTCTGAATTCCAAGCACGGCGGAATTCGGAATTTTAAATCTAAAATTTTAAAATCAAAATTTATGGATTTCAGACGGAGCGCGAAACTACTCCGGTTATGCTAGAAACCGGCATTTGCGACCATTAAAACTAAAAGCCGCGTCTAGCATTTTAAAAAAGCCTATGAGCCTTTTGCATTTATATATTAAAATCACAAAAATTGCATTTGCGTTATTAAAATTACAGCGCTACTTAATAATATAGGCTAATTTACATAAAATCAGCCTGCACGCGTTAAAATTTAATCAATAATGTAATTTGGTAAGATTTGTCGCGATAAAATGGTCTTATTATCATGCTTATCTTTAAAATTTACTCCATTGCGCCGCTCTAATTAAGGCTAATTTATTGGGATTTGATAAATCGCGAATGCCCAGTCTCTGCCGCCACATCTATTAACGCAATAGCAGATAAATTCTAACCGCCCTCTTATCAATAGTGCGACCACGCAAAGAGACGTATTTGAAGTACCGCGGAATTTATTAAATTTTTGAAATTTTTGATCTTTAAAATATCGTAAGACGGCTAGATCACCAAAATTTCATATTATTTGGATTGTTCATACTATTTGAATTAATTTTTAAAAAGTAGATTCGGGAGCATAGCCCCCGAATCTACGGATAAGATTAAATTCTTAGAATTTAATCGGATGGTGGTGGAAGTCGTCGTAAACGACTTTATTGGTCTGAAATTTAATGCGCTTAAGCTCGCGGATACGCAAAAATTCCTCTTCATCGATCTTTTTAATCTGAATCGCTGCCTTAAACGTAGGCGTTTTGGCGATGAGATCCCAGCCGCCGCTAGTTAGCTCGTTGCAGCAGCTCTCCCAGTAGTGATAAGACATCTGAATGATACCATCCATTATACACTCGGTGATGTCCGCCTTGATCGCGATATAGCCGTAGCGGCTCCACGCGACGATGAAATCGCCCTGTGAAATTCCGTATCGCTCGGCGAGTTTCGGATTCATTTCCGCAATCGGTCCTATCGCGTCGCCGCCCTGCTCGACGGTCTTAGAGCGCCTAGTCATCGCGCCTCCTGCGTACTCGTAAACCTTACGCGTAGTTAGAAGCTGGATCGGGAACTCTGCATCGGTCTTCTCGTCCACGGAGCCCGCCATTACAGGATAATCTTTCGGCATATTCATACGCTTTGCGAACTCCTCTTTGGCGCTTTCAATCTTGCTCTTATCATCCACAAATAGAACTGGGACGAAATTTCCTTTACCGTCCGGAGTAAAGAATTTCTTATCAAGATACAATGCAGGTCCGCCCATAGAATTCTCATCAGGGCACGGCCAGTGAAGTCCGTGGTATTTTTTGATGCGGTAATAGCTCATTCCGCCGTAGTTGTGTGGAGCTACCCTGCGCACCTCTTCCCAAATCTGCTCTGGAGATTGAAATGTGAAATAATCACCTAGTCCTAGGCGTCTGGCAAGCTCGCAGATGATAGCCCAGTCTTGTCTAGCTTGTCCCGGAGGGGCAACTACAATTTCGCTATGCTGTACGCGGCGCTCGGCGTTAGCATAAGTACCCTCCTTCTCGCCGCTGCAAGCTCCAGGAAGCACAACATCTGCTTTGCGGCTCGTCTCGGTTAAGAAAATATCTTGGATCACATACATCTCTACCTGCGAAATCGCGCGCAAGAAGTGGTTTGCGTTCGGATCGGTCATAACCGGGTTTTCACCCATCGTCCAGAAGAATTTTACCCTACCATCAAGAATTGCGTCAGGCACTTCGGTTTTATGAATGCCGATCTTGCCGTTTAGATGACCTTTCGGTAAATTCCACTGGCGCTCAAACCAATCACGGGCACTTTCGTCGGTTACAGCTTTATAGCCGGTAAATACGTTAGGAAGCATTCCCATATCGCAGCAGCCTTGAACGTTTTCTTGTCCACGGATCGGTAGATCGCCGCTTCCAAGCTCGCCCACATTGCCCGTTACAAGCATTAAATTTGAAATGTCGCAGACCGCGCCCACGCCGTGGTTGAAGTGAGTTACACCCATTCCGTGCGTGATAACCGCAGGTCGCGTAGTGGCGTAAATTCTAGCTGCTTTTCTAATATCTTCAGCGTTTAACCTAGTGTATTTGGCTACGGCTTCAGGCGAATAATCCTTAACCGCCTCTTTTACATATTCAAAACCCTTGGTGTATTTATTAACGAATTCATGATTTACCAAATCCTCGTCGATAATAGCATGGATTAAAGCGTTTATAACCGGGATATTGTGCTCCGGCTCGAGCTGAAGGTGGATATCTGCGCGATTTGCAAATTCCGTCTTAACCGGGTCGATGACGATGAGTTTAGCGCCTCTATTTAACGCTCTTTGAACGTGCATAGCTACGATCGGATGGCCATTTTCCGGGTTTGAGCCGATCATCATAATGCAGTTGCTGTGAGTTCCGATCTCCGTGAAGCTATTTGTAGCTGCTCCGTTACCGATTGTTTTGGCAAGACCTGCCACAGTCGGAGCGTGTCAAATGCGCGCGCAGTGATCGATATTATTCGTACCTAAAATTCTAAGTAGCTTCTGCGCTACGTAGTTATCCTCATGCGTACAGCGTGCGGAATAGTTTCCGGCTATCGCGTCGGCGCCGTATTTTTCTTTAACTTCGAGCATCTTTTTAGCAACCAAATCAAGCGCTTCGTCCCAGCTAGCCTCGACCAAATCGCCGTCTTTACTAAATTTGCCATTCTTTTTACGAATTAGCGGAGTAGTAAGCCTATCTCTAGAGCCTACGTAATTCCATCCGTAATAACCTTTCAAACATAAACAACCCTGATTTACAGGGTTGTCGCTTACGCCGGTTGCGGATTTGATATAATTGTCTTCCGCAGTCAGCTCGATTTGACAGCCTGTGCCACAATAAGGGCATATGACCTTGCCTTTATTCGCCATATTTTCTCCTTTCGAAAATACTAAACATGCAAAATTACCATATATGCAATTTCGGCACAATTATATAAATTCTTACCTAAAATAAAATTGAAATTTTGCCTTAAGCTAAAAGAATTTTTTCAATTATAATTAGGAGTAAGTTGGGGTAATTTAAGTAGT
>NZ_CALIIS010000072.1 GCF_938017705.1 uncultured Campylobacter sp.
TACATAGCTTCTGCTAGTTTGTGGCTAGCTTTGCTTAGAGCTTCTACTTTTGCATCGATCTGCTCTTTTGAAGAATTTTCATCTTTTAAGACCTCTTTTAGATCGTTTAGCGCAGCTTCGATGTTACTTCTATCTTCAGCTGGGACTTTCTCGCCAAGCTCGCTCATACTCTTTTCAGTTTGGTGAACTAGTGCATCTGCTTGATTTCTAGTCTCAACTGCATCTTTGCGCTTTTTGTCCTCTTCTTTGTGAAGTTCAGCATCTTTTACCATGTTGTTTATCTCTTCTTCGCTTAGACCGCTTGATCCAGAGATAGTGATGTTTTGAGCTTTACCAGTTGCTTTATCTTTTGCTGAAACAGTTAAAATTCCGTTCGCGTCAATGTCAAACTCAACTTCTATTTGAGGTACGCCTCTTGGAGCTGCTGGGATGCCTTCGAGGTTGAAATTTCCAAGTGATTTATTATCCCTTGCAAACTCACGCTCACCTTGTAAAACCATGATAGTAACGGCACTTTGGTTATCTTCAGCAGTTGAGAAGACTTGGCTTTTCTTAGTTGGTATAGTTGTACCTTTTTCTATGATCTTAGTCATCACGCCGCCAAGTGTTTCGATACCAAGGCTAAGTGGAGTAACGTCAAGAAGTAGCACATCTTTAACGTCACCTTTTATAACCGCACCTTGGATAGCAGCACCGATAGCTACGACTTCATCAGGGTTTACGCTCTTATTTAGCTCCTTGCCGAAAGCCTTTTTGACCTCCTCTTGCACGAGTGGCACGCGCGTCGAGCCGCCAACCATGACGACCTCTTTTATGTCGTTCATGCTAAGACCTGCATCGCTTACGACCTTTTTGAGAGTGCTTATGGTCTCATCTACCAAAGAATCGATCATACTTTCAAATTTGGCCCTGGTGATGGTTTTCATTAGGTGCTTTGGACCTGTGGCATCAGCAGTGATGAAAGGTAAATTTACCGTCGTTTCCATCGCGCTGCTTAGCTCTTTTTTGGCGTTTTCCGCAGCCTCTTTTAGGCGTTGCATAGCCATGACATCGCCGCGTAAGTCGATGCCTGTTTCAGATTGAAATTCCGAGGTTAAAAAGTCGATCAGTTTGTTATCGAAATCATCGCCGCCCAAAAACGCATTACCGCCCGTAGCAAGGACTTCAACGACGCTATCGCCGGTTTCTAGCACGGTTACGTCGAATGTGCCGCCGCCCAGATCGTAAACTACGATCTTTTCAGATTCTTTTTTATCCAGTCCATACGCAAGCGCTGCTGCGGTCGGCTCGTTAATGATACGAAGCACGTTTAGGCCCGCGATCGTTCCTGCTTCTTTCGTCGCCTTTCTTTGGCTGTCGTTGAAATACGCAGGCACGGTTATGACCGCATCTACGACGGGCTCGCCCAAAAACGCCTCCGCGTCCTCTTTTAGCTTGATCAGCACCTTGGCTGAAATTTCTTGCGGCGTATAAACCTTGCCCGCGATCTCTACCGCGCACGCGCCGTTTCGGTCGATGATTTTATATGGTAGGCGCTTTTTGGCTTCCTGCGCGTTTTTCTCGTTCATCATAAGACCCATGATGCGCTTGATTGAATAGATCGTCTTTTCCGGGTTAGTGACTGCTTGGCGCTTGGCGCTGTCGCCTACTAAAACCTCGCCTTTGTCGGTGAAAGCGACTACCGACGGAGTGGTGTTTTTACCCTCTTTATTCGGTATGATCTTGCTCTCGCCACGCTCGAATATGCTTACGCACGAGTTTGTTGTTCCTAGGTCGATGCCTATGACTTTTGCCATTTGTTTATCCTTTGTGTTGAATTTAAAATTTTAAAATTTGGGCGATCATTTCGCCACCACCACCATAGCGGCGCGCAAAACGCGCTGCTTATACATATAGCCTTTTTGATATACTTGAACGATATCGCCTTTTTTAGCGCCTTCGGCTTCAATCATCGAGATGGCGTTATGCACGCTAGGATCGAATCCCGCATCCGTCGCTATCGGAACGATACCGTATTTTTCAAAAGTCTTTGTAAAAAGGCTTAGACATTGTTTTACGCCGACTTCGATTTTATCTGCAAGCTCATTACCTTCCACATCAATTTTGGCGGCCTCCTCAAGCGCGTCGATTATCGGCAGTAGATCTTTTGCAAAGCTCTCGCTAGCGTAAGCAACAGCGCTATCTTTTTCCTTTTCCAAACGTTTTTTGAGATTTTCAAAATCCGCATTGGCGCGGTAAAATTTATCAGTGATCTCACTTAGATCGTTTTGAAGCTTTTGTATCTGCGCGTCGGTATCATCGCATGTCTGCACCTCTTGCGGCTCGCTCGCTTCTGACGCGCACTGCTCGCAAACCTCTTTTTCTTCACTATCGCACGCTGCGTTTTTATCGCCGTGCTCTTTAAATTTATGGCTCATGCTACTCCTTTAGCGTAGTTAAAAAATTTCTCGTAATTCTCGTAAACGCTGCCTGCGCAGATCATCGTAGCGTCCTCGCCTTCGAATTTTACGGGGCGTTTGATCCCCATAAATCCGTGCTCGAAGTAGGGCGCGAAGATCAAATTTTTAGTAAAATTTACGGCGATCGAGGGGTTGAGTAAAATTTTAAACCGCTCGTCTTTGAAAATTTTATACGCCACGACCTCGTTACAAAGAAATTCGATTTTAGAATTTTTTAGCTCCCTGATCTTGGTGCTAAGCTCGCGCAGACCGATCTGCATCGAGGCTAACTCCAAATCTCCGAGTGAAATTCCTATTAAATTTGATAAGAATTTAAAAACTCTAAAATCGTATTTTAAGATAATCTCATCCGTTCTAAATGTAAGGATTATGAAACGATCATCGTGATTGATGACTTCGCTTAGGGCTTCGTTTTCGGCGTTGAAAATCATACAGTAAATTTCAAAATCCTCAAGCACCGCTTCTAGCTCGCGAGCATCGTCTATTTTTAACTCATCGTCGAAGCTAAGTCTAGCGCGCCAGTAATCCTGCATCGTCGCAACCGTCGGAATTCTACCACCGCTTACATGAAGCTGCGTCAAAGCCCCCTCATCGCTTAAGCGCTTAAAATAAATTCGAATGCTAGACGCTGACATCGCTACGCCCATACGCTCACCCAGCTCTGAAGATCCGATCGGGGTATTGCTATCGAGATAGGCGGAAATGATGGATTCCAGGATCATATCACGTTTATTCGTTTTCACTTTTAGCACTCTTTCGGTAAGATTGCCAGTATTATACAACATTGAGTGGTAGGATGTCAAGGTTTTTATATAAATTTTATAAAATTTTAGCAATCGGGTCCTGAGTTTGCTAAATTTTAACTATGATTTTTGAGGTGAGCGTAATTCTTGGAATTCTTGGAATTCTTGGAATTCTTGGAATTCGCCACGGCGCCATCGCGGTAAATTTTATCGTATTTTTCGTATTCGTAAACGTAATTTTACCAAACAACCGGCTTAGAGCTTCGCCGTATGCGCCAGATTAATTCTATATTTGCAATAATGGCGAATTGGCAGTGTAGCCGCAAATTTCGTGCTTACTAGCAAAAATTTTGTCATTTGCTGTAAATATGGAGCTAAATGCCAAAAAACGCAAAATTCCCGCATAAATGGCGCGCAAGCTAGACGAAAGTGCTAGGCAAGCAAAGCGGTGTGAGAACTCGCAAAGCTCAAAATTTTATTCGCTGACGCAAATTTAAATATACTTTAACGAATAGAAGTGTAAAATATGTCTCAAATTTTAACGATCAAGGGTTTTTATGCTAAAAGACATCTTCCTTTTCGGCGGTTTAATTTCTTACGACCACACTTTTATCTACCTTTTTTACTTCTTTTTGGTCGTCGCTATCATCGTAGCCGTCGCGCTTTGCTCCACTCGCTCGCTTCAGCTTGTACCACACGGCATGCAAAACATCGCCGAAGCCTACCTAAGCGGCGTACTAACGATCGGTAAGGATGCTATGGGCAGCGAGGAACAAGCCAAAAAATATCTTCCGCTAATCGCAACATTGGGATTTGTGATATTTTTTAGTAACGTTATCGGCTTGGTGCCGGGCTTTGAGTCACCGAGCGCGAGTTTAAATTTAACCCTTTCACTTACGCTTTGCGTTTGGTTGTATTACCATTTTGAGGGCGTTCGCGAGCATGGCGTGATCAACTATCTAAAGCACTTTATGGGGCCGGTGAAAATCCTAGCTCCGTTTATGTTCGTCATAGAGATCGTCTCGCATTTTTCGCGCGTCGTATCGCTTTCTTTCCGACTTTTCGGAAATATCAAAGGCGACGATACCTTCCTGCTCGTTATGCTTACTCTCGCTCCTGCGCTAATACCGATGGTACCATTCGCGCTGCTTACTTTTATGGCGATTTTGCAGACTTTTATTTTCATGGTTTTAAGCTACGTTTATCTAGCGGGCGCCGTGATCGTCGATGAGCATTAATTTTAAGCGAAATTTCTTATACTTCCTCGTGGGTGCGTCGTTCGGATTGATCTTCGTCGGCGCATTCGTCTTTTTTGCCTATCCGTCATTTTATTTTTTGGGGTTAAAATTCCTCTTCATCTGCACCGCTCCCGGCGTGATATGCGTCATCATTACCTGCTTGATGGTCGATGTTTTCGATCTGAAAGAAAAGCTCCTTAGCGGCGGCGAGTAAAAATCTATCCGATTAAATTTTAAAATTTAGCCGCGCCGCGCGCCGCTACAAGCGAGTATTAAAGCAAAAAATTGTAAAATTACGCGAAATTTTTATTCTAAAAGGTTAAGTTTATGTTTGAAACCGTGATCGGCCTGGAGGTACACTGCCAGCTAAATACCAAAACCAAAATTTTCTGCTCCTGCCCCACGAGCTTCGGCGACGAGGCGAATTCGCACGTCTGCCCGACCTGCTTGGCGCTTCCGGGCGCTCTTCCCGTGCTAAACGAGGAGGCGGTTAAAAAAGCTATCAGCTTCGGCACCGCCGTTAATGCGACGATTAATCGCAAGTCGGTATTCGACCGCAAAAATTACTTCTATCCCGACCTTCCCAAGGCGTATCAAATTTCGCAGTGGACGATCCCGATCGTCGAGCACGGCGAGCTTTTTATAGCTGCGGACGGACAGAGCAAGCGCATCGGCATCACGCGCGCGCACCTAGAGGAGGACGCGGGCAAAAATAATCACGAAAGCTCGCGTAGCCTCGTCGATCTAAACCGCGCCGGCACGCCGCTTTTGGAGATCGTAAGCGAGCCTGATATGCGCTCTGCGGACGAGGCGGTCGCGTATCTAAAAAAACTCCACAGCATTTTGCGCTTTTTAAATATCAGTGACGCGAATATGCAGGAAGGCTCGTTTCGCTGCGACGTAAATGTCAGCATCCGTCCGCAAGGCGAGCAAAAGCTCTACACGCGCGTGGAGATTAAAAATTTAAACTCCTTTAAATTTATCCAAAAGGCGATCGAGTTTGAGATCGAGCGTCAGATCGAAGCGTGGCAGGACGGCAAATATGAGCAAGAGGTCGTGCAAGAAACCCGCCTTTTTGATACCGCTAAGCTCATCACCAAGCCGATGCGCAGCAAGGAAGACAGCGCCGAGTACCGCTACTTCCCGGACCCCGACCTGCTAACCGTGATCGTGGATGACGAGATGCTAGCCGCTGCGCAGCAGATTCCCGAGCTACCCGATCAAAAAAAGGCACGCTACGTCCGCGAGCTGGGCGTTAAAGAGAAGGACGCCGAGATCATAATCTCGACCTACGAAAACGCGCGATTTTTCGAGGATCTCATCGCTGCGGGGCACGAGCCAAAACTCTGCGTGAGCTGGCTTACCGTCGAGCTTGCGGGCAGGCTCAAAAACGGCGTTACGATCGAGGACTCGCCCGTAGGTAGCGCGAAGATGAGCGAGCTTTTAAGCGCGATCGAAGGCGGCGCAGTGTCTCAAAAGGCCGCCAAAGAGGTGCTTGATTATCTAATGGAGCACGACGAGGCCGTAAGCTCGGTTATCGATAAGCTTGGCTTGAGGCAGGTAAGCGACGACGGCGCGATTTTAAAGATCATAGCGCGCGTGATGAGCGAAAACGAGGAGAAGGTCGCGGACTATCGCGGCGGCAAAGACAAGCTATTCGGCTTCTTCGTAGGCCAAGTGATGAAAGAGGGCAAGGGCGCGTTTAACCCCGCGAAGGTGAACGAGCTTCTGAAACAGAAGCTGGGCTGATTTCGCAGCTTTTGCGGGTGGCAAACGGCGAATAAAAGGCGGCGCGATGCATGCGATAGATGAAGCCTCTGGGATAAAATTTTAAATCCGCTAGCAGCGTTTTGCTTCGAGCTAAAGTTTTCACGCGCCAATGACGAAGGCTTTTGCGTGTTATAATTTCATTCGGCGCGATCTCGGAGGCTACCCGCTCTGTTTCGCGCACGTTTTGTTCTTTTGAGCTAGTTTTTTTCTCGTGCGAGTCGTTTGTGTCGAGCGTCGGTCTGCGACGGAGTGGTTTAAGAAGCGCGTCCGTTAGGAATTTTACTCACGGCTACCGTCAAAGCACGGTAAAGCTCTCAGGGAATACGTAAATAGCTCTGCTTGCGAAAGCAAGAACGAAAGCTCGGTGTGCGGTGGGTAGGATCGAATACGCAGGGTCGAATTTGAGTGGCGAGTCGATGTGTAGGCTAAATTTAATCAATCGCCGCGTCGGATACGCGTGCCTCAAACCTTGCGCCAAACGATATAACGTGGTGAGCGAGACCGCAAGATCATCTAGGCTCAAAGCACGCCTTGAGAGATTTAAGCGGATTTAAAAGTGCGATTTGCGCTTAAGCGTCTGAGTAAAATTTTTAAAAATTTGATTTGCTTTGGCGATGCACGAGTGAAATTTAAAACGTATAATGGAGTTTCAAAATCCTCATTCGTTCGCTGCCGCGCCTTTTGTGAAAGTGTTTTTTGGCGGAAGAGCAAAACCTTAAAAGTATGAAATTTTAGCGAGGTAAATTTTAAAAAAGCGAAGTTTTTGCTGAGTAAATTTCAAAAGCGCAGAATTTTAACGAGACGAAATTTTGACGAGATGAAATTTTAAAAAGCGAATTTTAAAGCGTAGCTTCGGCTAGCATTTGTGCAGGCTCATGTCGGTGCTTTTGGGCTAATTTTTCAAAGAGCGGGAATTTCAAGAGAATGAAATTTGAAAAACCGCAAATTTGCGAATAAATTTTTAAAAAGGAACATAATGAAAATCGCGGTTATAGGCGCTGGCAAATGGGGTAGCGCGCTTTTTGATGCGCTTAGCGTGAAAAACGAATGCGTCATCACTTCGCGCACACCAAGGCAAATTCCGCATTTTGTAAGCGTGAGCGAAGCGCTGGAATGCGAAGCGCTTGTTTTTGCGCTCGCGGCACAACAAACCGCGCAGTGGCTGGATCAAAATTTCACCTACAAAAATCAAAAAATTCTAGTCGCTTCCAAGGGTATCGACGCGGCAAGCGGTAGGTTTTTGAACGAAATTTTTGAAGCGTATGTCGCGCGCGGCAATCTTGCTTATCTATCAGGTCCATCGTTTGCCACCGAAGTCATGCAGAAGCTGCCTTGCGCGCTCGTCGTAAGCTCGTGTAACGAAAATCTAGCCGAACTTTTCGCAAGTGCCTTCCCTGCCTACATCAAGACCTATACGAGTGGCGATATCATCGGCGCAGAGGTGTGCGGCGCGTATAAAAATGTCATCGCCATCGCTAGTGGCGTTTGCGATGGGCTCGAGCTCGGCAATAACGCTAGAGCGAGCTTGATCGCTCGCGGCATCGTAGAGATCGCGCGTTTCGGCAAGTTTTTCGGTGCGCGGGACGAGACCTTTTTGGGCTTAAGCGGCGTGGGCGATCTGTTTTTGACCGCCTCGAGCGCGCTATCGCGAAACTACCGCGTAGGACTAGGGCTTGCGCGCGGCAAAGGGCTCGAAGAAATTCTGCGCGAGTTGGGCGAGGTCGCCGAGGGCGTGGCTACGACCGAAGCGGTCGTAAATATCGCGACAAAGCACAAGATCTACGCTCCGATCGCTACCGAGGTCGCGCAAATTCTGCGTGGTAAGGACGTAAAGGCGAGTCTAAAGGACCTGCTACGCAAAAAATAGCTGCATGGCGGAATTCTCTCGCTAAATTTTAGCGGTAAATTCGGCCTGCATAGGTTTTGATTTATCCGCTATGTTTGTGAAATTTAGTTGCTGGTTTTCGAATTCCGGTCGTTGTCCGTTTGGATCTGTTTACGCGGCTTTGATTTAAAATTTTGCTTTAAGCTTGAGTGCGAAATTTTAAAGCGAGGTCGTAAAATTTTAAAAAGAGGCTAAATTTTAAAACATTTAATGTGGGTCGCAGGTAGTTGACGGCTGAGAGTGGAGCATATTGCTTGTCTGCGACTGGGTAGGTCAAAATTTTTGATGTGTCAGATTTAAAAATTAAGGCTTTTCTTTAGACGAGGCGGAAAGGCATAAATTTTGAAAATATTCAATACAGATGATGTGTAGTTTCGATAAATTTTTAGTGCTTGCAAAGGAGCGGGTTATTCGTCCGCGACTGCGACGAGTTAAAATTTTACAGAATGTTGGTGTATTATAAATTTTAATACAGGAGCCAAGGCGAAGGATCGCGAGATGGATTTAAGGGTTGCGACGTAAAAATTTAGCGAAGATAAGGCATATGGTCTATCAAGCTAAATTTTTACTAGCTCCGTTAAAGACGCTCGCGAGGCAAGCCGCAAAGATAAAAGAGGAGAAGATGGAAAAATACGAAGGCTACAATCTCAGGCTACGCGACGCTCTCGTCGGCGTACAGTTTTTATTCGTCGCGTTTGGCGCGCTCGTGCTGGTGCCGATTTTAACGGGGCTTGATACGTCTGTGGCGCTGTTTACGGCGGGCATCGGCACGCTGCTGTTTCAGCTCATCACGCGCAAACACGTCCCGCCGATCTTTCTTGCGTCTAGTTTCGCGTTCATCGCGCCGCTTAGCTTTGGCGTGAAGGAGTGGGGCATCGCCGCGACGATGAGCGGAGTGATCGCGGCGGGACTATTTTATGTGGTTTTGAGCCTGCTTATTAGGCTCAAAGGCGAGGGATTTTTGCATAAAATTTTACCGCCCGTGGTCGTCGGCCCCGTCATCATGACGATCGGCCTCATCCTCTCGCCCGCGGCCGTAAATATGGTCATGGGCAAGGGCAAGGAGGCGCTTTACACGCAGGGGCAGTCGCTTACTATCGCGCTCATCTCGCTTTCGGCGGTTATCGTCGTTATGATGTTTGGCCGCGGTATGCTGCGCCTAGTGCCGATACTGTGCGGCATCGCGGCGGGATACTGCGCGTCGCTATTTGTCGGGATCGTGGATTTTACGCCGATTCTAAATGCGCCGTGGTTTGCAGTTCCGAGCTTCACCGCGCCAGTTTTTAAGCTAGAAGCGGTAATTTACATGGTGCCTATCGCTATCGCGCCCGCGATCGAGCACATCGGCGATATGCTTGCGATCAGCAACGTCACGAAGGAAAATTTCCTAAAAAATCCGGGGCTTAAAAGCACTCTTCTGGGCGACGGACTCGCGACGTCGCTAGCAGGCTGCTTCGGCGGTCCGCCGAAC
>NZ_CALIIS010000073.1 GCF_938017705.1 uncultured Campylobacter sp.
ATGAGCTTATCGCCGACGGCGGGGATAAAATTTATCCGCGCGGCGTTAAATTTAATCGATCTTCAGCACGCTCAAAAACGCTTCGCTCGGCAGATTTACTCTGCCGATCGCCTTCATGCGCTTCTTGCCCTCTTTTTGCTTCTCGAGCAGCTTGCGCTTACGCGTGATGTCGCCGCCGTAGCACTTGGCGGTCACGTTTTTGCCCATGGCGCGGACGTTTTCGCGAGCGATGATCTTGTTGCCGATGCTTGCTTGGATCGCGACTTCAAAAAGCTGCCGCGGCACGATCTCCTTCATCGCTTTGACGAGGTCGCGCCCCTTGGATTCGGCCTTTGAGGCGGGCACGATGATCGAGAGCGCATCAACCGCTTCGCCCGCGACGCGGATATCTAGCTTGACTAGATCGCCGCGCCTATAATCGATCGGCTCGTAATCAAAGCTCGCATATCCCTTGGTGCAGGATTTGAGCTTGTCGTAAAAGTCCATTATGATCTCGTTTGTCGGCACGTCGTATTCGAGCAGGACGCGCTCTGGCGTGATGTAGTCCATCTTGGTTTGGACGCCGCGGCGTAAATTTAAAAGACTGATGAGATTGCCTAAAAACTCGCTCGGGGTGATGATCGTCGCCCTGACGTAGGGTTCCTCGATGCGCTCGATGTAATTGGGCGCCGGAAGCTCGCTGGGGCTGTGTATCCGCACGCACGAGCCGTCCGTGAGATACACGGCGTATGTGACGGTCGGCGCCGTGGCGATGAGATCGAGATCAAACTCGCGCTCAAGCCGCTCCTTCACGACCTCCATATGCAGTAGCCCCAAAAACCCGACGCGAAAGCCAAATCCCAGCGCGAGCGACGTCTCGGGCTCATAGCTAAGCGAACTGTCGTTTAGGCTGAGCTTATCCAAAGCGTCGCGCAGATCTTCAAATTTATCAGTCTGCACGGGATAGATGCCCGCAAACACGAAGGGCTTGGCCTTCTCAAAGCCGCCCACGGGAGCGGCGGCGCGATTTTTAAAAAGCGTGATCGTATCGCCTACCTGCACGTCGGCGACGTTTTTTAGCCCCATTACTACGATGCCCACTTCGCCGCTGCTAAGCTCGCGAGTTTTGGTAGGCGCGAGCGGGTTGGGATACATCAGATCGAGCACCTCGTGGCGGTTCTCACTACCCATGATATAGACCTCATCGCCCTTTTTCAGCACGCCGTCGTAGAGCCTCGCAAGCGCGAGCGCGCCTAGGTAGTTATCAAACCAGCTGTCGTAGATGAGCGCCTTAAGCGGCGCGGCGTCGTCCGTTTTGGGCGCGGGAATGCGAGTGATTATCGCCTCTAAAAGCTCCTTGATACCCACGCCCGTTTTGGCGCTGACCTCGATCGCGCTGCTGCAATCAAGCCCGATGACGTGCTCGATCTCCTCTTTTACGCGCTGCGGATCGGCGGCGGGCAGATCGATTTTGTTAAGCACGGGGATGATCTCGAGATTGTGCTGCAGCGCGATATAGACGTTTGCGATGGTCTGCGCCTGCACGCCCTGGCTGGCATCTACGACGAGGATCGCCCCCTCGCAGCTAGCCAGCGAACGCGAGACCTCGTAGCTAAAATCCACGTGGCCCGGGGTATCGATCAAATTTAAAACGTATTTCTCGCCGCCAAGCTCGTACTCGAGCCGCACGGACTGCGCCTTGATCGTGATGCCGCGCTCCTTTTCGATATCCATCGTGTCCATGATCTGGCTGCTCATCTGGCGCGCCTCGACGGCGTTACACTCGCTAATCAGGCGGTCTGCGAGTGTGGATTTGCCGTGGTCGATATGCGCGATGATGCTGAAATTTCTGATATTTTTTGTTTTCAAGTGGCTTTCCCTGATGAAATTTTAAGCCGCATTGTGCCGAAATTTCATTTAAAAACGGGTAAATAGAAAGGCGATATTTACGAACTAAAAATTTATACAATGAAGTAAAATTCGTAAGCCGCTACGAGCGATAGAATTTTAAAAAATTATTAAGTGGCATGCTTTGCCACAACGGAGTTTGACGGCAAGAATTAGACGCTATTTACGAACGGAAATTCTGCGGCTATATTGAAATGTAAAATTTCACGTAACAAAAAATTGTAATAAGCCTTGCGTGATTACGCTACGCGAAACTTACAATGCTGATGGTTGAGAATTTTAATAAACGGGAGGAGGATCGTCATATAAAATTTTACTTTGAAATTCTACCGCTTGGGATTAGCGCTCAATTCTATGCTGTTACGGCGCACAAATCTCAATGAATAAATTTTACCGCCAAGTTTTATAGCAAAATTTCGCAATTTAAAATTTCAAAGAAATTCTATCTCATGGAATTTACAGACAAAAATTTGCAAAGCAAAATTTTAAAATATTTGTCGCCAAGAAAACTAAGATTTCGCCCATAAAAAAGGCTAGCCAGGAGGCTAGCCTTTATGTTACGAGCTTAACGCAGATACTACCAATCGGTCTTTTGGTTGTAGATATCGCGGACATCTCCCGTATCTAGCTTCCTCGTAGAAGTATCACTGGTACTGTTATCTGACGTGCTACCACCGGCAAACGATCCTACGTCATCTTCTTTGCCGGACTTGACTTGACCTTCACCGCCCCAGACCGTAGGTTGAGCGGCTCTTATGCTTACATTAAGAGGATTGAAGTACTGCCGTACACCCGGATACTGCTTAGAATAAGCTCCCCCACCAGCTACCATAAACATAGTATTTTCATTTCCGGCAGGCGTATGGATAAACCATGGACTAGTTATGATACGTACCCTAGCCTGGCCTGCTGCGGAACCGCTGACGATTATATCCTCCTTACCTGCGCTTACTACATTACCTCTCGTAACATTTATCCCTACCTCGCCAACTTTAGTTAAGCTATCATAGGCGCTTACGAACTCTGCATCTATATTATTTAAAGTAGCTCTAGTATTTACTACAAACTTTGTAAAATCAGTTAGGCTATGATCTTGAGCCGCTAGCACGGTAAATATATTCGAGTTAGGGGCTTCATAAGCAAGTTCTGCGCTAGGAGCAGGCATATTCGCGCACCTATCGGTTCTGCCGCAATAGATCTGCGTATAAATAGGCACGGTTACCCCGGTTCTGGTAGTAGCCTGATAGACTCTGGACCCCAAGCTCTTATCATACGACGTACCGTAGACGAATAGTGCATAAGTACCTATATTGTCACTAAAATCCGTAACGGTCGTACCTGTTGCATAGGTCTTACTATTGGAATTAGCAGCGGCTATATAATCAGCT
>NZ_CALIIS010000074.1 GCF_938017705.1 uncultured Campylobacter sp.
AAGACTGGCTGTGATCGCTCCTCTATTGTCCGTATAGAGCACGGTCAGCGGTCGATTTTAGAGCCCAGATACCTGATATATAGCGCACCCGTGACAAAAACGGTAAAAACAAATAGCACCAAATATAACGCGATCTTTTTGATGATTTGCGAAAGCAAAAAATTCCTAGAGCCGTTAAGGTCGGTTATAGTTATCATAAATTTGTTTTTCATAATGCGGCATTATAATGCAGCATAGCTGAAATTTCAAAAAAATTGTAGATAAATTTAAAAGCCATTTAATTTTAAAATTTCACTAAAAGATAAAATTTATTACTTAGTATAATTATAATTTAAGCAAATCTTGCTATAATTACAGCAATTTTAAATAAAGGAGACACAATGTCAAAAACAGTAAAACAACTAAACAAACTTCAGGCGGACGCTCATGCGTTCTTTGTTGCATTCCACGATTATCACTGGAACGTTAAAGGCTTACAATTCGCGCAGGTTCACGCTTACACCGAGGAGGCCTACGATGAGATGGGCGAGCTTTTCGACGATATGGCTGAGCGCGCGCTTCAAATAGGCGGTAAGGCTGTAACTAAAGCTAAGGATCTAATTGAGCTTTCAAAAGACGCTCCGATTAGCGTAAAGGACAGCTACGGCGTAACCGAAGTACTTGAGAACGTCAAAAAAGCCTACGAGTATTTGGTAGAAGAGTTTAAAAAGCTTCAAGAGGTAGCCGAAGCAGAGGGCGACGATACTACTTCAAATATCGCGCAGGATCACTACGGCGATTATGAAAAACGCCTATGGATGCTAAGCTCAATGCTAAGCAAATAATCCTCGTAAATCCTTTCAAAATTTTTAGGGGCGTATGCCCCTAAAACTTAAATCTACTATTTAAATTTTCAAAATTCTAAGATTATAATTTCGCGCTAAAATTTTAAATTCTGCTTGAAAACTGAAGTAGAATCGCTCATTAAAAGTAAAATTCATGTAGGTTTTAAATTTCATATCATCGAAATTTAACTTATTCGCCATGTAAAAACACAACTCTTTTTGTAAAGCCCGGTCTAATTTAAAATTTTGTCGTGTCGTTAAAATTTCTTGTCGACTTCAAATTTCATAGCCGTAAAAATTCTAAGAGCTAAGGCTTTGTAGCTAAAGAGTGGCATTTGCTAAAGATATTTATATTTCTTTTTAGCGTTTGATGATAAATTTTAGCTTGTAGTTTTACTATTTTGATTATTTTTAAAACTTCGGTGTTTATAAATGAAGCGGAATTTTAAAAATTTCAAAGAATTTCGCAAATTCCGTAAAATTTTATAATTTCACGGAATTTTAGTTTTTATAGAATTAAGCTCTAGTCTTAAAAATTCTCTTCGGTATTGCGGTCGCTGACACGGTCCCACGGTAGTTTTATTCCGCCTAGGATATGAAAGTGCAGATGCATCACCTCCTGACCCCCGTTTTCACCGCAGTTGCAAACAAGACGGTATCCGCTCTTATCAAGCCCCATTTTGCGAGTTACTTCTTGGATAAAAGCGCTCATTTTGCTCATCACTTCGGGTGGTGTTACTTGAAAGTTTTCGTAGCATTTTTTAGGGATCGCCAGGATGTGGATCGGTGCTTTTGGGTTGATGTCGTGGAATGCCAAAAATTCATCGTTCTCTAACACTTTGTTGCACGGGATTTCGCCGTTTACGATCTTTTCGAAGATGTTCATTTTAGATCCTTTATGAGGTTGAAATTTAGCCGCGATTATAGCCAAAAAATCCAAACATGCAAATTTACCTAGCTTTTATCAAATTTTAACTACAATCGCGCCATTAATTTAACCACAAGGATAGAATTTGCAAGAGATTAAAGCAAAAATCGACGCCGCATCGAGCCTAAGCGAGCTGGAAGCCGTGCGCTTGGAGCTTTTCGGCAAAAAAGGCATCATAACGGCGCTTTTTTCCGAGCTCAAATCCGCAGCGCCCGAGCAGAAAAAAGAGCTCGCCGTAAGCGCGAATGAAAAGCGTGATTATTTCAGCGAGCTCATCGCTGCAAAAAGGGCGAGCCTGGAAGCAGCAGAGCAAAAAGAGGCGATGAAAAATGAAGCGAGCGACGTCACGCTTTTTAACGAAAACGTAAGCTGCGGCGCGCTGCACCCCGTGATGGAGACGATGGATAAGATCATTGACTACTTCATCGCGCAGAATTTTAGCGTCGAAAGCGGCCCGCTTATCGAGGATGACTTCCATAATTTTGAAGCGCTAAATTTACCCAAATACCACCCGGCGCGCGATATGCAAGATACGTTTTATCTAAATGACGGGCGATTACTACGCACGCACACCAGCGGCGTTCAGATCCGCACGATGGAGAAATTTAAGTCTCCGCCGGTGCGCATGATCGCCCCAGGCGCGGTCTTTCGCCGTGATATGGATCTAACCCACACGCCGATGTTTCATCAAGTGGAAGGTCTCGTAGTCGAGCAGGGAGACCGCGTGAGCTTTGCGAATTTAAAATACGTTTTGGAGGAATTTTTGCGCTATATGTTCGGTAGCGTGCAGGTGCGCTTCCGTCCGAGCTTCTTTCCGTTTACGGAGCCGAGTACAGAGGTCGATATCAGCTGTATTTTCTGCCACGGCGAGGGATGCCGCGTCTGTAAGCAGACGGGCTGGCTCGAGGTGTTAGGCAGCGGCGTGGTCGATCCTAACGTCTTTAAAGCGGTGGGCTGGAAAAACGTCAGCGGATACGCATTCGGGCTCGGTGTGGAGAGATTTGCGATGCTGCTGCACGGTATCCCCGATCTGCGCTCGCTATTTGAAGGCGATATTAGATTATTGGAGCAGTTTAAATGATAATAACGAGAAATTGGTTGCAGGAGTGGATCGATATAAGCGAAATTTCAAGCGAAAGGCTGCTTTCTACGCTAAATTCCATCGGTCTGGAGGTTGACGCTCACGATAAAATTTCACTTCCTAAAGGCGTCGTAGTAGGACTCGTAAAAAGCAAGCGTCGTCACGAAAATTCCGATCATCTAAACATTTGCGAGGTGGATGTCGGTAAGCAGAGCTTGCAGATCGTCTGCGGCGCGAAAAATGTTGAGGCAGGGCAATATGTCGCGGTTAGCCTCGTCGGCGCCGTGCTACCTAGCGGTCTTGAGATAAAGCCTGCCAAACTTCGCGGCGTGGAGAGCTTTGGCATGATCTGTTCGGCAACCGAGCTTGGGCTTGCCAAGACGAATGACGGCATTATGGTGCTTGATAGCAGTATCGGCGAGCTCGTGCTGGGCAAGGAGCTGCGCGAGTATGAAATTTTTAACGACGATCTTATCGAGATCGAGCTTACCGCTAATCGCGGCGACTGCCTTAGCATCTTAGGCATAGCGCGCGATCTAAGCGCAGCGCTTGATTTGCCGCTAAAGGAAAAGCACGAGTTTGAAGATGCCGACGGAGCGCCTGGTATCGGTAGAATTTTAAGCGTACGTGCAAGCGATGAGGTAAGCGCTAAATTTGCTTTTCGAGCTTATGAGATCAAAGGCGAGCTGAAGTTAAATTTAAAGCAGACCTTGCGTCTTGCAAGCGTTGGTATTTTGCAAAGCTGCGCGGTGCAAAATTTCATCAACTACGCTACTCATTCTACCGGAGTGTTGCTGCGTGCTTATGATTTTGAAAAGATCGCTTCCGCAGATGGCAAAGTAGCGCTTGACATAAAGCCTATGCCAAACGGCGAGTTCGGCGTTTATGCGGGCAAGAGATTGCTTAGCGTAGCAGGGATTTGCCAAGACGCGGAGCTAAAGGCGTGTTGCAGTAGCAAAGTGGTGCTATTAGAGGCAAACTACACCGCGCCACTAATTATCGCCAAAGCAGTAAACGAAAACAAAGGCCTAAAAGGCGACGAGCATGTGTATCGCTCAAGTAGAGGCAGCGAGCCAAAGCTTAGGCTGGGGCTAGATCTGCTATTTAGATTGCTACTTAAAAATAAAGCCGTTAGCCTATATGCGGGCACACAAAAGATTTCAAACGCTTTGGAGCCGCTTATAGTGGGCTTTAGCGAAAAAGAGATAAACTCAATGATCGGCGCGCAAATTCCGCGTGATAAGATCGTAAAAATTTTAAAAAGGCTGGGCTTTGATGTGGGCGTCGAAGCCGATCTAATCACCGCCAAGGTGCCGCCTTTCCGTCACGATATCGTAAATTCTCACGACGTGTGTGAGGAGATCGTGCGTATCGTGGGCATCGATAATATCGCCGCCGCGCCGCTAAGCTTCTACGAGAAAAACCGCCTAAACGATACCTACGTAAATTTGCAAAACGGGCGCAAGCTTCGCAGCAAGGCGGCAGCGGTAGGATTTTTCGAGTGCGTGCATTATGTATTTGACGACGGGAAGGCGCTGCAAAGCTTAGGCTTTGCGCCGTGCAAGGTTAAAATTTTAAATCCGATAAACGGCGAGCTGGACGCGCTAAGACCGACGCTGATTAATCATCTGCTGGAGTCTGCTGAGCGAAATTTAAAGAATTCTCGCAGAAGCGTCAAGCTTTTTGAGCTAGGAGAGGTGTTTGATGCGGACGGCTCACAGTGCCTAAGACTGAGCTTTATCGCTAGCGGACTAAAGGCGGAGCCCTCTATCGCGGCCGGCGCAAAACCCGCTGCGGTGGATTTTTTGTATTTTGCAAATTTAATTCAAAGCGTCATCGGTAAATTTAACGTCAGGTTGCCTGGCGAAAATTTGAAATTTTTAAGCGAATTCGAGCAGGCGCAGATCGAGCAGGGCGGCGAAATAGTGGGCTTTATCGGGCGCGTGGATTACGCCGTAGAAGCAGGGCGCGATCTGGATAAAAGCTATCTGTGCGAGATCGATTTTTCCAAGCTTAAATTTGAAAATATCGTAGCGGACGCTTATTCGAAGTTCCCTAGCGTATCGCGCGATCTAAGTATTTTGGTGCCGAGCGGAATGCGTTTCGAGCAGATCAAGCAGTGCATAGACGCCCTTAAAATTGAGGCGCTAAAGGAGCTTATCCCGAGCGATCTTTACGGCGACGAAAGCCTGGGCGATTCAAAGAGCCTGACGATCAGGCTTGTATTTCAAGACCTTCAAAAAACCCTCTGCGACGAGGAAGTGGCGGGCTTTACCGATAAAATTTTAGCCGCGCTTAGCAGCGAGCTAGGACTTGGACTGCGATGAGAATTTTTGCGCAAGCGGGCCCTTTGCGAGCGGAGATTTCAAACATTGCCGCGGATAAATCGATCTCGCATCGTGCGGCGATCTTTTCGCTGCTAGCGGAGGGGACGAGTAAAATTTCAAACTATCTAGCCGCCGAGGATACGCTAAATACGCTAAAAATAGTGGAGCTTTTGGGTGCTTGCGTGCAGCGCGACGCTAGCGAAATTTTAATCACTCCGCCGGAGGTTATCAAAGAGCCTAACGTCCCGCTTGATTGCGGCAACTCTGGCACTGCAATGCGGCTATTTATGGGCTTTTTGGCGGGACGCGAGGGCTTTTTCGTGCTATGCGGCGATCGGTATCTAAGCGAGCGCCCGATGAGGCGCGTTGCGGACCCGCTTTGCAAAGTAGGCGCTAAAATTTACGGACGAGCAGGCGGCGAAAAAGCGCCGATTGCGGTGCTTGGACGCAGGCTCGGGTATTTTGAATACGCGAGTAAGATTGCGTCCGCGCAGGTAAAGACCGCTCTGATTTTAGCGGCCTTGCGCGGCAGCGGGTGTAAATTTAGCGAGCCCGAGCTTAGCCGCGATCACAGCGAGCGGATGCTAAAAGCGATGGGCGCGCAAATTTCGCGAAACGCCCTTGGGATCGAAGTCGCGCCGCTTAGCTCTCCGCTTAAACCGCTTGAAATTTTTATCCCAAACGACCCCAGCTCGGCATTTTTCTTCGCGGTCGCCGCAGCGATAATCCCTGGCTCGCGCATCGTGCTAAAAAATATGCTGCTAAACAAAACCCGCATAGAGGCGTATGAAATTTTAAAACGCATGGGCGCCGAGGTTAAATTTAATAAAACGAGCGAAATTTACGAGCAGATCGGCGATATAGAGGTTGCTTACGCGCCGCTTCACGCCGTAGAGGTGAGCGAAAATATCTCGTGGCTGATAGATGAAGCGCCTGCGCTTGCGATCGCCTTTGCCTGCGCGCAAGGAAGTAGCGTGCTTAGAAATGCCGCCGAGCTGCGCGTAAAGGAGTGCGACCGCATAAAGGTAACCTGCGAAGGGCTTCGCGCCTGCGGTATTAAGGCGCGCGAGCTACAGGACGGCTGGCAGATCGAAGGCGGCGAGGCAAACGCGGCGATCATCACGCCGTGCGGAGATCACCGCATCGCGATGAGCTTTGCGATTTTGGGCTTAAGATCGGGGATGATCATCGAAGATAGCGATTGTATCGCGACGTCGTTTCCAAATTTTGCCGCGATTTTAAGACAGATCGGGGCCGGCGTTGAAGATTGAGATGGCCAAAAGCTACGGCTTTTGCTTCGGCGTCAAGCGCGCGATCAAGATCGCAGAAAGCGCCGGCGAGGCCGCTACGATCGGCGAACTGATACATAACGCCGAAGAGATTAACCGTTTAAAGCAAAATTTCGGCGTCAAAACTCTGGAGGGCGTTAGCGAGATCAAGGACGAGCAAAAGCTCATCATCCGCACCCACGGCATCCAAAAAGACGATCTGCAAAGATTAAAGGCGCAAAATAAAGAGCTCATCGACGCTACCTGCCCCTTCGTGACCAAGCCGCAGCAGATCGTAGAAAAGATGAGCGCGGAGGGCTATGATATCGTGATCTTCGGCGATAAAAACCATCCCGAAGTAAAGGGCGTGAAATCCTACGCCAAAGGAAGAGTTTACGTAGTGCTGGAGCCTGCGGAGTTACTACAGATCAAGCTTGGGACTCGCGTCGCGCTCGTTTCGCAGACTACGAAAAAGATAGAAAGCTTTACCAAAATCGCGGATTTTTTGATGCAGCGCGCGAGGGAGCTGAGAATTTTTAATACGATTTGCAATGCGACGCTGGAAAATCAAGAAGCCGTAAAAAGCCTGTCGCAAAAGGCCGACGTGATGATAATCGTAGGCGGGAAAAATTCCTCCAACACCAAACAGCTTTTTTTAATTTCACAAAATTTTTGCAAAGACAGCTACCTTATAGAAAACGAAAGCGAGCTTGAGCGCTCGTGGTTTGAAAACAAAAGCCTCTGCGGCATCTCCGCAGGAGCCAGCACGCCCGATTGGATTATCAAAAAAGTAGTGGCGCAAATCGAAAATTTAACGCAGAATTTATAAGCCCTCTTATCAAATTTACTCTTAGAAATTTATCAAATCGAAAGCAAATTTTGGCTAGAATCGCGTATTTTAGTTCTTTTCAAAAAAGCACAAATAAATTTAAAGGAAGCATATGGCTGAGGTGAACGAGAAGGTTCAAAACCACGCAGAGGAAGATTTTGCGACATTGTTAGAGGAGTATGACGCCGGGAAGTCTCGCGACGAGGTTGTCACAGGTAAGGTTATCGCCCTTAAGGACGGCGAGGTTTTCATAGACGTAGGCAGGAAGTCGGAGGGCATTTTAGACGCCGCCGAGGTTAGCGACGAGCAAGGAAATCCGCAGGTTAATGTAGGAGATGACATCAAAGTCGCTATTATCGGAAGCAGAGGCGGTCGCCCGGTCGTATCGTATAAAAAGGCTCTAAAAAAGGAAAAAGTAAAGGCGTTCATCGACTCCTATGATGAAAACGCAGAAAATGTTTATGACGTTAAAATTCTATCGTTTAATAAGGGCGGTTTCGTTTGTGCTAACGCAGATGATGTGGAATTTTTTATGCCTCGCTCGCAAAGTGCGCTTAAAAATCCAAATGGCGCCGTCGGTAAAAATTTCAAGGTAAAGATCATTAAAGTTGATAGAGACGAACAAAGCATCGTAGTATCGCGTAAGAAGCTACTTGATGAGGATCGCAAAGCAAGCAAAGAGGCGATCGAGAAAGTAATCGCTACCGAGGGCATCATCGAAGGCGTCGTCAAAAAGATTACCACCTACGGTATGTTCGTAGACGTAGGCGGCGTGGACGGACTCGTGCACTACAGCGAAATTTCATACAAAGGCCCGGTAAATCCAAGCTCGCTTTACAAAGAGGGCGATAAGGTTCCGGTTAAGGTTATCAAATACGATAACGATAAAAAGCATCTCTCTCTTTCGATCAAAGAGGCGATGCCCGATCCTTGGAACGAGATCAAAGATAGCCTGGAAGTGGGTGATACTATCCGCGTAAAAGTAAGTAATATCGAGCCTTACGGCGCGTTTGTCGATCTTGGCAACGACATCGAGGGTTTTTTGCATATCAGCGAAATTTCGTGGGATAAAAATATCAAAAATCCGAAAGATTTCATCAGCGAGGGCGAGGAGCTTGACGTCGAGGTCGTAGAGATCAACCCTAGCGAGCGCAGATTACGCGTGAGCCTTAAAAATTTACTCACAAAGCCGTTTGACGAGTTCGTTGCTAAGCATAAAGTGGGCGACGTGCTAAAAGGCAGCGTCACTACGATTACAAACTTCGGTGCGTTTGTGAGGATCGACGGCGTAGAGGGACTTTTGCATAATGAAGACGCTTCATGGGATCGCGGCGAGAAGTGCAAAAATTTATTCAAAGTAGGCGACGAGATCGAGGTTAAGATCATCAAGATCGACAAAGATACTCAAAAAATTTCTCTAAACCACAAAGAGCTCGGCGATAGCCCGATTAGTGAATTTGCCAAGAGCCACAATCAAGGCGATGTCGTAAAAGGCAAGATCCGCGATATTAAAGAGTTCGGAATTTTTGTCGAGCTCGGAGGCGGTATAGACGCGCTTATTCGCAAGGAAGATCTTGGCAACGTAAGCGTAGATAGCCTAAAAGTGGGCGACGAGATCGAGGCTGCGATCGCCTTCATCGACGAGAAGAAAAATAGAATTCGCCTAAGCGTGCGCAGGCTGGCTCATCAGAAGGAGCGTGAGGCGCTAAACGAGATCAATAGTAACGACGACGAGAAGCAAAGCCTAGGGGATCTGATCAAAGATCAACTAAATAAATAAAACTCTTTCCGCAAGGCATCCCCGCCTTGCGGACCTACTTCAAAAGGTTAAATTTAATGAAAACTATCATAGTCTGCGACGCAATCCACAAAATCGGTTTTGATCTGCTTAAGCAAGAATCGGATGTTAAAGTAATCGACGCTACTAACGTGCCCAAGAGCGAGCTATACGGAATTTTAGGCGATGCGGACGTCGCGATCACCAGAAGCTCTACGGCGGTGGATGAGAAATTCCTTAGCGCAGGCACCAAGCTAAAAGCGATCGTGCGCGCGGGCGTGGGTGTAGATAACTGCGATATCGACGGCTGCTCCAAGCGCGGTATTATTTTGATGAACGTACCTACCGCAAACACCATCGCTGCAGTCGAAATGAGTATGTGCCATCTGCTAAATGCGGCGCGCAAATATGTAAATTCCTGCAACGATCTGAAAATTAATAGAATTTGGAAGCGCGAGAAATGGTACGGCACCGAGCTTTATAAAAAGAGCCTCGGCATCATCGGCTTTGGAAACATCGGCTCGCGCGTAGGAGTGCGCGCGCTTGCGTTTGGGATGAACGTCATCGCCTATGATCCGTATATCGAGCCTGAGAAGGCCACGAAGCTCGGAGTAAAATATACGAAGAATTTCGATGAAATTTTATCTTGCGACTTCATCACGATCCATACGCCGAAAAATCAAGAGACGATAAATATGGTAGGCGAGCCGCAAATAGCGAAGATGAAGGACGGCGTGCGCCTAATAAACTGCGCCAGAGGCGGGCTGTATAATGAAAAAGCGCTCGCAAACAATCTACGCAGCGGCAAGATCGCATATCTCGGCATCGACGTGTTCGACAAAGAGCCTGCGACTGATCATGAGCTTTTAGATATCGAAAATTTAAGCGCGACTCCGCATCTTGGCGCAAATACGCTCGAATCGCAAAGCAATATCGCCAGGGAAGCCGCAGAGCAGGCGATCAGCGCCGCACGCGGCTTGAACTATCCAAACGCTTTAAATTTGCCGCTTAAGCTCGAGGATCTGCCGCGCGGTATCGAGCCGTATATAAATTTGGTCTCGAAAATGGCCTATCTTGCGGCGCAGATCAACAAAGGCCCGATCAAATCGATCACGATCGAGGGCAGCGGCGAGGTGATGCAGTATCTAAAATCGATGCTCGTTTTTGCGATCGTCGGCGCGCTGCACGATTCTTTGGGCGATTCGCTAAATTACGTCAATGCTAAATTTCTTGCGGATGAAAAGGGGATCGAGACGAGCTTCGGCGAGCTTGCAAACAGCGTCTATAAAAGCGAGATCGCGGTAAAAATCATAACCGACGAGGCGATCTCAAACGTCGCGGGCACGGTCTTTGACGGAAGTGAGGAGCGCATCGTAAATGTCGGCGGATTTAAGACCGATTTTAAGCCGAAGGGTAAGATGATAATCTTCAAAAACACCGACGTACCGGGCGTTATCAAATCCGTAAGCACGATCTTAGCCGACGAAAACATCAATATTGCGGACTTCCGCTTAGGCAGAGGCGAGGAGGGGGACGCTTTGGCGGTCATTTTGGTCGATTCCGAAGTGCAAAAAGGTACGCTTGATAAGCTGGCGGCGCTTCAAACCTGCCTAATGGTGCGCTACGCGGCGCTTTAATCATTATCCGCTTAGGAGGCGGAATTTTAAATTTCGCCTCGTTTTAATTCTTTATAATTTGAATTTGTAATCCAGCCTATGACGGCGTTTGATGAGGCGATGCGGGAACGCGCGGCGAGGATTTTGCGAAATTTGACGTAACGTGCAGAGCCGCGCTTGCGGTACGTTGCGGTATGCGCTAGGCAGATATGCTTTAGCTCACGGCTTGTGAAAACGCCGCGAGCGCTCTAAATTTAACTCTCGCCGCGGGCTTGCTTTTAAATTTTAAATTTCGTCCTTGCAGATCTGCTTTTAAATTTCATCATCACGAGCGCCGCCGATTAAATTTTGCCGCTATGTGGGCTTGGCGCTCAAAGCCACTGTGCCACGATACAAAACGCGGTAAAATTTATTTACGAGACACGGGCGCTTTTGTTTCAAAATTTATGCGCGGCAGGTACTTCATCTCTCGCTAATCGTATTGCCCGTTTAAATTTCAGGTAGCTACCGAGAGATTGCATTGCTGATTAAATTTAGGACGGCTGCCGAGAGATTGCGCCGCTGATTAAATTTTACGTTTTGCCGAAATTATGCTTCGCCGAAAAATTCCGTTTAGCCTAAAATGAGCAGGTACAAAATTTCAGCTGTAATGCGTCCTGCTAATTTGCTAGTTTGAGTGTCTCGATTAGGCTTAAAATTTTGCGGATCTGCGTTTGGTATTCGCGCGCGAGCTCTATGCTAGCGGGCCTATCAAAAAGCGTAGTTTCGAAAAGATCGGGCGCACCGTTTAAAAATAGATATAAGCGCTCATCCATAAATACCGCGCTCAAGCTGAACTCGCCGCTCGTTTCGCGATTTATTTCGCGCAGACGCTCCATAAACGCGGGCGTTAGCAAATAGCGCGCTTCTACTTTGTCATCCGCAAACACGCGAAAATCGCGCATAAAATCCACATCGTCCATCATCTCTTTTGCGCCGAAGATCTTGGCGTTTAGCTCCCTGCTTACCACTATCGTTTTGCCCGAGGTTTTTTTCGCGAGCTCGCAGATCAGTACGTTGCCGTCAAAGTCCATATAGTTATCGTAGAATATTTTGATCAACATAATCGCCGCTATGAGCGGATTATCCGTTTTCATGTAAAACCTACCATTACTATGTACCTCGCTGAGGCTAAATTTAATCCCGCAGTACACGCCCGCAATCCGATCCTCGCTTTTGATCCTAGATTTCCTATAAATTCTAAATTTTTGAAATTCCTCTTCTTGCATGCCGGTATATGGATCGTATTTTAAACCGGCATCTATATCTTTTATTACGGCGCGGACGAATATCTCTTTATAAAATTTGTAGTAGCGAATTTTCGCTTCGCTTTCTTGACTGGCGCAATGCATAAGAAATATCCAAAAGATATGAAAAAGGATCAAGACGCTCGAAAATTCGGCAATTTCTATTAGAGGAGTGTCTGCTTTAACGCAGTTTAGAAACACTAATACGAACAGGACCGCAAAAAAGGCGGCTATACTGAGGTAGCGGTATCTATTAAAAATTTTAGCGCACGCTTTTTGCTCGATTAAAGTTTGTGAAATAGCATCTTGCAAAGAAGGCGACATATCTATCCTTGAGAAAAATTTCGCCCGTATTGTAGCAAAATTTAACGTGATTTATAAAGAGCGAATTTCGCCTCATAATTAAATAGTTGGGATCGGAGCTTAATTTACGCAGTCCGTGCGACGTAAAATTTTAAAATCTTACTATTCTGAAAACAATTCGCACCGGATTTAAAATTTAATGTATCGCGTAAGCTTATATTTCACGCGAGCCGCTTTTGTAAATTTGCGTTCAAATTTTGCGATCACAGTATCCTGAGGCTGTCTGAGATGAAATACATAAAAATCCCGAGCCCAAACATCACGAAAAGCCCCGCAAATTCGACGTAAAGCTTCAGGCTAACGAGCCGCTTCGAGCTTAGCTCGTTTGCTTTCGCGCCGAAAAGCGCGGCTAAAAATATCACGACGCTCATTCCAAAACCGATGAAAAGCGCACTCGCGACGCTAAGCGCGAAGCTTCCAAGGCTGAAAGCAAGCACGAAAATAAGGATCGTGCCGGGGCAGGGCACGAGCGCCGCCGCAAGCGCGATAAGCCACTCTCGCCCTTTCTCGCCACCGCAGGTCGCGCCGCCATTTTGCAGCGAGCGAGATGGGGGTTGACTGCTGAAATTTGCAGAATTTAGGGCCTTTTTTTGCTCGTTTTGGCTAGGCGAGTTTTCTCCCGAGTTCTCATTTAAATTTAAATCCGAATTTGACTCTGCCGCCGCCGCACCTAAATTTTTGGTATCCAAATACTGCGCGGATTCGCCGCTAGGGGTTTTAAATTTAGAAAATTTATAGCTCTTTGACGCTGCGTGAGCGGAATCCCCAGCGTTTGCAAATGCCGTATTTTTTAATCCGGCACCCGTCTCTACGGTATTTGCGGCGGAAGCGCAGGCGGCGCAAGAGCAGCCCGCATCGTGGCGGGCGCCGGATCTTACGCGGCGAGCTTTGTCGTAGATGATGAGCGCCGTTATGACGATGATCAGAAGCGCCGAAATTTTCGTGGTGATCGAGGCTGAGTTCGTGGAGACGAGGCCTGCGACGTTTTGCAGCACGAACATGCTCGCGCTTACCAAAACGAGCGCTCCTAGGACGTGCAGAAGTCCGATTTTAAGCGCAAAACCGAAGGCCTTGACGTAGCTGCCGCCATGGGCTAAGAAATAGCTCGCCGTTAGCAGCTTCGCGTGCCCCGGACCCGCCGCGTGGAAAAAGCCGTATATGAAAGAAAGTGCTAGAACCCATAGAATCGTGCTTGCGCTTGCATGCTCGCTGCTTGCGCGAAACGCCGTTTTGAGACTTTTCATAAAATCCACCGTCT
This sequence comes from uncultured Campylobacter sp., assembly GCF_938017705.1. Lineage (GTDB taxonomy): Bacteria > Campylobacterota > Campylobacteria > Campylobacterales > Campylobacteraceae > Campylobacter_B. The sequence continues at coordinate 13,558 of NZ_CALIIS010000074.1, forward strand.
TTTGCGCGATAAATCCCAGCGTAGCCTCTTTTTGTGGCTCGCTTGAAATATTGTCGCTGTCGGATGCGGCGCCGTTTTTGCTCGCGCTATTTTGCGCTAAATTTAAAGAGCTCTCCTCGAGCGGAGTCGCCAGATTTTGCGTAGAATGCGTGGAATTTAAAGAGTCGTCTCGGATCGCAGCAAAATTTTCGCCCGCGCCTTTATCTGCAGGCGCCGCAGAATTTGCGGAACCACCTTTTTCCTGCGCATCCTTTTTAGCGGCTTTATTAATCTGCGCGAGAGCATCCGAAGCGGCGATATTTTTTTGCGCCTCTACTGCAGCCTCCGAAACGATATCACCAACCGATCTTTGGTTTGATCTGCGTGCTGAGCTGGCATTCGGTTTATCTTGACCGCCTTGCGCAAGTTTATCTTCCGAGCTCGCAAGACCCTGCTCGCTAGATGCAAGAACATCCTGCGTTAAATCGGAGCTCGGCGCGCTTGAAATAGACGGTTTTTTCTCTGCAAGCTTGGGTTTTTCGCCGCTAAATTCTATAAAAGTGGCGGCTAAATTTGAATTGGGCTTCGCCACAAAGCCATTGCCGAGATCAAAGGGCTTATCGTCAACCATTTTGAAATTGAAAAATCCCTGATCGTCGTTAATGGAAATTTTAAGAACGCGGCCGTTTCGCAGCTCGAAACCGACCTCTTGATCGAACTCGAACGCAAGCCTACCCTTTTTGATGAGGCTTTTTGCGTTTTTAAAATTTCCCTTGATCTGCGTGCCTACGAGGTTGCTAAGTGCGGGCTTTGCGCTTTTCGGCGCTTGATCGTAAAATTCCGCCTCGCAAAGATAATTTTTCGGGCTTAGATAATCGGTCATCGCCTTGGTGATTTCCGCAAGCTCGCTACTTTCGAACTTGCCATTGGAATTTATGTCGTAAGTCTGCATTATAACGTCGGTGAAATTTTGAGAGAAGAGCCACGAAAAGTGCAGGCTCACGATCTTGCCGTCCTGTGCGACGGGGGCGATGCTAACGTGCGCAGTGGGCGTGTATAGGGCGCACAGAGCGCACGCAAATATCCGCGAGCTAAAGATCGCGGATAAAAGTAAAATTTTAATAAATTTCATCAACTACAAATTTTCTCCGAAAACGTCGATCGTCTTTTTCATCGTCTCATACCAATCTAGCGGCAGCTGATCGATCTCCATCACCTTTGCGCCCGTTTGCGCGGCGATAGTTTGCGCTGCCTTTTTGGAAAACTGCGGTGCGACGAAAATCACCTTGATCTTTTCCTCTTTGGCTTCCTCGATCAGCTCGGCTAAATCCGCAGGCTTAGGCTCTTTGCCCTCCACTTCGACTGCGATCTGCTCCAGGTCGTATCGATGCGCGAAATAGCCCCAAGACGGATGATAAACCATAAATTTCTTTCCCTTGACGCCCGCTAATTTCTGCTTTGCGTAAGCGTCTAGCTCGTCCAGCTTTTTAGCAAATTTATCGAAATTCGCTTCATAAATTTTAGCATTTTTAGGATACTGTTTGGTTAACGCGTCTTTAATATTTTTGGCCTGGATCTTTGCTAGCTGCGGATCGAGCCAGATATGTGGGTCTAAACCGCCGTGATGGTGATGGTGCTCGTGCGCCTCGTGGTCTTTGTCACCATGCTCATGATGCGCGTCATGATCGTGATCATCGTGATGTGCGCTATGATCATGTTCGTCGTGATGGTGATGCTCTGCCATAGCCATTTTAGTGATGCCATCTTCGGTGCGGATTATCTTCATCTTCGGATACGATGCGGCAAGCTTTGGTAGCCAGACTTCATCAAATTCTATACCGACTGCAAAATACAGATCGCTATTTTCTAACATTTTCATCTCCGAAGGCTTAGGCTCGTATGTGTGCGGATCAGCGCCTTTGCCGACCATCGTATTTACCTGCAGAGTATCGCCTGCGATCTGTTCAACAAAATACTTCGTAGGAAGTATGGTCGTGGTGACCGTAGGTTTGGCGAATGTTACGCAACTAGCTGCTAAAAGCGTGAAAATAAGCTTTTTCATAAAATTCCTTTCCAAAAAAATTGCGGAAGTATATCAAAAGCAACTTAGTTGCAACTTAATATAAATTTATCTAAATTTCGCTATCATCGCTTAAATTTTAAAAAAGGCGTAAAATGGATCCCAAAGATTTTTTAGCGAGTCACGATATCGCTCCTACAGCGCTTAGAGTGCAGATCGTGCAGATCCTAAGCGAGAAAAAATGCCCGGTAAGCTATGATGAACTAGTAGAACTAACAGGTGCGAATAAAACCACGATATATCGCAATATAGCGCTTTTGGAAGAAAAAAATTTGATAATTACCAGCGAAAATAATCATAAAAGCTTTTATGAGCTCACCGACGGCGCCAAAGCGTATTTTATCTGCGAAAGCTGCCATAAAATGGAGGAGATTTCGATGCCAGCTTTGTCACAAAAAAATGTCAAAAGTGTGCTTGTGCGAGGATTGTGCGAGAAGTGCGGCGGCTGAGGCAGGAAATTTAATAAAAAGCGCTCAAGGAAATTTGGCTAAAACGCTAGGGCAAAATTTAACCGATTTTTAACGGATTTTTATAAAACAAACGATATAATCCGAGCGTTTCATATTTTAAAAGGGAAAAATTCAGTGAATAAAAACGATACGATAAAAGCAATAGAGAAGTTTGTAAGTTCTCAAGAAATGACGATGTTCCGCCTGAAAAAGGGTATCTACGGCGATGCGATGAAAAACCTGGATCAGGTTTTTACGCCGTATAAGGAGTTTGCCGAGTTTTTCAAAAATCCCGCAAATAGGCTGCAGGAGCTGTTAGGCAACATCGCGTACGAATCGATTTTAAACTATACTGAAGCAGGGCTATCGCACTGCGAGAAGATCCACTCGATCTATTTTGTGGAATCCAAAGGATTTTTCAAAAGCGGGCTAAAGTATATCGAGCCTGATGCGACCGCGAGAGAAAGAGCCAAGAGCTATTACGACAAATTGCTGGAAAATAATGAGAAGCTTAACGAATATATCGATATCGGCTTGCAAAGGCTACATGGCTTAGAAGCGAAGGTTTTTGAGTAGGCTAGGTTAGCTTTGGGATTTGATTTGCGCGGCAAAATTCTATCGCAAATTCTTGGCGCTTAAAATTCTATGATTAAATTTCATACCTTTTACAGATTTCACTTATACTATTTAATTCCGCGTTAGCGCCGCTTTTAATTGTATATATAGCAAATAGGGTGGCTTGAGCAATTCCGTGCCGGCAGGCATTATCCGATACGATCAAAGAAATAATCTAAATTTTTAAAGCTCAACGAAGCGGGTTAAAATAAGCAAGCTTAGCTAAATTCTTTGAAGAGATTAAAGCAGGCTCTAGCATAAACTAGCGCTTGGTCGGAGTCTGCGAATTTGAAATTTCGCGGCTAGCGCGAACGGGAATTTAAAATTCTAGCGCCACTTTAGATTTCTGCGAAATGCGGAATTTTAAAAGTAGGTACTGCGCCCGCAATAAGCAAAACGCAAGATTTGAAATTTGCTAGAAAATACTCACTGCAAAGTAAAATTTAAGAGCCAGGTTGCAAGGTGATGCGGCGTAAATTTTAATTTACTCTGTAGCGCAAAACCGCATTCAGCAAGAGATATTTTCGGAAACAGAAGGGGCGATAGAGAGCCGTAACGAATTATATTTGATTGCGCTAATACTGTATTGTTTGGTATATGCAGTGATGTAGCCGATGCGTAAAAATTATTTAGCGGTGTCAATATAGTGGGGTGCGCAGTATAAATTTTAACTCGTTTTGGCGCGCTATTTTAATATCTCTATCATGCGCAGCAAATTTAAGCGATTAAACTTATTGCGATTAGAAAATTCTAAACACGGATTAAAGCTTAGCGGCGAAATTAGCCTTGCTAGCATTCTGCTGCATCTTAATTTCGCCGCAAGCAACTTTATTTATCTGCCTTTTCGGCTTTATATTGCGCTAGCAAGCTGCCTAGCTCATCTTTTATGCGAAGCTTTTCTTTCTTCATCGCATCGATCTCCAGATCGCTCATATGCACTCTGCCGGCCTGCGCGTCGGCGATCTTGTGATCCAGCTCGTCGTGCTTCTCAAATAGCGAATCAAATCGCGCGTTTTTGCCTTTTAACTCAGTGATTAAATCTCTGTATTCATGAAACATGCCTACTCCTTTGAAAAATTTATTCAAGTATATCAATAAAGCGCTTAAAACCTAATTTCAGCTATCAAATTTAGACTGAATTTCACGCATGAGATTCCAAATTTTAAGAGGTAAAATTTTAGTATTTAAAAATTTAAAACAGGCAAATTTAAATGATAAAATTTTAGGGCAGAGCTTTAAAGCCCTGCCGCTATTCGCTATTTTCGAGACGAGATTTTTATTATGAAAGAGTAAGCTGTGAATCTTTATGATCTATAATCGGCGTTGATTTTTACGTAGTCGTAGCTAAGATCGCAGCCGTATGCACTAAACTCGCCGTCTCCGAGCCCCAAATCGCACCAGATCGTAAAGCTTTTTTGCTGCATCACGGCGTGAGCCGCAGCCTCGCGCGCGGCGTCCAGCTCGCGATTTTGCGCATCATAAAGCAGCACGTCGTCGTATTTGATACGCAGCTTTTCTTCATCGCATTCGATGCCGCAGGCGCCTATGGTCGAGGCTATGCGACCCCAATTCGGATCTTCGCCGAAGATCGCCGTTTTAACAAGCGGCGAATTGCTTAGCGCCTTCGCCGCCCTGCGGGCATCCCCAGCATTTGCGGCGCCGCTTACTTTAAATCGCACCAGCTTGGTTGCGCCTTCGCCGTCTTTTACCAGCATTAGCGCAAGCTCATGCGTCAGGGCGTTTAGCGCGGAGGCGAAGGCATCCTTTTCATAGGCGCATTTAGCGCTGCTGCAGAGCATAATCGTATCGTTGGTGGAGGTGTCGCCGTCGACGCTTATGGTGTTGAAACTCTGTTCAGCCGCCTTTTGTAGCAGCTCGTCCATATCAGCGCGCGGGATTTTTGCGTCGGTTAGGATGAAGCAGAGCATAGTTGCAAGCGCAGGATTGATCATACCCGCACCCTTGCAAACGGCTGTGATGTGAAATTTCTCGCCGTTTTCTAAAGAAATTTCATACGCAAGCTCTTTTTTTATCGTATCGGTAGTCATAATGGCGGTGGCTAGGGCATCCGAGTTTCGCGCCGAGAGGTTAAAATTTTGCGCGGCGGCGATAATTTTTTCCTTTTTGAGGCGGTATCCGATGACGCCGGTCGAGCTCATGACGGGGCTTATCAGAGGGATTTTTTTGTCAAGCTCGCTAAAAATTTCATCGATATCGGCGATTCCTTGCTCCCCGGTCATCGAGTTTGCGTTTTTAGAATTTACGAGGATAAAATTTGTTTTAAGCTCCCCGCCCGCGCGCTCTTGCGCCCTTTTGAAATGCCTAATCGGTGCAGCTTGAAATTTATTGCTCGTAAAGATCGCGCTTACGGCAAAGGGCTCGTCCGCACGGATAAATCCCAGATCGTTCCCCTCCTTTTTAAAGCCGGAATTCACGCCATCAAAATAAAAGCCCTCGACATTCTGCAAGCCGCCCTCGAGCTTAGTAATTTTAAACATATCTCATCTCCTGCGGCTTGTATTTGCTGCGGATGAGTTTTTTAGTGTTGCGGATGCCCTCTGCCGTACCGATTACTAAAAATTTTACCCCAGTACCGATGAGGTAGTCGCCATCCGGCATCGGAATGAAGCGGCTGTTGGGCTCTTTGATTCCCACGACGTCGGCGTTTGTAAAATCGCGCAAGCGAGTTTCTTTTAGGCGCTTGAAGCGGATCCACGAAAAATCGGGCACCGTGATCTCCTCGATATCGATGAGTGAGTCTTTTTTATACAAAAACCGCTCCAAAATGTTTTCCATATCGGGGCGCACGCTGATTGCAGAGAGCCTTTGTGCGGCGAGTTTGGATGGTGAGACGATAGAATTTGCGCCGAGTTTTTTTAGCCTCTCGGTGTCGCTGTCATCATCGCTATTTGCCATGATGAAGTAGGGGGTGATGCGACCAAGCTCCTTTTCGTATAGGCGCACGAGCGAGATTATTGCGATATTATCGGCTAAATTTGGACTTAGCGTGATGACGGATTTTGCAGATGACAGATGCGCTTTTAGCATTGTGGTTTCTACATGCGGTTCGCCTACGATGAAATATGGATAGCGGTTTTCCTCGGCGATTTTAGCTAGAGCGGGATCGGGATCGATCACGACAAAAGGTAGATGATTTTCGCGAAACTGCTTGGCAAGCTCGGCGCAGTAGATGTTGTTGTAACAGATAATGTAGTGGTTTTTGAGCCTTGCGATGTTGTTGATCATTCGTTGCTCCCTAAGTAAATTTTGAAGTTTGCCGTTTTTTATGACCTCGACGACGACGCCCAGGCAAAACGAAAAGGTTCCAAAGCCCATGAGGATGAATAAGACGGTAAAAATTCTACCTGCGGGCGATATCGGCGCTACTTCGGTAAAGCCTACCGTCGTGAAGGTCATACCCGCCTGATAAAAGGCATCCACGAGCGAAAAGCCCGCTATAAAGACGTAGCCTAATGTGCCGATTAGCATCATCAGCACGATGGTTATCAGTGGTAAGCGAAAAGGTCGTAGCTGGTCGTAAATTTCTGTGTAGAGGTTGATGTCCGGCTTAGTCGAGCCGGACCAGTCGAGGAATCGCTTGATCTTGTCCAAAACAGACATAAATTCCTCTTTAAGAGGTTATTTTGATTGTTTTTTCATAGTTCGTAGAGTTGAGGCGGCTACTTTGATTCGTCTGGTTGAGCCGTCTTCTAGCTGAACGCGGATGGTGCGTAGATTGACCTGGAATTTCTTTTTGGTTCTGTTATTTGCGTGGCTGACGTTGTTTCCTACCATCGCACCTTTGCCGGTGATTGCGCATCTTCTTGCCATAATAAATCCTTGATGATTAAAATAAATGACGATTATATCGAAAAAATTTCAAATTATGCTTAAAATCCGCTGCGGCTTAAATTTAGCGAAATTTATGACAAAACTAAGTAAAATTTCGCATCTTGAAATTTTATAAGGAATCTTAATGTATGTAGCACCCAGCATTTTATCGGCGGATTTCGGAAGGCTTGCGGAGGAGATTCGCGCAGTCTGCGAGGCGGGCGCCGATCTCATTCACGTAGATGTGATGGATGGGCATTTCGTACCTAATCTCACGATCGGACCGCTCGTAGCAAGCGCCGCGGCAAAGGCGAGCAGCAAGCCTTTAGACATCCATCTGATGGTTAAAAACGTGCCGTTTTTCGTCGATCTTTTTTTGCCGCTAAAGCCGAAATTTCTTAGCTTCCACATCGAGGAGGAGACCCATCCGCTGCGCCTCATAGATCACATCCGCCATAGCGGCGTCTCGCCTGCAGTCGTGCTAAATCCGCACACTCCGCTTAGCGCGCTGGAGTTTATCTTGGGCGAAGTGGATATGGTGCTTTTGATGAGCGTCAATCCAGGTTTTGGAGGGCAAAAATTTATCCCCTCGGCGCTTGAGAAAATTAAGCAGCTGCGCGAGCTGATCGATCGCAAAGGCGCAAAATGCCTCATCGAGGTCGACGGCGGCGTAAACGGGCTGAATATTGCTGGTATCGACGAAGCGGGCGCCGACGTCGTGGTGGCGGGCAACTACATATTTTCTTCAAACGACTACGCGGAGGCGATCCGTGCGCTTAAAATTTAGACGCGGCACAGGGGTAAAATTTTGACGCGCCAGATCGAAAATCTCATAAATTTACTGGCTCAAAAGAGCATAAATTATTACGATTTTATCTCAAAAGCAAGCGACATTGCCGAGATTACCGAGCTTTTCGAGCCCAAAGACCTCTCGATGTGGCGGGCGCTGGGCATAGATATAATAAAGCTAGATAGCGGCAAAATCACGCTCAAAACCCGCGAGACGGACATTTCGGATGAAATTTTTTGCTTCGTGGACATCGAAACGAACGGCGGGCTCTCAAACGGCCAGATCATCGAAATCGGCGCGATAAAAACGCGCGGTACGCAGGAGCTGGGCCGCTTCGAGAGCTTCGTTTACGCGCCCGTCGTGCCCGAAAATATCACGGAGCTTACGGGGATCTGCGCGGAGGATCTGGTGGGCGCTCCGCCGCTAGCTAGCGTGCTGGAGCGGTTTAGGCTGTTTTTAGGAGATAGCGTTTTTGTGGCGCACAACGTCAAATTTGACTACGGCTTCATCGACGTTAGCCTGCAAAAATGCGGCTTCGGGATGCTTTTAAATCGCAGGCTCTGCACCGTCGAGCTCGCGCGCCGCACGATCGAGGCGCAAAGATATGGGCTCGGCTCGCTAAAAGAGCTTTTAGGCGTGCAAAACGTCCATCACCGCGCATTTAGCGATGCCATTTCCTGCTTTGAAATTTTTAAATTCGCGCTCTCGCGCCTGCCGTGGAGCGTGCAAAGCACCGAGGATCTGATACTTTTTAGTAAGACCGCAAAGAGCCTGGCGCTGCCTAGGTCGCAGATTTCGGGGCACGGCGAGGGCGAAATTTTATAAATCGCGCGCCGAATTAAGAGATGAAATTTTATTGAAATTTCGCGCCGCCGTTTGAGAGGTAAATTTTACGCTTTTAAGCGGCGGCGCTTTAATCTGCGCGGATTGCGGTAGCGTAAATTCGATCCGAGCGATTTTGGCGGGCAAATCGGCGCGTATGGACCTAGATTTTGAAATTTTACCCTTGCCATAGTGATTGAATGCGCACAAATCGCGGCGGCGCAAATTTAAAACGCTACTGCGGCGAGATGTGATTGCGAGCGAACCGAAACGGCGCGAATTTAAGCAGGCGCAGTTTTAAATCGCATTGCGATCGCACCGGATTTAAGTTTAAATGCCCGCAGCGGCGCTCTTCACGTATGCCGGCTAGGCGGATCATGCGATTTTAATTTACTCGGGCGGGTGCGGCAGCGAATGCTCGCGGAGCCTTTTTGCTTTCGCGGTTTTGATTTTTGCGGCGATAAATTTTGCGCCCGTCCGCAGTTTTACAACCTTGCTTCGGGCGAATTTTATGAGTGTTCGCAGTCACGCGGATGCGTCCGAAGCGTCGCGCGCTTTAAATTTAAAATTTAGCCTAGGCGCGCGAATTCGATGCTTTAAACTCTAAAATCAATAAATTTTACCCGCGCCTGCCCGTCTTTTGCGTCCTAAAAGCGATAAATTTGGCGTGCCCGCACTGCTGCCGCAGATGCGCTAAGCGCGAAGGTTTTCTGCATTCGCCGCTTAGAATTTTAAGATTTGATTTTAGCTTGACGACCTGATCGGTACGTGCCCGTGCCGCAAATTTTAAAATGGAGCTTTATAAAATTTTTTGGCGCTGACCGAAAATTAAATTTCATAAATTTTTATCGCAAATACAGCGCGATCGGAGTAAATTTACGTAAACCCAAAATTTATCGTAGCGGCGTACCGTAGTCGCATATGTACTAAAATTTAGCGATAAGCGAATCCGCGATCCTAATAATACGAATTTTACGCAGACGCGCCCCGCTTTGCATCAAAGCGTCATCGGAGGGCTTGACGAGCTTTGCGAGCAGGGGAAGTAATGCGCCGCCGCCATTTTTGCAAGAAGCGCGATTTTGCGATTGGGCGGTCTTTTTCGCCTCAAAAAGGGCATATCGCGGGCTAAAATTTAAACGGAATTTTATAAAGCAGATCGCTACTTTTAAATTTATGTTGCAAATCTCATAGACTGCGAATATGGCGTTAAATTTTAAAATTCTGTCTGTTTTAGTCATGTCTTGAGGTATGTATTGTGAGGGGTGCGCGAGCCGCTTGATTGAAAAATGAGTTTTAGATTTCGCATTGAGTATATAACGCGCGGTAAAATAAATTTTTGCGCCGAAAATTTCACGCTGCTGCGTCACCCTGAGTCGCCCGCTGTCTTAACTCTCATCCGATCACTTCGTATTTTCAAACGCGCTAGAATTTCAGCAAAGCTACGTTTTAATGCAAAATTTATCTACTTACCGCGTTCTGCGGCGGATGAAATTCTGCCGTCCGTCGCAAGCTGCGCGCGGTATTTGCTCGCCGCGCATGCACGTCATAGCCCATATCCCCTTGCTGCGACCGCCGCTTTACTAACGTCCATCGTTGTAGGCTCTCGCCTGCTTCTTCGCGTATATTTTTGTGCCTTGTAAGCTGCGCGTCACCGCATCTGCGTCAAGATCGCGCCGTGCCTTTAAAGCACGCAAATCTATCCTGCATAAAATTTCGCTTCTTCGCCGTGCTCGCCTCCTGCCGCACTTTGTCGTGCTTATTTGTTGTGAGCCGCCGCTGCCTCGTATTTAGCGACCATACCTACCGCGCATGTATACCGCGCTCGTTGCAAGTTTTAGCGGGCGTGCCTTAAAATTTTAGCCCAAAATCCCTATTTAGCGCCGCGTCCTAGCAGAAATAATCTCACCGCTTGTTCGGCGACGCGGGCTAAATTTTGTGTTGCGGTCTCTTTTTCCATCGCGCGCTCAAGGCTCATCGGTTCGTTTAGGATGCAAAAAAATGCGCCTATACCCCGCTCATTACAGCCGCCGGCACAGGGTGAGATGCCGCCTGCCAGCGCGATTACGGGCACGCCGTAGGAAGCGGCGATCTTCGCGACGCCGCAGGGGGTTTTACCCATCGAGCTTTGAAAATCGAGCCTTCCTTCGCCTGTGATGACGAGCTCGACGCCTTTCATATCGCGATCCAGTCCGATCTCTTCGGTGATGATGTCGATGCCTGGCTTAAGCGTCGCGTTTAGAAAGCTTACGAAGCCAAAGCCTAGCCCGCCGGCAGCTCCTGCTCCGGGGCTATTCCAAAGCTCGCATCCAAGATGTTTGCTTACGACGCTTGCAAAATTTATAAGTCCCGCATCGAGCTGCTTTACCATCGCCGCATCCGCGCCCTTTTGCGGGGCGTAAATATATGCCGCGCCGTTTTCGCCAAAAAGCGGATTATCCACGTCGCAGGCGATGAGAAACTCGCATTCTTTAAGATGCGGTAGCACCGAAGTGCAATCTATCGTGGCGAGTTTAATCAGATTCTCGCCTGCTCCCGCAAGCTCTGCGCCATTTGCATCTTTAAATTTAAAACCAAGCGCCCGCAGCATCCCCATGCCCGCATCATTCGTAGCACTTCCACCGATACCGATGATAAACTTTCGCGCGCCGTGTGCGATCGCATGCGCTATCATCTCGCCAAAGCCATAAGTGCTCGTTTTTAGCGGGTTACGGCGCGATTTTTCGATGAGCGGCAGACCCGATGCGGACGCCATTTCTAAGATGCCTAGCTCGCCTTTTAAGGCGTAGCGCGCGGGCGTTTTTTCGCCTAACGGATTTGCTACGATGACGTCCATGAACCTAGCCTTTAGCGCGTCGGCAAGGGCTTCAACGCTGCCTTCGCCGCCATCTGCGATAGGTTTGACGAGCACCTCGCAGCCTAGCTTTTCGATGCCTGATTTTACGGCGTTGCCCGCCTCAAGCGAACTAAGTGAGCCCTTAAACGAGTCGATCGCGACTAAAACTTTCATATTTTTCCTTTAGCTGGTATTTTAAAATTTTGGAATTTTACAGCGCGTAGGCTAAATTTACGATGACAAGACTGAAGCAAGAGTAGAATTTTAAAATCTCGTCGCCAAATTTGTGGGGCAAATTTCAAAATTTCATGTCGTGGAATTTTAAAATTCTGTAAACCACAGAATTCCGGCTAAATTTTAAAATTCCGTAGCGATAGAATTTTAAAATTTCGCTCCTTGAGGCTTTGTGTGTAAATTTAAAACTCCGCTAATACGAAATTTTAATACTAGGGCATTTGCGCGGTATGGCTAGCTACGTAAATTTAAAGAATTTTATGTAGCTAGCCGATAGTAGATGCCGCGTATTGCACTCTGCACTGATTTAGCGCTGTAGCGGCTAAATAAGCTAGCCTAGATCAAAAACAGCGACAAAACCCACACGCTGATCATGCCCGTAATGCCCATAATTAGCGTAAGCATAGTTTGGGTGCGGTAACCTTGCTGCGGATTCATCTTGCTGAAATTTGTAACGACCCAAAAGTAGCTGTCATTAGCGTGCGAAACGGTCATCGCGCCCGCTGCGATCGCCATTACCACAAGCGCGCCGGACATTTCGGAGGTGAAGCCCAGTACCTGCATCAGCGAGCCGTCCGCGTTAAATGCGCCCATAATCGAAGCTGTAGTGATGATCGCAACGGTGGAGCTTCCTTGTGCGGTTTTTAAGACGGCCGAGATTAAGAATGGGAAGAAAATCCCCGCAGCTTTAATGGCAGTCGCATTGTCCTTGATGTAGGTTACGAAGCCGGCGTCGGTGATGACCTTGCCCAGCACTCCGCCCGCTGCGGTAATGAAGAGGATCGGGCCTACGATTTTTAAGGATTCGTTTGTGATCTCGTTAAATTCGCCTAGTTTGCCGGTTTGCACGAGTAAAAATACCGCAAAAACTACGCCCAAGGCTAGCGCGATGATAGGATTTCCTAAAAATTGCGAAATTTCGCCCGCAAATCCGCCTACTTTTAGGATCTTGGCAACGGAGCCCAGCGCCATAAATATGATCGGTATCAAAATAGGGGCTAAGCTTAAAAATCCGCCCGGCAATTTGCCGTATTGTTTAAGTAGATCGTCGTAGCTTTTGGCGATGACTTCATTGGCTTCAGCTTCGCTTATATGCACGCTCTTGGCGACTTTTTTAGAAAAAAAGTATGTGGCGATCAGCACCGGCAAGGACACCACCGCGCCCATTGCGATTACGAGCAGCAGATTGCCGCCTAGACCCACGGCGCCTGCTGCGGCGATCGGTCCCGGAGTCGGCGGGATGAATACGTGCGAGGCGTAAAGTCCGCCGGAGAGCGCTACTGCAAGAGCGACCGGATTTTCGCCGATTTTTTTGCTGATAGCTTCTCGGATCGGATTTAATACGACGAAGCCGCTGTCGCAAAATACGGGGATACCCACGATCCAGCCCATTATGAGCATCGCAAGCTCGGGGCGCTTTTGCCCGACTACGTTTACGACCATATCGGCGAGTTTTAGCGCCGCGCCCGTCTTTTCGAGCACGGTGCCGATGAGCGCGCCGAAGATTATGACGATACCGATACTCTTAAACGTGCCGCTGAATCCGTCGCCGATAATCGCGGGGATCTTGGCTAGCGGTATGCCCGCGACGATCGCGAGCGCCAGGGAGATAAGCATTAGCGCCAAAAATGGGTGAACGCCTGCTTTGGAGATCAAAAAAATCATCACGACGACCGCTATGGCGAAGCAGATGATTAACGCAACACCGCTCATAAAAGCTCCTTGAATGGATTTAATTTGCCCGCAAGCGGTTTAAGCTTAAGCTCCGTTTGCGCTTCAAATTTAATGCGGTAATTTTAGCGAAATTTTAATATAAAGCAAGAAAGGCGGCGTTAAATTTATGGAAATTTATGATTTATGCGAAAATGATGGACTAGCTAGCGAAATTTATCGGTTGGAATTTATCGGTGCCGCGCGGCGAGAGGCGGTTTAAATTTTAAAATTTGCAGCGTTTGGCTTGACGCACTGCGCGGCGGTGGAAATTTTATCGCGGATCTATCGTCGTGGTGCAGCAATGGGAGGGCGTGCGCTTGCACTTTACGCGCAATTTTGGCAGCTAAAGGGTTGGACGGATTTGCGGCGCCTGCTGTGGCGGCAGCGGTGGAGATAAGGCAGTAGTAGCGGAGGCGGCGGTGAAGCAGCGGCGGCAGGGCTTTTGATATACAATCGGCGATGATAGAATTTTTGATCGTAATACTTGCAGCGGCGATAAAATTTTAATTGAATAGGTATCGGCGACAGTTGAATTTTATTAAAACTATATGAAGTAGCGGCAAAATTTTGATTTTAGCGTCGTCAGAGAAGCTGTTTTCACAAGATGGAATTTTAATCAAAGGCAGAAGCGGCGTCGGTAGAGCTTCGATCAAAAACGGCGCGTAGCGGCTCGGATAAAAACCAGCGGCAATGCCCAATCTCTAAAATTTTGATCCAGAGCACTCGGGATGCGAGAGTTTTTAGCGATAATCTTAGCTTGCTCGAGTTAAAATTTTGATCGAGAGTATCTGGCGATAGAATTTCATTCAAAGCTAGCAATGGCGAAATTTTACGGCTTCGAAAACGGCAGTAATTTTACTGCTTAAGGCTAGTGGAAATTTGCGGCTTTTTTACGATTTTTCTGCGAGTCTGCCGTGATCCTTTCGCGATTTTTTAAAATTTCAGACGGTATTTGCGCGGTTTATATGTGACGAAATTTTACGGTTCGTGCAATTTATAAGAGCCATTTAAAATTACAAAGTTGCTTAAATTTATAAACTAGTGCCTCTTTTTGAGCGTTCTTTGCGCGCATAAATTTAATCGGCAGCTCTATCTAATCCGCAAAATTTTAGTTTTTGAAATTTTATATATTTTCGAGCTTGCGTTTTGGCTGAAATTTTGATCCACGACCTGATCCGCCGCAGCTTTCGCCCAGGCTTCGTCGAAGTTTTGTCCGTTTAAATTTGCGCTGCTAGAGTAAAGCCAGTCAAATTGCCTCAAAAACTCCTCGTGAGCGCACCCTTTTACGACGCGCACGGCCTTGGCGTTCGGATATAAAAACGTCGTTTTTCTCGCGTGGCGCACTAAATTTTTAAATTTAGCGGGCACGCGAGCGAGGTTTTTTAGCTCGCTAAGCTTTGCCGTCGTTATGAGGCAGGGCTTGTTCGCCGCTCGGCGTTTAAGCGCGTTTATCTCGCGAAAATCCTTGCTCAAAAACCCCGCCGTCGTATCGGTCTGCGCCAAATAAATCATATTTTTCTCCGAAATTAATCTCTTAAACGCCGCTCACGCCCGACTTACCGCAAATTTTGCTACAATCTCTCGCCCGAAACGAGCGCATAAAAACGTCGCAAATCAGCGCCTAATTTTATCTAAAACTTAAGCCAAGCCTAGTTTCAATCGCACCCGAGCCGCCTCGCTTGCAAAAATTGCTTCTTCGAGCTTTTTAAAACAAGCCTTTGCTTCTCGCAAAAAGGACGCGCTTATGATTTGATTAAATTTGGCGCGATTAGGTCTTGCCGCATTAAATTTTACGCCTTTTATCGCCCCTGGCCAGCAAAAATATGCACAATATGATGAGCGTAAAGCCCGCAAAATCAAGAAACACGAACTCCGTCCCCAGCCAAAAATAGGCAAACGCCGCCGCGCTAACGGGCTCGATGCATGCGATCATGCTCGCCCTGCTTGCGCCTATTATCTTTAGCCCCGTCATGTAGAAGCTAAACGCGCATATCGTACCCAAAATCACCACCGCTGCAAGCGCCGCAAAGCCGTCCGCGTCGCTCACGCCGCCCAGCTGCCAAACCCGCGTGTAAAGCGCGAGCGCGCCGCCGCCGATGACCATGCCCCAGCCTAAATTTAACGGGACGGGGTATTTTTGATTTAGCTTCGCGGGGATGAGGCTATAAATCACGACACCAAGCGCGCTAATGAGGCACCAAACCAGCGCCTGCGCACTGATAACCAGCGAGCCTAGATCGCCGTGAGTGGCGAGCAGCACGACGCCCAGCACTGCCAAAATAAGCGCGATGAGCTCGATCTTTTTGGGCGCGCGCCGCTCCAAAAAGCAAACGACGGCGAGAATGAGCGCGGGGGCGGAGTACTGGATCACCGTCGCAACGGCGGCGTTTGAGAGCTCGATACCGCAAAAGTACGAATACTGCGTCATCATGAGCCCAAAAAACGCGTAAATAAGCAGCTGCGGCAAAAGCGCGCGATCTTTTAGCGGCGCAAGGGCTAGGCGCGGCGAACGAACGACATAATACGCTACCATAGAAAGCCCCGCAAGGCTCAGGCGGTATGGCACGAGCCAGTCGGCACTAACGCCTTTTTGCGTGAACAAATACTGCCCGCAAACTCCGCTAAAGCCCCATAATACGCCGCCAAGAAGCGTGATGAAAACGCCGAAAAACTCGCTCTGAGATCTCATTTGCCGCCTTAAATTTAAAGCCGAAGTATATAAGCTTATGCTTAAGCTGGGGTTAAATGTGGGGGTTTGGCGCGGCGCGATGAGTAAGGTAGGTGGAATTAAATTTAGGCGAATATAGCAAAAATCGGCAAAGATTTAAATTTGTGTGCGTCCGAACGCAATACGCGACTACTAAATTTTGACGAAATCGGCGAGAATTTTAAATTTGAGCGGATGGATAAGGAGGGCATTGCAAAATAATCTTTGAGGTTGTATTGTAAATTTTGAACGCGACAAGATGAATGAAAATGTCGCATGGCTGGATGAGGCGGTTTTAAATTTAACCACACGCACCCCTGTCCTTACTTCATGCCTTGCATTCGCAGCTTTTTAAGAATCGGCTCGAGCGTAGTTTGAAGTTTCCTCTTGCTCGCAAGCTGCTTTAGCGGAGTGAAAAAGACGGTAGCAAACGCGGCGAATAACAAATAGCCTGCGAAGCTTAAAATTTTAAAACTAGCAACGTATATTTCTTTTGCGGTTGCAAATTTGCGAAGCAAAAAGCGCACTAAAATTCAAACGCTTAAATTTTAAAATTTCAAACTCTCTTGTTCTAATAGTCGCAAATCTGCAATCTTTCGCCTAAATTTGGCGAAATTCGCGTCCAGCTCGCGTTTGCGTTTTACGGCGATATCTATAAACTCGTCCTCTTTTTCGATACCTACGAATTTTCGTCCTAGTAAATTCGCAGCTACGCCGGTCGTCGCAGAGCCTGCAAAAGGATCACAAACGACGCTATTTTGAGTGCTCGCCATTAAGATTAACCGCACCAAAAGCGGCAGTGGTTTTTGCGTCGGATGCTTGCCGCACGCCTTCTCCCACGGCGCGATCGCGGGCAAGCTCCACACGTCGCGCATCTGCTTGTCGCCGTTTAGCTTTTTCATTAGCTCATAGTTGAAAATATGCTTAAATTTCTCGCTTTTTCTTGCCCAGATGATCTGCTCCGAGCTGTGCGTGAGATAGCGGCAGCTGAAATTCGGCGGCGGATTAGTCTTCGCCCACGTGATGACGTTTAGGATTTTGTAGTCCAGCTTTTGCAGCGCCCGACCGATCGAAAATATATTGTGATACGTCCCGCTTATCATTACGCTGCCGTTGTTTGCAAGTGCATCTTTGGCGAGCGCGAGCCATTCGAGATTAAATTTATCTATCTCATCGATACCGTAGCTTTTGTCCCACTCGCCCTTGTTTACGCTTACGATTTGCCCGTTTTGAATACTAAGTCCGTCATTTGAGAGAAAGTAGGGCGGATCGGCAAAAATGAGGTCAAACTCGCCTTTAAATTTAGGCAAAATATTGAAGCAATCGTCTTTAAAAAGCTTAAAATCATCGGCTAACTTAAACATTTTTAAGCTCTTTTATAAAGTGATAAAGCGTGGCGAGATTATAAATTTTAACGCTTTTGTAGGCTTCTTCCAGTTTGTTTTTAGCCGCCAGCCACCCCTGTCCGTCGGTTATCCAGACAAATTTAAATCCGCCACAAAGCGCGATCTTTTGTGCTATTTCGATATAAGACCTTGCGACTTCGTTTAGCTTTGAGCCGCCCGTGCCGTAAAAATTCGCCTCGATCAGATATGTTACGTCACTTGCACTAATAACGAAATCGAAAATCTTTTGATCGCTTCCTAAATTTAGAGCAAAATTCCTACTGCTAACCTCGGTTTGAAAGCAGATATTTTCACTCTTTTCGGGCAAAACAAATGGTGTTTCGATGTGTTAAATTTACTCATTGCCGTTCGCGATAAAAACACGGACGTGATAGCGACTAGCGGTGAGCTAACGAAACTTGGAACGTATTTTAAAAGTCCCGAAAAAATTTATGAGTTTTGCCAAGAAAGCGGACTAGATAAAATTTTTACGGACGGAAAGGTTAAAAATTTGCACGATTACGTATTCGGCGTGGAAGTTGGGCTCGATACAAACGCGCGAAAAAATCGCGGAGGCGCAAATTTCTCGCGAACGATTTCAGAGTATCTTGAAAGTGAAAATATCTGTTTTCAAATCCTTTGAACCGAGTAAAAAATCAAGCGTGTGGAGCTTGATAGAAACGGCTTTTAGATTTTTGCCGCATTTTTCAAAGTCGGTAAAGTAGTCAAGGCTTGCATTTGTTTTTCTAAGTGAGCGTAAAAAGTCATCGAATTTCGTTAAATTTGGTTCCATAAATTTCCTAAATTTCAGTTTTCGGCTCGTCCGCGATCGTCGCTTTAAAGTCCGCGCAGACGAAATCCTCTGCACTCAAAATGATCTCGCAGTTTTCGTAAGCTGTCTGCGCGATCTTACACGCTTCTTCTTTATTTTTCGCTTTAATTACAACCTTTTTAGCCAAAATTTCGGCAATCTCTACTTCAAATTCTTTCATCAAATCCCCATTTTTACTTTCGCGCTCTCACTTTCTAAGTCGTATTGTTTAGCGATACTTTCGTAGCTCGCAAATTTCACGCTACCGGCAATATCTTTGTATATCGACGCGCTTATCACGCTTTGAAACTGCCTCAACCTGCCCTCATCCGCGACGATAAATATTTTGGCGTTAAAGTCCTGAAGTTCGTAAAATTTATTGAGAGAATTTTTAAAGTCCGTCGAGTGCTCGACCTCGAAAAACGCGTAAGGTAGATTTCGCTCGTTAAACCAGATTGCATCGACGCTGCGTGCCTTATTTAGTATGCTCGGGTAGGCAAATTCGTAAATCGCCTTTAGCGAAGTGAGGTCGTCCAGCTTTTTGCTTGCGACGAAGCTTTTATTTTTATCCTGTGGCGGCACATAGGTTTGAAATTTGCGCAGGTTGCCGATCTCTACGATAAGGCCTTGGAAATAGGAGTGAGTGAAGCTGTTTCGCGGATTCGCGCCACTTTCAAACTCATTTAAAATTTGCGTCTCAAGTGACTTTAAGCCCCAAAGACCCGGGCGAATCTTAAAAAACTCCGCATTTTCTTGCACGATACGCCGTATAGAAGCGAATGGCGTTTTAGTTGGCCACGAGCTAACGTCGGTCGCAGAATAAAGTTGCGATAGAGTCGCCGCGCCGCCAAGCTCTATCATCGCCGCTATCACGAAATCTTTTTGTTTCATCTTTGCTTGTCCGTTTTTGTTGTCGCTAACGCTCGGATAAAATTTAACTTCATATTAAACAAGCCTTCGCTTCGGACGCAGACGAAATTCGCGGGCGGAACGGTTAAAATTTGCGGCGCCTGTTTAGGTGCGTAAAGCTGCTTAAACTCTTTTTTAAAATCAAACATTTTATTCCTTTCGCGAGATAAATTTCATAAAATTTTGCGCTAGAAGCGGAGCTAAAATTTTATGCGGTCATAAAATTTCATATCATCACGTGATCGTGCGGATGGAAATTTTACGAATTCTACATTTGCCGTAACTGCTGCGAGAAATTTTGTCGCAAGCGCGGCGAGAGCTTGCGATGCGAATAAAATTTCACGCTATCTCAAGCGAGCATAAAATCTATCGCAAGAATTTTAGAAATTTAACGCATGCGGATAGGTTTTACGCAGGCAAAATTTTGCGTGGACGAAATTTATACAGGCAAAATTTTACGCGGTAAAAATTTAGCGTCGCCTCAAATATTTCAAAATTCTACGCAAAGCGTGCGGCTAAAGCGGCTAAATTTAAAGCGGCGCTTTAAATTTAAACGAGCGCCAGCTTCAGCACCTCTTCGATCCGCTCTATCGGCGTTATTTTCAGATCATTTTTGACCTCGTCCGGGATCTCCGCCAGGTCGCGCTCGTAATTTTTGCGCGGGATCAAAACCTCGGCGATTTTGGCTTTGTGCGCGGCGATGAGCTTCTCCTTAAGCCCGCCGATCGGCAGCACCTTGCCGCTTAGCGTGATCTCGCCCGTCATCGCTAGATCGGCGCGCACCTTGCGCTCGCTTAAAATCGACGCGATCGCCGTGCTCATCGTGATACCCGCGCTCGGTCCGTCCTTGGGCGTCGCGCCCTCGGGCACGTGAATGTGAAGGTCGAATTTATTATAAATCTGCTCCGAGCTTTCGGAATTCTCTTCCGCGTCTAAATTTCGCGTCGCCGCAGGGCTTTTAGATGCGCCGCTATTTGCGCGCAATGCGGAGTTTTTGCCGCCGCGCGAGGCTTTTGTCGCGCCCGCCTTCGCGTCTTGCCCCGCTTGTAGCTTGCCCTCGTCGATCAGCACCTTTACGACGCTAAAGGCGATCTGCGCGGATTCTTTCATCACGTCGCCGAGCTGACCCGTGATCGTCATCGCACCCTTGCCTTTGATCTTGACCGCTTCGATCTTGAGTACGTCGCCGCCTACCGCAGTCCACGCAAGCCCGTTTACGATACCGATTTGATCGCGTTTTTCAACCTCGTCGATCTCGAAAACCTTTTTATTTAGGAATTCGCTTAAATTTTTCGTCGTAATGACGATTTTTTTAAACTCTTTGTCTTTTAAAATTTTAACCGCGACCTTGCGAAAGATCGCTGCGATCTGGCGGCGCAGGTTTCGCACGCCGCTTTCGCGCGTGTA
The DNA here is from genome assembly GCF_938017705.1 of uncultured Campylobacter sp. Lineage (GTDB taxonomy): Bacteria > Campylobacterota > Campylobacteria > Campylobacterales > Campylobacteraceae > Campylobacter_B. The sequence goes on from NZ_CALIIS010000074.1 coordinate 34,123, forward strand.
CTCTTCGATGATCTCGGAAAGGGCGGCGGGGTTGATCGCTACGTCGGCGGATTTTAAACCGTGGCGCTGCAGCTCCTGGGGGATCAGATAGTCCTTGGCGATCTGAAATTTCTCCTGCGGCGTGTATGAGCTAAGCTCGATAAATTCCATCCTATCGCGCAGCGGCGCGGGTATGAGAGATACGTCGTTTGCCGTGGCGATAAAGATGATCTTGCTAAGATCGATGTTAAAATTTAGATAATAATCCCTAAAGCTCGAGTTTTGCTCCGGATCTAAAATTTCAAGCAGAACCGCCGTCGGATCGCCCTTGTATGAGCTTGAAATTTTATCGATCTCATCAAGCACGATGACGGGATTCATCTGATTTGCCTCGATGAGCCCTTGCACGATGCGGCCGGGCATCGCGCCGATGTAGGTGCGGCGGTGTCCGCGCAGCTCGTTTACGTCCTCGAGCCCGCCCAAAGCGATGCGGATGAGTTTGCGCTTAAGCGCGGTCGCGATAGAGTTTGCAAGGCTCGTTTTGCCTACGCCGGGAGGGCCGTAGAAGCACAGGATCGCGCCGCCGTTTTTGCCGTCCTCTTTACTTTTCTTGCTGCTTGTGCCGCGAAGCTCCAAAAGCTGCTTTAGCGCGAAATACTCCTCAATGCGCGCCTTGGGCCTTTTTAGGGAGTGGTGGTCTTTGTTTAGCTGCGCCGTAACGCCCTCGATAGACATCTTGTGTTTGGCAGTCTTTTCAAAAGGCACCTCCAAAACCCAGTCCAGATAGCTTTGCACTAGCCCCGCATCGGCGCTATCAGGATGAAGGCGGGCAAATTTATCGATCTGCTTTTTGATCTCTTTGTAGGCATCCTCGCCCAAATAGGGCTTTTTGGCTTCCAGCTTTTTGCGGTACTCCTCGATCTCGACATCGCGATCGGCGTCGCCTCCGAGCTCCTTTTGGATCTGCTTGAGCTGCTCTTTTAAAAAATACTCCTTGTTCGTCTTATCGATCTTGGAATGAACCTTGCTTTTGATCTCCTTTTCGAGCCTCTGTGCTTCTATCTCGTCGGAGATGTAGTTGATGAGGTTGAAAAGGCGCTTTTGCAAGTTGCTCTCGGTAAAAAATGAGTAGGCTACCTGCTTTTTTAGGCGCAGTGCGCTTAAAATCAGGTCGCAAACGCGCGCTGCGTCGGTGCCGTCGTCGATGGTTTTTAGCAGATCGTTCGGGAAAAAATGCGTAAGCGTGCTAAGCGTCTTGGTTTTTTCCTTTAGCACGCTTACCAGCGCGTCTAATTTCTGGTCGTTGCCGCGCTCGTCGTGGATGATATCGACGGTAGCGATTAGCGGATCTTGTGAAATTTCTTTTACGATTTTGCCTTTTAGCGCGCCTTGGAATAAAATTTTAACCCGACCGTCAGGAAGCGGCACGGTTCTCATCACGGAGCCCACTACGCCCGCGTTATAGATACCGCCAAAGCTTCTATCGCCGCTAAATTCCGACTTGGAACTTACGACCATTATCATAGATTCGTTTTTGGCGGCTAGATCGAGGGCTTTTTTATTATGCTCGTCGCCGATGAAAAGGGGCGCTATCATAAACGGATATAAAAATAGCTCGTCCTCGACGATGATAGGCAGATCGCTCGGGAAGGTTGTATTTTGCATCAGTTGCATCGCTCCTCCTACTCAAAAATCGCGCGATACCAAGGCGAGCGCGGTTTGATGACGTCGGTGCCGTTTAGCGGGGATTCTTCGATGCGCTGCTCGTAAATTTTGGCAGAACTTTCGCGATCGGTGCGCTGGTAAAGGTCTTTGATGTCGATATTTAGCTGATGCTCGGCAAGCCTGAGCTTCGTTAGCATCGTCTCAAGTAGCGGACGATACTCGCTCTGCGGGTATTCAGCTATAAATTTTCGAATTTCGTCTATGCTGTTTAGCATTAGCTTTTGGTTGCGATTTGGGCGGCTAAAGGAATCGAAATTTGCTCTAATTTTTAGAAATCTTGCGTATTCGATCTTCTGCGTCGTGCCGTAGAGGCGGATATATTCGTCTAGGTATTTGTTTGCTTTCTCGTAGTTTTCATCCTCCACAAAAGCCCACGCCATAATGAGTGTCATCTCCTCAAGCAGCGGAGAGGCGATATGCTCGCTAGAAAAGCTAGTGTAGTGCTTCTCGGCATCCTCCATGCTGGCGTTATTGATATCTTCTAAAATTTTAGAATACCATGCCTCGGGGCTTAGATTAAAAAGCTCGCCGTCACCTTTGCCACTGCAGCCGCCGATAAACGCGATAAATAGGAGAGCAGATAGAATTTTACTTAGATTTGTCATAAAAAATCCTTGGAATTTATTTAGCTCGTAATTTTATAGTCTTTGAGTAAATGCAAGCTTAAATTCCGCGTCCAAATTTAAAAATGGAATTTCTTTAAAATTTTTATGCGTTCGGGCTTAAAAATCTTTGAAAACCGAAAAAATTTACGCGATAAATTCTAAATTTAAGTTTAACAATAGTATAATTAGCGCCGATAACGCAGAGTAAGTTTGTGTTTCCGTAATTTCAAAATTTTAAAGAAAGGATGTAAGATGAAAAAAGGTTTTACTCTAATTGAGCTGATCTTTACCATCGTGATTTTGGCGATCACGACGATGGCGATTCCTCGTATCGTCGCGCAGACGACCGAGCTAAATGCGATCAAAGAGGAGCTCGTATATAACGCTAAAGCTTTTATGTCTCGTATATCTAAAGCGCAGTGGGATAGCGCATACGTAGCAGATGCTAGCTGCGGAGGCGATACCGGCTGCATGAAAAGAATTTTATCGGTAAATCCGTCGATAGATTTGCCGTATAATAGCACTATAGAGGCTAGGCCCGGGATTTTAAATGAAGCCAGCAAACGTGAGGTCAGCGCTCAGGCTCCGGCTACAAAAAAGCAGTTCGGTAGAAGGGGAATTTCTCTGGGTGGCGGTAATTATAACGATATCGACGACTACGACCGGTTCACGACGGTTATAACAGTCGGTAATTTGGTGGGCTCTAGTAGTAGAGGTGATTTTATCCTCAATACTAGGATTAATGTTGATGTGGATTATGTAGTAGAGCCTTTTAGCGCGGCGGAGTATGCTACGGGTACCGATATAAGAGGCGTTCTTAGCGATCTGCCTAACGACGAGTCTGCTGCCCCTACTAATATAAAGATGGTTAGGGTCGCCGCCACGGATCTAAACGATGCCGTAGCTAAAGATGGTACTGCCAAATCAGTAGTTTTAAAAGCGTTTTTATCTAATATCGGCGTCGGTTCCCAGACAACCGCCACTAGACGATATAACTGATAGGAGCACGAGATGAAAAGAGGTTTCACCCTTATAGAGCTTGTGTTTGTTATCGTAGTGCTAGGTATAATCTCGATGTTCGGTGCTGATCTATACACCAAGATCTACAAATCCTACGTGCATGTGCGTGCAGTAAATCAGCTGGAAGCCAGAACACAAAATGCGATGATGCTAATCACAAATCGCTTAGAAGATAGGATAAAAAGCTCTACTATAGGCAGAGAGCTTAGCTCAAACGAGTTTGTGCCGATTAGCGATCTTACTGATCCTAAATACGACATACTGGAGTGGATCGGACAAAGCGTAGAGACGAGAAATATAAATAAGAGAACTCCCGGTTGGAGCGGCTTTATGTCGATGTCTCAGCTAAAAGATAACACATGGACGGCAGGCGAACAAGATGCTGGCTATATCGCAAATACTAGGGCTGAATTTAATATGGTATCTTTAGGTAGTGATTTCCCCCAAGTAGCTAATATAGTTGAAAATTTAAGGGCTACTGCGTATAACACTCCGTCTAATAATACTCAGGTTGCTGTTATATTTAAAGTCGTCACGAATGATGCTTCACCTACTAGCGTAGGTATAGGCTTTGGCTACGATAGAAAGGTCGACGTGAACGGTAGCAATCGCGTGCTGATCGCCGTAGGCACTCCTAGTACTACGGGTACCAATAATAAAGAAAGCGAAACTATTACTATCAACCAATATCCATTAAATCCAAATAACGATAAATCGCAGGAATTCTCCGAGCAGTACTATATAGCTCATAGCGCTTACGCGATTGTTCCCGCTCAGGTCGTAACATATACGAAAGACAATGCGGGCAATTTGAGTAAGAATTTTAATCTACTTTTTAAGTATAACTATCGTCCTTGGAGCACTGCTAAAGATGATGCGAACTCGTATGATAAGGCTAGCAGTGCGTTACTAGCCGAGGACGTGAGCTTGTTTAGATTTAAGGATGATAACGGCGCCGTTGCACTTAAACTATGTATGAGAGACGACGGCAGAAATTTCGATCCTTCGGAGTTGGATCTAAATGTTTGTAAAGCACAGGTGGTGTACTAATGAAAACTATGCAAAAAGGCTTTGCTCTAGTAGCAGCCATATTTTTTATCATCATTGTAGCGACTACGGCGATTACGGCGTTATCTATCGCGTCCATGACGGCTCGCGATGTCAATAATATCCAAGGCAGAGAGCAGGCGCTACTGCTAGCTCAGAGCGCTACGGAGCTAGCAGTCCTTGCTATGCAAAAGCATCAGTATCTAACTACCGAGCTTAAGGCAGGAGGCGCTACGGCTGCGACCAATCCTACGTTAAATACGATTACTCTTGAGTATCCGTCAAATGATCCAGCTCAAAAGATGTTTGATATCACCGTGACATTCGGATATTTCGATAGACAGCTGGGTGCGCCCGGCAATCATACCGTCGCTTATAGTAATTTTGGGCAAGGCTCGTCAGAAAGTCTTGCGAACGGTAAGGTGGGTAAAATTCTAAGTCATGCCGCGCTTGTAGATGTGGTAGTAAAATCTAATGTAGCGGTTATGGGAAGACCACAGATCACATATCATAGGCGTACTATTCAAAAACCATAATGCAAAGGAGAGACGATGAATTTAAATATCGTAGGTAAGCAGTTTGAGCTAACAGAAGCTATTAAAAATTATGTCGAAAACGCATTTGAGACGCTAGAAAAATATAATCTCGACATCATCTCGGGGCGTTGTGTAATTTCTGCCGACGAGAAGCAAGGCAAAAAAGGTTTTGTAGTGGATTTTTCATTAAATTTAGCGCATCAAGATACTATCGTCGTGCGCCAAAAAGATAAAGATCTCTACGCTGCCGTCGATCTCATCGTCGAGCGCGCCTCAAAAGTGCTTCGCAGATACCACGATAAGGTAAATTCTCACAAAAATCGCGACGAAATGAAACAAAACGCTGTAGATAATGCAATCGGCGCTAATGAGCCAAATTTAAACGACAAGGTCGATGAAATCGTCCCTACCGAGCTAGAGCTTTATAAACCGCTAGAGATTGATGAAGCACTAAATAAGCTAAAAGAAAGCACCGATCAGTTTTTGGTTTTCAATGATATGGATGCTAAAATGCGTGTGCTTTATAAGCGCAAGGACGGTAAATTCGGCTTATTTTAGAATTTTAGAATTTTAGAATTTTAGAATTTTAGAATTTTAGAATTTTAG
>NZ_CALIIS010000075.1 GCF_938017705.1 uncultured Campylobacter sp.
AACACATGGCTTCGGCTGCATGGCACCAAAAAGATTGCGACGCAGGACGGCTCCGTATTTGGTCTGCTGCTCGCGCTGGCGCGCTTGATTCATCTGGAAAAAGCGGGTGCGCCCATGCGCGCGCTGGCTTGGGTTTTGCGTAAGGTTTCGCTGCTGTATGTAACGCTGTTCCGTGGTACGCCGCTGTTTGTGCAGATTGTGATTTGGTCTTACGTTTGGTTCCCGTTTTTCGTCCATCCTACCGAGGCGCTGCACGGCGATCTGGGTATGATCGGCAAGGACGATATGGTGCTTGCGATCAGTTTTAGCGGCGAGAGCGAGGAGCTGGTTAGAATTCTGCCTCATCTCAAACGCTTCGGTGTGAAGATCATCGCGATGGCGCGCGATAAAAACAGCTCGCTCGGCAAGGTTAGCGATGAGTTCATAAGCCTAAATATCGTCAAAGAGGCCTGCCCGCTAGGCGCCGCGCCGACGGTTTCTACGACGCTAACACTTGCGTTAGGAGACGCGTTAGCGATCTGTTTGATGAGGCAGCGTAGATTCGGCAAAGAAGATTTTGCAAATTTTCATCCCGGCGGAAGCCTCGGCAAGCGACTTTTCGTCAAAGTAAAAGACGTGATGCAAAGCAAAAATTTGCCGCTCGCAAGCCGTAACGCCAGCCTAAAACAAGCCATCGACGTTATGACGCACGGAAAGCTCGGCACCGTCTTGTTAGTGAACGAAAAGGGCGTGCTTGAGGCGATTTTAAGCGATGGCGATCTGCGGCGTGCGCTGATGCGAGAGGATTTTGACATCAATGACGGCGCGCTAAAATATGCCACCAAAAACCCTAAAATGCTAGACGATAAAAATATGCTCGCAATAGACGCGCTAAATTTGATCGAGCAATTTAAAATCCAGGTCCTACCCGTAGTCGAAAACGGCGTGCCTGCGGGGATCTTACACATTCACGATCTAACGAGCCTGGGGCTAAAATAATGCAAAAGATGCGCCTGAATAAATTTATCTCCCATAACACCGCCTACTCACGCCGTGAGGCGGACGAGCTGATCAAGCAGGGCAAGGTTAGCATTAACGGTCGCGTCGTTAGCGATTTTATAGAGGTTAGCGGCGAGGAGAAGATCCGCATCGGCTCGCGCCTTATCAAGCCCAAGACGGAATTTACGATGATCGTTTATAACAAACGTAAAGGCGAGTTAGTTACTAAAAAAGACGATCGCGGCAGGCGGACGATTTACGATAGCTTGCCGGAGGGGTTTAGTAGATTTGTTAGCGTGGGGCGTTTGGATTTTGCAAGCGAGGGGCTTTTGCTGCTGACCGATGCGCCCGCGATCGCTACGGCGCTGATGAACAGCGACATCGAGCGAGAGTACTATCTAAAGGTAAAAGGCGAGGTGAGAGATGAGGTGGTAACGGCGATCCGCGAGGGCTTTTTTGCCGCAGATGCGAGCAAGGGCGCACACGCCAAGAGTAAGATCAAATCGATGGAATTTAAGCCCTTTTTGGGCTACCGCATAATGCCTAGCAGCGGCGGTTATACAAAGATAAAGGCGATCATCAACGAAGGTCAAAACCGCGAGCTGCGAAGATTTTTCGGCCATTTTGATCTGGATGTCGTGGAGCTTAAGCGCACGGCATTCGGTAGAATGACGCTTGGAACGCTAAAGCCCGGTAAATGGCGCTATTTTGATCAGAGTGAATACGAAGATCTGCGCGATTTTTTGAAAGAAAACAAAATCCGCTATTAAATTTAAGGAGGCGAAATGAGCTCAAAGACGAACGCCGCGCGCGTACTGGACGGTCTGAAAATCCCTTACGAGATCAAAGAATACGCGGTGGATCCTTTAAATTTAGACGCGGTGCATGTTGCAAACAGCGTGAACGAGCCGATTGAACGGGTCTATAAAACGATAGTTTGCACAGCGGATCACGAATACGTCGTGGCCTGCCTGCAAGGCGATCTAAATTTGGATCTCAAGGCGCTTGCGCACATCTGCGGGGCAAAGCGTTGCGAGCTGATGGATTTGAAGGATTTGCAAAAGGTCACGGGCTACGTCAGGGGCGGCTGCTCGCCGCTCGGTATGAAAAAGCACTTCCGCACTTTCATCGATGAAAAAGCGCTAACGCAGGAGAAAATTTATGTTAGCGCAGGCGTGCGGGGAAAACAGATCGCTCTCGCACCAAAGGACCTCGCCGCCGCTACCGAGGCGCAAATTTGTAAAATAACGCATGACTAACGCAGTGTCACTTTTGCTGCCGCTTGCGTAAGTAGCGGCGGCGGCAAGCTGGCTAAAATTTATACCGCGAAATTTTGGCTTTTAAAATTTGGCGTTGTGCCATTTATTAAAACAAACTCCTGCGCGGCAAGAAAATACAAATCAAATTAATTTCGTAAAATTTTATTGTTAAAATTCCAAGTACTGCGCGCCTCAAAATATCTCAAACGAGATGACGAGTACGCAGGGCGCGGCAAGTCTCTTTTAAGAACGCGCTCTTTGCGCGTGATCCGTTTTATTCACTATAAATTTAGACTCACGGCGTTTGGAGTCGTTTGCGATGAAATTTTAAAATTCCATCGCAAATTTTCTATATCTCGCGCCTATTTTTTGAAAAGCTCAGATACGTTCGGGGCTTGCTTTTCTTGCTCGCTAGCGGCGAAAAATTCCGCTTTAGCGAAGTTGAAAACGCTGGCGATGATGTTAGTAGGAAACATCTCGCAGGCGTTATTATAAACTGTAACGGCGCCGTTATAAGCGCGGCGTGCGGCACTGATCTGCTCCTCGCACTCGCCTAACGCGTTTTGTAGCTTAGCAAACGATTCGTTAGCCTTGAGGTTTGGATACGCCTCTACCGCAACGCGGATCTGCCCTAAAAGAGCCGAAATTTCGCTATTTAGCTTAAATTTATCCGCGTTAGAAGCCGCGTTGATCGCCTGTGAGCGAAGTTCGCTAACGCGCGTTAGTACTGCGCTTTCGTGGCTCATGTATTCGCGCGTAGCGCTAACTAGATTGGGGATTAGGTCGTAGCGTTTTTTAAGCTGCGTATCGACGGTGGAGGCGATATTTCGTACCTGGTTGCGCTTAGCGATGAACGAGTTGTAAACGCCCACTAACGCCAGAACTAACAAAACTATGACGACTAATAAAATCAAAGCCGCATTCATTTTCTCTCCTTTTAAAGTGTTTCAATTAAAAATAAGAATATTTAGCTATACTTGCCATTTCTTTTCGCGTGTCAAGGTAGCTCAGCTGGTTAGAGCGCTGGTCTCATAAGCCGGAGGTCGAGAGTTCAAGTCTCTCTCTTGACACCATCTTCAAATTACCTTTAAGAGTGCAACGGTGCCTCAAAAAAGTTCGAGATTATATCTTACTTATACTTGAAAAATAATGAAAATTGGCAAAAGTATAAAATTTACCTTCGGGCAAATGTGAGTTTTTTTGAATTTGTTGCTCCGTCTCTAAAAGATAAATTTACGCAAAGTATCTTTACCTACGAGCCTTTAAGATATTTTGGCAAAAGTTTTTTATTCGAGTCTCTTTCGCGTTTTCACATCGGTAATCCGTATCAGCATAACCTATCACATTCCGCACAAATTCACACTATTTAGCTAAATTTTTTGATATAATCTCCCGCTTTAAAAGCTAAAATTCAAAGGAAAAACATGAAATTTATTTCTCACAAAATTTTAAAAAGCGCGGTTTTGCTGGCGGCATTGGGATCTTTTGCGACTTGTAGCGCCGAGATGCAACAGCCTAACGGCTACGCCATAAGCGGCGCGGCGCTATCGGCGATAGAGGAGGACAATAGGGCGAAAGAAAATTATCTGGTCATTGACGTTAGAAGCGCGGATGAATATGCTGCGGGTCACATAAAGCACGCGATCAACATCCCGCTTGGAGAGCTTGAGAGCAGGCTGGACGAGATAAACGCCTATAAAGACAAAAACGTCGTGCTTTATTGCAACACCGGCAATCGCAGCGGCAAGGCGCTTGATCTGCTTAAACAAAAGGGCTTCAGTATGCTTATGAACGCGCCCGGCGTGAAGCAGTACGACTACGAGCTGTATAAGGTCGGCAGCATAAACGCGGAGGAATTTAAGAAGATCGCAAATGATCCAAACGTCTTAATCATCGACGTTAGAGAGAAAAAAGACTACGACGCCGGACATATGAAAGGCGCTATTAGCATCCCAGACGGCGAGCCTGTGGATAACTACAAAGATGTGCTTGAAGCAAATAAAGATAAAACTATCGTTACTCACTGCTACAGCGGCAACCGCAGCGCCAAGCTCGCTAAAGCCCTAAACGAGCGAGGCTACAACGTCACAAATCTACTCGACGGCACGAAAGAGTATAATTACGAGTTGGTGAAGTAAATTAGAATTTAGGCTTTTAAAGTAAAATTTCAAAAGCCTAAATCCATAACATTATTTTTTCGCAATATTTATATATCAGAGGGAGCGCTCTAAAATTTTCTTACGCTTTTCCCAGTCATTCATATAAAGAAACAAATAATCGTAAAATTGTTTGGAGTGACTTGGGTGCACCAAATGAACAAGTTCATGAAAAACTACATATTCGATGCACGCTTTTGGTTTTTTGATGAGCTCTATGTTTAAATTTATATATGACTTATAGGGATTGCAGCTTCCCCATCTTGTTTTCATCTGCCTTATTTTTACGCTTTTGATATCTTGCTTTACTATCTTGTTAAACTCTTGCAAGATGTTAAAAAAATATAGCATCGCCTTTTCATGATACCACTCATAAATCAAATTTTCTTTTCGCTTTAGGTCGCTTTTATCTTTTACAAATAGCTCCAGATAACCTCTTTGTAGCTTTACGCGCTCCTCCTTAGACTGCACCACTTTTAACCGGTAGCTTCGCCCAAGATACCTAAAATCCTCACCGCTTACATACTCTTTTTGCGGCGTCTTAAACGAAGCAAAAAACGCCCGTTTTTGCGATATCCACTTGGCTCTTTTTTGCATGATAAATTTTATATGCTCATCGCTTGCTGAATTTGGCGCGGTTAGTATCGCTTCGCCGTTTGGTCTAACTTTTAAAGTGATATTTTTTACATCTTTTTTGATGATTTTTACGTCACTTTGCATAAAAGCTTATCCCTATACCACGGATAGTTTGATAAATTTTCTCTTTATCGTCGATAGAAACACCGTATTCATCCTCTACGTCCCAAAGAGCATCCTCCATCGCGCTTGTTATCTCGTTTTCCACGTCCACATTTTTATGCCATTCGGGCTTTTTAGAGGCCTGCTCGTAAATTTCATAAAATTTCATACTCAAATTTTCAGCAACCGACTCTATACCCTCAAGCTCCACATTGCCTAAAATATCAAGCAAGTTATCATAAATGGCAAACAAAATTTTCTTGCCGTTAAACTCTTTTGGATATCTATCTTCGTTTGGTTTTAAAGCTCCTGTTATCAGATCCTTTAACTGTTTTGCTTTGGCAAGTTTTTCTTCTTCGCTAAGTCTTTTAGCCTTATACTCGTCGATGACGTCTTGTATCTGTTTGGCTATTGATTTATAAAACGCCGGATTTGACTCCATTTTTTCTTTTACCACCGCACTTACGGCGCTGATTATCGTATCGGCTTTTGCATTTTTGCCCTCGACTCTTTGCACCTCATCATCAAATTCCGTCTCAAAGATATTTACGAGCTTCGTAAGCTCATTGACTTCTTTTGCGCTCACATAAGTATCGAGTAGCTTTTGCATCTGCGCTTCGTATTTACCAAAGTCGCAAGCCTCATGATATCTTAGTTGCACCGTCTTTCTTAGTTCGTTATAAAATTTAACCTTTTGCTTATAAGCTTTTATCTCCTCTTCGCTTAAGATATCGCAAATTTTCTCACTCGAAAGCGCTAGTTTAAAAGCTCTAGCAAACTGCGACAGCCACTCTTTAAAGTCGTCTCTTTTTTGCACGTCCTCTAAAACCGCCACATAGCTTTCTAAGTCGTCTTTAAATTTGACATCGCTAAAAAGCCCGTCTAAATGAGTATAGTAGGTCTTTGCCTTTATTATCTCGCTTCTTACGTCTATCACGGCTCCACTTAGATCCTCCGGGTCAAAACCACTTAGCGACGCATAGCTAGTAAGCGCTTCATCAAGCTCGCCTAAAAGCCCTCTATAATCAATAATATAGCCATAATCTTTTCCGTCATAAAGCCTATTTACCCTAGCTATGGCCTGAAGCAGATTATGCTCTTTTAGCTGTTTATCTATATAAAGCGTGCTTGCTCTTGGCGCGTCAAATCCCGTTAAAAGCTTATCCACGACGATAAGCAAGTCTATCTCGTCGCCGTTAACAAATTCGTCTTTTACGTACTTTAGATACGCCTCTTCGCTGCCGTACTCTTTTATCGTATCTTGCCACGCCTTTGCGACGTACTCTTTATGTCCGCCCTCAAGTTCCTCGTGCTCGTTGTTTGAGATCACGTAAGCAGTCCTTATCTCTCCGTACTCTTCAAATATCTGATGATATTTTATGGCGTCGTATTTTCTTTGTGCTGCAAGCATCGCCTTAAAACCGCCATTTGTCATCTTTAAACTCTTTTTAAAATGCTCATTTATATCAACCGCTATGAGCTCTAGCCTTTGCTCACTCGAAGCTACACGCTCAAACCTCGCCCACTTTTGTTGCAGGTCTCTTTTAGCCTCATCGCTTAGCTCTTTTGATATGAGATCAAATTTCCTAGTTAGCCCATCAGAGTCTAGCACCTCTTGACCCACGTATCGACCCTCATAAAGTAGCGGTAAAACAGCTCCGTCTTTGACCGCATCGTCTATCGTATATCTATGTATCTCTCCGCCAAATTTGGCAAAGCTATTTTTCTCACGCTTTAAAAGCGGCGTCCCGGTAAATCCTATATAACAAGCAAGAGGCAACGCCTTTTTCATAGCCTTATGCAGATCGCCGCCTTGTGTGCGGTGGCTCTCATCCACTAGCACAAATATATCGCTATCTCTTATCACTACCTTTTGGCTTTGCACCTTTTCAAATTTATGCACGAGCGTAGTTATCACGCTAACGCCGCTTTGTAGCTTTTCTATCAGATCGCTTCCGCTGCTTGCTCGCCCTGCTTTTATATCCGTGTTTTTAAAAGTCTCGTGTATCTGCTCATCTAGATCTATCCTGTCGGTTACGACGATGATTTTTGAATTTGGATAAATTTGCTTTAAAAGCTTTGTTAGCATTACCATTGTGAGCGATTTACCGCTTCCTTGCGTGTGCCAGATTAGTCCGCCCACTCTTACGCCCTCTTTTTTCACCGATACTCGCTTTAGCGTCTCTTCGATAGCGAAAAACTGCTGATATCTACAAACCTTTTTCACCTTTTTATCAAATAATATATAGTGCCTAATTAGCCTTAGTAGCCTATCTTTAGATAGTAGCGCAAAAAGCGTAGTATCAAGCGTGCTTATCTTTCTATCTTTTATCGCGCCCTTTAGGTTCTCATTTGCGCCTTCTTGCTCTTTCCACACGCTATAAAATTTAAACGGCGTGCCAGTTGTGCCGTATCTTGCCTCGCTGCCGTTTGCGGCGATAGTTAGTTGGATGCATTTAAAAAGATGTGGGATTTCCTCTTTGCCCTGCTCTTTTTCTAGCTGTTTTATGCCGTTTTCAAGGCTCACGCTTGATTTTTTAAGCTCGATTACGACTATGGGTATGCCGTTTATAAAAAGCACGAGATCGGGCCTTCTGTGTTTTTGTGCCTCGCCTTGATTTGCCCTGCTTACTTCAAATTCTTCCGTTACATAAAAGTCGTTGTTTTGCAAATTTTCAAAGTCTATAAATTTAAAAGAGAAGCTCCTCTTTGTGCCGTCCTCTAAATTTTCCTCTAAGCTAGTGCCAAGCAAGAGTAAATTCGTGATCTTTTCGTTTGCGATCATTAGCCCTTCGTTTAGTGAAACTCCCGCTAGCTCATCGACTGCTTTTAATATACTGCTTTGGCTAAATTTATATCGCTTGCCCTTATACTCGTAGCCGTTTATCTCGTCAAGCTTTTTGATCAAAATTTCTCTAAACAAAACCTCGCTAGACTTGCCGCCACGAAGCTTTAGATTTTCTTCTCTGCTTATAAATTTATATCCCAAATTTTGTAGTAAATTTATGCTGTTTTGCTGGATTTTATTTTCTGAAGTATCTGGGGTCATTTGGTATCCTTATTTTAATAATCCGAAAATAAATCTTTAGGCTTATACGTTCCTTAAAATTATTTTTTTGTTTTAATAGCCCCTTGTGAGTAGCCAACCAATTATTTGAATTGTCTCTCTTTGTTTTATATACTTTAGCAACCCTATAGGATCTATTTTTGCACTCATTTCCAAATTCATCGTATGCTTTTGTTATAAATAATTGACAATTGATAAATGATCCATTGCCAAAATCATACCTTCCGTCTATGATATCGTTTTTAAATTTGCTATCACCCATACTAAAATCTATGCTTTCATTTTTATAAATTCCGCGCCATTTATACCTACCTTCTTTTAAAACAGGTGATATTAGTTCTATGTTCGCATCATCATCTATTTCCTCTTCTTTATCGTAGGTTAATATAAAATCTCTAAATTTATCTCTTTGAACTAGGCATTCGTTATTTATTGTATTTCCAAATCCAACTGCTTTTATTTTTTCGTATTTTTCTATTTTTGCATAGTAATTTGAAATCGGTCTTGCTAGTTTTTGCTCTAACTGATTGTCGTCTATTTCCGCAGACTCTCTCTTAATCTTTAAAATTTCTAATTCTAATTTTTTATTTTCAAGCTTATTCTTTTTGTGCGTGCCACTTAAACAATATTTTATTACTTCCAAAAGTTGTTTAATAACATATCCTGTCGATGAAGCTATAATCGTTGATGAAATAGGGTGTGCCTCCATAATGTCTAAAATTTCAATAAAACCACCTTCTTTTGCAGCCCTACTTTCCAATTTAATTTCAAGACCAAGTAAAGAACTAATAGTATTAATAATATTTAAAAAATCTTTTTCTATGGTATTTCTTACAAAAGTATTCATAGAATGCGAATTATCACTTAAATAGTAATGAATTATAAATTGACTTTTAAATACTTTTTGCTCTTTCATACTCTCGCCTCTCCGTTTAGTAGTTTTTGCATCAAGCCTTGTTTTTGCTTTTTTAAATTTTCTAGCTTTAAATTTAGTAAATTTATCTCATCATCACAAGCCGTTAAAACTTCTGCGATTTTTTGTTGTTCTTTTAAATTTGGTAGTTTAATTTTTTCTTCTAATAGTTCCGCCAAATTTAAATTTCTTCTAACAATACTCGCACCTTGTTCTGAGTGTAAGACATATAGTTTTAACATTTTTTTAGTCTTTATAAAATTTTTTAAAAAGTACATATTACATCCGTCATCAATCTTAAAAATTCTATAAGCAGGGGATACGATCCCAATATCTTTATTTATTAAAACATCTAAGCCGCCCATCCACAAATTCATACCAATAACCAAATTTCCGTAACGTAAAATTTTGTACCCTGTGTTGTCTTGACTAGCTATGCTTTTTTTAAAATGAGTATTTTGCGGAACTATGCCATTTAATGTAACTGACAAAATTTCATATTGATTACTTGTAGTACTTCGTTCATCTATTTCAATAACAATATCGTTCATTTTTATCTTTTGCCACTCGTCTTTGAATTCAGGAAAGCGGATTTTGGCTGTAAGTAAATTTTGCATAAGAGCTTTTTTAAACTGCTTTTTGTTTTCTATCAAATTTATAGTTAAATTTATAGCATCATCCCAAGTAGATAAAATTTCCGCTATCTTTTCTTGCTCGTCTAATGGAGGCATGCATAACTTTATATTAAAAAAATCATCAATACTTAAATTTAATAGACCATGGTTTCTGGCACCTTCTTGAACTATGTCTTTTATTTGCCTATTTGCTTGTCCACCATCAAAGTAAAACTCAAAAAAATCAGAACAAATATCATCATTAAATTTAAAGTAGATATAAAGTGGTGATGCGACACCCTCATCATAAAATTTCAGTCTTTTAAAAGCACCAAAACTATATCCGGTCGAATAGCTTTTATTGTAAGCAAAATCTCCCTTACGCAATAAAATATAGCTCGATAAATCTTTACTTGCAACTTGCTTGTTAAAAAAATCAGTTTGGCTAATCAATCCAGATTGTGCCGAGATAGTAAGCACATTTTGACATCTGTTGTCTTGATTTCTGCGGGTTATTCTGCTTGAAATTTCCCCAAGCCTCACGACCCTCCACCCGCTCGGTAAATTTTTAAATTCGCTTTTCATTTTTAACTCTCCAACCATTTCGCAAATTTATCAAGATTGTTTTATTGATAACCACGCCATACATTAATATACACCTTTTACTTTTTTTAAATAATCATCCGCCATTTGTTTTAACTGTTTTGATTTTTCTTGTTTTTCATCACTGTTTGCATTTTGAATTTGATCAACATTAAACTTGTTAAAAAAATCTAAAATTTCCTTATTTAGCAGACTAATACTTTTAAATTTTTTTCCTTCTGCAGTATTCTCGATTAAGCCAATTTTATGATTAAAAAAGTTCCTATAATTTTGTGTAAAAGCTTTGTCTGTTGTGGCAAAAATTGGATAAGCAAATTTAACATCTGACATACCATTTTGAGTAATAAAATACCTCGACGAATAATAATAAAATATATCCCAACTCATGCTTTTTATCGTTTTTACAACACTATCATATTGGCTGTTTTTATCAATTTTAAAGAATGAATCACTTGTATTTTTTGAAAGATATTCGTAGATAAAACAAAAAAGGTCAATAAATTTTGTTCCATTTGCTTTCATTAAATTGTATATATTTAATGCAGATTTTTCTAAATCAAAATTATTACTTATTTTTTCTATATAGGCTAAAATAAGATAGGAATATATAAAATTATAATCGCAAATCATGTTATCA
This sequence comes from uncultured Campylobacter sp., assembly GCF_938017705.1. Classification (GTDB taxonomy): domain Bacteria; phylum Campylobacterota; class Campylobacteria; order Campylobacterales; family Campylobacteraceae; genus Campylobacter_B. The sequence continues at coordinate 10,966 of NZ_CALIIS010000075.1, forward strand.
CGTAAAATACTGGCGTTACCTATCAGTAAGTTATAAATTCCTTGACTATGGTGTTCGTTTATTTTCAATGTTTTGCTTTTTCTATATTCATCCCTATAAATGCTTTTAAATTTACATAAATTTTCTATTTTTTTGAGTGATTTTTCTTGGTTTGACTTATTTGGATTCAAAGTATCTTCAAACATATAGAATAAAAAATCAATATCTATATTATCACTATTTAATATTTTTTCTATCAAACTATTTGATATTTCGCCATTTGTTTCAATAAAATTACTAAAAATTCCAATTAAATTTGCATCTAAAATAATATGGAAGTAAATCGGAATTTGCTCAGTAAAATCTTTATCTAGATACAAAATATAGTCAAAATCAGAAATACTATCGTATACATATATTTTGTTTTTACCACCTTCTAAATCATAAGTACCATGAAATTCTCTTAATTTGTTGCTGTTTTTAACCCCCAAAGAATCATTCGTGCCTACAATAAATGAAAATTCAGAAGAATCAATACAATCACTTAAAAAACTTCTATAAATTTTATAAATATCAGTATTTTTATCAAGATATGTTATCTCTTGTAAAAATTTTTCCAATGTATCTATTTTCATAATCCAAGCTCCGCAAGATACTCGCTCATCTTGTTTTGAACGCTTTTTAGCTCGGCTTCAAGGCGTGAAATCTCAGCTTTCGTCACCTCGATATCAATAGCCTCTTCTTCTTCAAAAGTATCGACGTAGCGAGGGATATTTAGGTTGTAGTCGTTCTCTTTTATCTCGCTAAGGCTTGCTAGGTGGGAGTATTTTTCTATCTCGCTTCTATTTTTATAGGTGGAGACTATCTTTTCGATATTTTGCTCAGTTAGCGAGTTTTGGTTTTTGCCTTTTTCAAATTCTTTGCTAGCGTCGATAAATAGCACGTCTTCGTTTGCGCGGCTTTTCTTAAAAACGAGTATGCAGGCAGGTATAGTAGTGCCGTAAAATAAATTTGCCGGTAGTCCGATGACTGCGTCAAGCAAATTTTCTTCGATCAGCTTTTGGCGGATCTTGCCCTCATTTGCCCTACGAAATAGCACTCCATGCGGAAGCACGACGCCCATTTTGCCGTTATTGTTTAGGCTTTTTATCATATGCACGACAAATGCGTAGTCGCCCTTGCTCTTAGGCGGTAAAGCATAGCTAACAAATCTCATAAAAGGATCGTTTTGAGCAAAATCAGCACCCCATTTATCAAGGCTAAATGGTGGATTTGCCACGACTATATCAAATGTCTTGATGAGGTTATCTTGCAGATGTAGCGGGTTTCTAATCGTGTCGCCCCACTCGATGACAGCGTCGTTTATCTCGTGCAAGAACATATTCATCTTGCAAAGCGCGTGAGTTTGTCCGTTTTTCTCCTGTCCGTAAAGGCGGAAATTTTTGCTACCGACCTCTTTTGAAGCCTTGATAAGAAGCGAGCCAGAGCCGCAAGTCGGATCGTAGATCATGTCGCCCTCTTTTGGCTCAACCAGCTTTGCAAGAAGCGTCGAAACCTCGCTTGGCGTATAAAACTCTCCGCCTTTTTTACCTGCGTCGCTTGCAAAATGAGCTATAAGATACTCGTATGCGTCGCCTATTATGTCGTTGCCCTCAAGCATAGATGGACGAAGATCTAGCCTAGTATCACTAAAATCCTCGAGCAAATTTTGCAAGATAGCGTTTCTCTCTTTTGTGTCGCCGAGCTTGTTTTTGTTGTTAAAGTCGATGCTTCTAAAGATACCTTCAAGCTTATCTTTATTGTCTTCTTCGATCTTTTCTAGAGTTTTGTTCATTATCTCGCCTAAATTTGCAGCCTCTTTGTGCGCCAAAAGATACTCAAACGTACAACTCTCATCAAGCTTAAATTTCTCTTTCTTTAGCTTTGCTTCGATCCTGTCGGTCTTGTCGCCGTACTCGGCTCTTAGCTGCCCCAGCTTTTCTTTGTAAAAATCAGATAGGTACTTGACGAAAAGCATAGTTAAAACATAGTCTTTATAGTCGCTTCCGTCCATCGTACCGCGAAATGTGTCGCAAGCCTTCCAAACTACGTTATTTATGGTCTCTTGCGTGGTCTTTTGCATTTTAGTTCTCCTCTTTTATTAAATTTTCAAATATGCTTTTGTGGTATTTTTGCTTTTGGGCTGCTAAATTTTGTAAAATTTCGCTCTCTTGGCGGACCAAATTTAGGTATTTTACTATCTTGTTTTGAGTTTGCAAATTTACAAGCGGTATTTTTAGATTATTTATACTAGCAACGCTTATCATCGCTATGGCAGTGCCTGAAACATCGGGCGCAAGGGCTTTTTTAACGGCGCTACTATTTAGATAGTGCGCCAAAAAATGCGGATCAAATTTACCGCTTTTAACCCTTATGCGAACCATCAAAGACGAATAGATAAGATAGTCATACTCCTTGTCTATATAAACGGCGAAATTCGGCTCTCTAAGTCGCAGTAAAACATCGCCTGGGCTTACTTTATAGTCATCGTTTATTTGCTCATTTGATATAAACTCATCTGCAAACGAGTTGTCGTAAATGGCATTTTCGGCAAACGACTTTAGCGATACAATTTTATACGAGTACCCAGACGGGGTATGTGCTTCAGCCTTTTTCCTACTTAACACTAGTCCGGTTTTTATTTCAGCTATGTCATTTAATTTTATCATCATAAAACCTTTTTATGTATTACTTATAAATAATACTAATCGAAGTTTATCGAATAATATAGAAAATGTCAAGAGGTCTTTGTATGATTTTAGAAATAGTATATATTTTATGCAAAGCGCGAGCTAATATTAAGGTTAGCGGCGACACTCACTCTAAGCCCCTTTAAAATTTGTGCAATTTACTTGGGTTATATCAAATTTGCACGATTAGGCAAGGAATTTGGAGTATCGTGCTACCGCAAAATTTTAAAAAAGGCTATAATTTGGCGAACTTTATTTAAAGGAGAAAAGATGACAAATTTTAGTTTTTGCAACCCCGTGAGGATAGAATTTGGCAAGGGTAAAGAGGAGCATATCGGGCAGTATATGAAGGAAGCGGGCGCGAAAAAAGCTCTCGTACTATACGGCAGCGAGCGCGTACGAAAGAGCGGTCTGATGGGCGTCGTGGAGAGCAGCTTAAAGGCAAGCGGTATAGAATTTACCCAGCTTGGCGGCATAAAATCAAATCCTGTGCTAAGCAAGGTAAACGAAGCGATCAAGCTCGCTAAAGAATTCGGCGCCGATAGCGTGCTTGCTGTGGGCGGCGGAAGCGTGCTGGACTCGGCAAAAGCCGTAGCCGCGGGCGCTTGCTACGAGGGCGACGTGTGGGATTTTTTCACCGGCAAAAGCCCAAGCGCCGCGCTTAAAATTTTTGATATCATCACCCTTGCCGCGACGGGCTCGGAGATGAACTGCGGCGGCGTGGTGACCAAGGAGCAGACTAAGCAAAAATACCCGATCAGCGCGCCGTGTCTATACCCGAAGGTCTCGGTCATAAACCCGCAGCTGCAAGCAACCGTCAGCCGCGAGTATCTCGTATATAGTGCGAGCGACATCATCGCGCACAGCATCGAGGGGTATTTTACCGCTAGCGTCCACCCGGAGATCGTACGAGCCTATATCGAAGCAAACATCAAAACCGTCATCCGCACGACCGAAGCTCTGCTTGCAGATCCGAGCGATTACGACGCGCGCGCCGAGTTTGCGTGGGCTGCGACGATGGCGCTAAACGGACTAACTTACGTGGGTGTGGGCGGCTTCGGCTATCCGAATCATATGATCGAGCACGCGATGAGTGCGGTCGTGGACTGCGCGCACGGAGCCGGTCTTAGCGTGGTAATGCCTGCGTGGATGAGGTGGTATAAGGATAGGAATTTAAGCGCGTTTGAGCGTTTCGCTCGTGAAATTTTTGGCCTTAAAAGCGCAGATGAAGGTATTACGGCGCTTAAAGCGTGGTTTGATAAGATCGATACGCCGACCAGCCTCGCGCAGCTTGGCATCGAAGGCAAGGTGCTAGACGAGGTCATAGACGTAGCCACGACAAACGCCAAAGCGTGGAATATGGCGGAGCTTTACAGCCGTGAAAATATCGCTAAAATTTTAGATTTTGCAAAATAAGGCGCTAGCGCATAGATAAAATTTAAATCGAAGGGGCGAGCGATCGCCCTTTTTCAAAAAAGCAGGCGGTAGTGTGGGCGCGCTAGCGATTATCCTTCCTAAAAAATAATCGGCTGCGCGGATAGCGAGATGATCGTCTTGCGTCCCTTAAATCCGCGGGGCTCGCTATGAGAAGGTAGAGACGATAAGCGGCGCGTCTAGATTTAAAGCGCAGGCGGCGGCGGATCGAGCACGAAATTTAGCTATGTTTGGAAGGGTAAATTTTGCCACATAATACTTGCATCGAATTTGATGCGCAAATTTCACAATAAATTTTACTCCGGCGAGAAGTTTTATCGCGTTTAATGGCTTTGCTTAAACGCCCTTATCCTGCGCTATCTAAAAATTCGCTCGTTAAATTTTAATCTCGGCTTTATATTTGTGATTGCGAAATTTGCTTTTGCGTGCCGCTGCGTATTTAAATTTGCCTCTCGATGCTAAGCAGATCGCCGAAAATTTCTTTACAATACTGAATGAAGCGTTTGGGAATTTTAACGCCGCTGATATCCACGGCGATGACGCTATCTTGGACTTCAAAAACGATAAGCTCGCTAGTGATTTTCACAGCCTTGCAGCCGTTATAGCATACATCGCCATTGCACTCTGCGTATAAGCCGTTATGCGGTGCGTCTGTGTCCTCATATCGCCCGAGCTTGATCGGTCTTTGGAAAAGCAGATAGTTCTTATAGTCGTACTTGTTGTCTGCTAGGCCTATAATATAATAATTCTCGGCGCTATTTTTGGAAGCGGTCGCAACACCTGCTTTAAAATTTAGTCTAAACATAAATTCTGCTTTGGCAAAAAACGGCAAATTTTACCGCTTCAAATTTACACGAGCTGCGCACCCTTACCTTTTACAACCTCGCCGATAACGTATCCATCGGTATTTGCCAGCACAAAGTCCGCATTCTCTTTTGGTGCTACGACGATCATGCCTACGCCCATGTTAAACGTCCTCATCATCTCGGCAGGCTCTACCTTTTGCGCTATGATTTTAAAGATTTCAGGCGTGCGGATTGCGGCGTGCTCGATCTTTGCACCCAGCCCCTCTGGAAATACGCGCGGCAGATTTTCCACGATGCCGCCGCCCGTAATATGCGCGAGCGCGTTGATCTTGTCTTTTAAATTTAAAAAGTCGCCGACGTAAATCCTGGTCGGTTCCAAAAGTACGTCGATGAGCGCGCGACCGTCCACTTTGTCGTCAAATTTTAGCCCCAGCTCGGCGACCACTTTGCGCGCGAGAGAGAAGCCGTTTGAGTGCAGGCCGCTACTAGGAAGCGCAATGAGTACGTCGCCCTCGCGGACGAACTTGCTGCGGTCGATCTCGTCCTCCTCGGCGATACCCACGGCAAAGCCTGCAAGGTCGAAGTCGCCTTTCTCATACATCGAGGGCATCTCAGCCGTCTCGCCGCCGATCAGCGCGCAGCGCGCGAGTTTGCAGCCCTCGGCGATGCTTTTTACGACCTCTTTGGCATCCGCGATCTCAAGCTTTGCCGTCGCGTAATAGTCAAGGAAAAATAGCGGCTCGGCGAAGTTACAGATGAGATCATTTACGCACATCGCGACGAGGTCCTGGCCGACGCCGTCAAATTTACGCGCGTCGATCGCGAGTCGCAGCTTTGTACCCACGCCGTCGGTGGCGCCAAGGATAGCGGGCTTTTTGTAGCCGGCAGGCAGTCTCACCGCACCGCTAAACGAGCCGATACCGCCCAAAACGTGCGGAGTTTGCGCCCTTTTGACGAACGGTTTTATCGCCTCTACGAAGTCATTTCCCGCGTCTATATCGACGCCAGCGTCTTTGTAGCTTATCAAATTTTATCCTCCAAGATGGTATAATTTCGCAGATTTTAGCTAAAATCGAATAAAAACGCTATAAAGGTCCACCTTGAAATTTAAACACGCCGTCGTCATCACGGGCAGCATCGGTAGCGGCAAGAGCGCGGTTTGCGAGCTGCTTCGTGATCGCGGATTTGAGATCATCGATGCCGATAAGATTTCGCACCTGGTTTTGGATCGCTGCGCCGCGCAGGTGGCTGAAATTTTCGGAGCGCAATACGTCGTGCAAAAAGACGTACAGGCTGCAAATTTGAACCCCCAGGCGGAATTTAACTTTAGATCGGATGAGGAAATTTCATCCGACCCCCGCGCCTCGGTGGACCGCAAAAAACTAGGCGAGCTGGTGTTTAAAAACCCTGCAGAGCTTGCAAAGCTCGAAGCGCTGCTGCATCCGAAGATAACGGCTGAAATTTTATCGCAGGCGCAGGCTTTGGAGGCGAAAGGAAAGCTTTACTTCGTCGATATTCCGCTGTTTTTCGAGGGCAAGAGATATGAGTTTTTTGACAAAGTGGCGGTCGTTTATGCGCCTAAAGATACGCTAATTTCGCGCGTAATGAAGCGAAACGGGCTCGATCATGCCGCTGCAAAGCACCGCGTGGAGCTGCAAACGGATATCGAGCAAAAGCGCGCTATGGCGGATTTTGTGATAGATAACGGAGGCGATCTTTTTGCGCTTAAGGCTGGGGTAGAGAGATTTTTAAAAGAGCTAGAATATGAAATTTAGCCCTTTGCGCGGTTACGTAAAATTTCTACGTAAATTGAGATGAGTTGAAAATAAAGGAGAGATGATGAGGATCGGCAGTCGCGTCCAAAGCGGTGCTAAATTTCAAAATTTTAAAAGTATGCCGCTTAAAGAGCGGTTAAAATTTACGGCGCGAGCGGTTTTGCTTTCCGCGCTGTTTGCGACAAGCGCTGCGGCGGAGATCGACGATCTAAGAAAGGGCTGCGCCGCTGGGAGCGAAATGGATTGTAAAAAACTAAGCCGCGTGATAAACGAGCTGCAGCGCAACTGCGACGCCGGCGGCGATGAAAACGCGCTGGATTGCGCAAATTTGGGCTATGCATACGACTCAAATAGAAGCTTCAGGCAGGCCGCGCGCTATTACGACAGGGCGTGCAAGCTCGGCGAGCAGAAGGGCTGCGTCTATTTGGGGCTGCTCTACAACGACGGGCAGGGGGTAGCGCAGGATCGCAAGAGGGCGAATGAGCTTTTTAGCGACGCTTGCAAGAAAAACAGCAGCGAGGGGTGTGCGAGTCTCGCGTACAACTATAAAAAGGGACTCGGCGTCTATCCCGACACGAAAAAGGCGATCGAGCTTTTGATCAAGGCTTGCAAGATGGGGCAGGTCGAGGCGTGCCATAATCTAGGACTCAGCTACGCTCTCGGCGAAGGCGTGAAAAAAGATGTGGACAGGGCCAGGACATTTTTTACGAGGGCTTGCGAGCAAGGACACGCGGATTCGTGCGTAAATTTAGGCGTCACGTATTTCAAAGGCGACGGTGGGCAAAAGGATCATGCGCTTGCTGCGAAGTATTTTAGCGAAGCGTGCGAGAAAAGTGATGAGCCGCTAGCCTGCGCAAATTTGGCGTATCAATACGAAAAGGGCTGGGGCGTGACGAAAGATAAAAAGAGGGCGCGCGAGCTTTACAAAAAGGCTTGCAAGCTCGGTAGATTTGATGCTTGCGAGCATTTAAAGGCTATGAGGTAGGCTCTAACATCAAGCGCGAAAAACGCATAATAAAATGGGCTTACGAAAGAAGATACGTTAGTAAATTGAGTCTTAGTAAAGCCTAGGAATAAGCGATGCGCCTAAATTTAGATAGAAGTAAAATTTTAATAAAGCGTTAGTGAGCGTTAGTAATTTTAAAAATTTGCGAGGTAGATGATGAAAATTTCAAAATATAATGCGAGCGGCAATGATTTCGTGATTTTTACGGATTCTGTTAAGGCGGATAGATCCAAGCTAGCGCGCGAGCTATGCGATAGGCGCGATGGAGTAGGCGCCGACGGGCTCATCGTCGTACTGCCGAAATTTAACGGTATCGAGGGAATAAATTTCGAGTGGGAATTTTACAATAGCGACGGCAGCAGCGCCGATATGTGCGGCAACGGCTCGCGAGCGGTATGCATGTATGCGTATGAAAATTTCTTGGCCGCGCAGAGTATGAAATTCCTAAGTGGCGCAGGCGTAATTAGCGGCGAAATTTTCGGTATTTTCGGCGGAAATTTGAGCGAGAACATGCGCGGCGAGCTACGCAATGTAAGCTTCGGCGAGATTTTCAATCTGCGTCCTAACGCTCACGCGTTAGTAGCTAACGTCGAGGTAATGTTAACTCGTCCTAAACGCCTTGGCGAAAGCTTTGAGGAGGCAGGGCTAACGTGGTATTTTTATAACACAGGAGTGCCGCACTTGGTAACTTTTGTTAGCGATTTAAATGAGTTCGATGCCGCGCTAGCCCGCGATCTGCGTGAAAAGTATAACGCTAACGTTAATTATGCGTTAGTTCAAAGTCGCCTCGCAAGCAAAATTTTAAAGGTGCGCACCTTTGAGCGTGGCGTAGAGGCAGAAACTCTCGCATGCGGTACGGGGATGGCGGCATGCTTCATCGCAGGCGTCGAAAATATGGGGCTAGCTCCCGACATTCGCGTGATACCTGCAAGCGGCGAAACGCTAAATTTGCGCTTAGGAGATGGAGGTAAAATTTACTTTCGCGGCGATGTTAGGCATACTTTCGATGGCGAATTTATTGGATACGTGGAGTAGGCAGGGCGAAATTTCGAGCCGGTTTGCGCGAGAATTCGTGAAATTTTTGAGTGCGATTTATGCAAGATTTCGCTTTTCATTCCGTTTTATAAAATAATAGATTTACAATACGACATTGGAATTTTAAAATTTTATGATGATGAAATTTTGGAATTTACAAGGTATGGTTTGCGTAATAATTTTAATTGCGAAGTAAAATTTGGCGCTTCACTGCAAAATTTAATTCCTAAATTTCGGAATTTTATGAAATAAAATTTTAAGATTTTGGTGCGCGGAATTTTACTACTAAGTTTGAAATTTTTTGATTGAATTTTGCACTTGCATTGCGTCAATTTAGGCTTCTGCGGAATTTAAGCGTTATAGCGTTATAAAATTTACGCTCTAACCCGCTCATTTGGTTTATAATTTTTGCTGCCACCGCAAAAAATCCGCCTTGTTCGCACAAGTGAAATTCCGTCGCATTTGCACGAGCGAAATCCGCCACTAATAGCAGAAAGCGCGGTATCAAGCGCAAATCCTCGTCGCGGGTAAATCTATCATTGACGATAAAGGCTGGATTTATCGATACGGCAATTCTTGAAGCGCGGTAGAATTTACTAACGATGATAAAAGCACAGTGCAGTTACGGTGAAATTTAAAATTTGCGCCCGCCGAATTCAGCCGCGCTGTCATTTTGTCGTTTAAATTTTAAATTCTATCAGTGTCGGTTTGGCCGAAACTAGGCATAAAATCTAATGGTTAACTCTCTGGCGAGCGCTAAAATCACGACGAAAATTATAAATTTTAATAAAGATTTTTGTCGCATCGTGGCGAGCATAGCGATGCCAAATAAAACGAGCGCAATATCTAAAAATGTATCTTTCATACGCTTAATTGAAATTTAATCAAAATGCTAAGTATGATAAGAAGTATTATAAAGCGCAAGATTGAGCGCATGGAGGATAGATCGCCAAATTCTTTGTCATATTCCTTTTTTACCTCCCACTCAGCTTTCCATGCGAACATTTTTACTATAAAATCCAGCATTTTCATCTCCTTTTTTTAAGGCGAGTCACATAAAAATGAAATTCTGTCGCGCTACGTGAAATTAAAGAATTCTATCTAATCGGCGCTTAAAATTTTTAATTTTGGGCTATTTGTCGGCGTTTTGGACGAGCGCTTTTTCGTATTTTTCGATAAAGCTTCGCCCTGACTCGCATAGACGGTAGATGAAAATCTTCGACGCCTTGCCCGCATCAAGCCCCGTATCCTTAATGCTTTCGCGCTGCAGGTAGCCCCAGTTTTTATGAATTATGTCAAGAGTTGATTTGATCGAGGTGTAGTTGCGTCCGCTTGCGGCTGCGAATTCGTTCACGGGTCTCATAAACTCCGCATCGCTTTGCTTATTGCGACACAAAAGCCCCTCTTTGCCTTGCGATTCGACTAGTTTTAGCGTTTCATAAATGAGTTTGTCTTTTAATTTGATCATCGGCTTTCCCTTGCGTAATTGATATGGGTTTGCCAAAATTATATCATAAAATTTATATTTTTATGATATGAAATGTCAATAATTAGAAGCTAAGCACGAACTCATGAAACGGCACGACATCGCAGCGAATACCCTCAATCTCGAGCCTGCCGGAGTTTGCCATAGAAACGACTTTTAAGCTCGTGATGCCGAGCCTCTTGAGCACGCTTAAAATTTTGCGAAATTTTAAAAAGATAATGTCCGCGTCGCTGAATGGGATGACGAGAACCCCCATCTTTAGAGCAGGCAGGTAAAAATCCAACTCTTTTGTGTAAAAAATTGGTGTATTTAGCCCCAAAAGCTCGCAAAAAAGGACGTTGGCAAATTTTTTCGAGAAGTCCTTTTTGCTTGTTAAAATTTCGCGCATATTAAAATGCGAAAAATATAGCTTTTTTGCGCGCGCGGGCTCGCCAGCTTTGCTTAAAAATTTGATGAAATTTTCCCGCTCAAGCTTGGCGATAGTGCCGTATATGGCGTCTTTGGAGATCTTGATGCGCGGCTTTAGCGCGGTGTAAATTTTATTTGCGCTAAATGCGGCGTGTACGAAGCCTAGGCACTCTTTGAGGATTAAAATCTCCGTGCGGCTAAAGTTTGCCGTAAGCAGCCTCTGCTCGAATTCTAAAATTTCGGCAGGCGCTATGAAGGGGTTTTTTGCGCCGCCGCCTTGGGCTAAAAACGCCGAAATCATCGAGTTTATCTCGTTGTGACGCTTGTCGAAGGCGATAAATTCTTCAAACGAAAGCGGCAAAAGCTCAAGCCGCTCAAAGCCCGGCAGGATCAACTCTTTATCGCGCGTAGAGATGATAAAACGCTTTAAATTTAGCCCCCCAGCAAAGCTTTGAAGCGATGAAATTTCAAAATCGGCGCTACTAAAATTATCTAAAAAAAGCGATGAAATTTGCTCGTTGGCGGCTAAAAATTCTTTGATCTTGCGGAAGAAATTCTCGCTCCTGCTTTTTACGCCGTAGAACTCCGCATTTTTTGCATTGTTTGAGTCGCCTGTACTCGCAGTTTTTGCGTTTTTTGTATCTGTATTTTTTACGGCGGCGCGGTAAAATTCGTCCGTATCCGAAATTTCTGCGCCAAGCATAGCTTCTCTGCTTATTTCATATTCATTTGCTTCGCTAGTCTTTGTATTGTCCGCACTATTTCTAGCTGCAAAAATTGCATTATTCGCTACTACCTCTTCAAGGCGTAGATCGGCTAAATTTAGATACAAAATTTCGTCTTTTTTAAGTTCTGAAATTTCATTTTTCAGCACGGCGCTTTTGCCGGAATTTAGCACTCCGTAGATTATGGTTTTGGCAGAGCAGATACCTCTTTTGCGCGGGATAAAGCCCGTGAATTCTGGCGGATTTTCGTAAAAAAATTTTAGATCATTCATATCAAGTATTTTAAAATTTTCCTTATTAAAAGGAAATAAATCTGAAAAATATTATGAGATTTTTATATCCATTTTAAATTTGTCCAAAATTTTTATATTGGAAATTTTCGCTAACCTGGAAATTCCAAAATTTTACATATTTTTCCTTATGAAAAGGAAATATTTCCATAAAATTTGGCTATTTTCTTGACAAAACCGGAGCGCTTTTATATAATGTGCGTCTTTTGTTTGAAACAAAGGGTCGCGCGTTGCGACAAGTTCTTTATTAAGGAAAAGTGATGCAAAAAATTAGGTTAAAACTCAAGGCTTATGACCATCGAGTTTTAGATCGCACAGTTTCGGCTATCGTTGAAGCCGTAAAAAGAACAGGTGCGGACGTCAGAGGTCCCGTGCCGATGCCTACGAAGATTAAACGCTACACCGTTTTAAGATCTCCGCACGTAAATAAAGACTCCAGAGAGCAGTTTGAGATGAAAATTCACGCTCGTATGCTAGACATCGTAGCGGCTACGCCAGATACGGTTGATTCGCTAACTAAGCTTGATTTGGCTCCGGAAGTCAACGTCGAAGTTCACGCGATGGGCAAATAAGGGGTAAAACAATGGAATATATTGTAGAAAAAATAGGTATGAGTAGGACGATCGACACGAGCAGCACGCCCGTGACGCTTTTGCGACTTATTAATACCAAAATTTGCGAAGTTTGCGATGAGAAAAAAGCTATCGTAGCCTACGCAGACGGCAAAGCATATAACAAAGCTATCGCCGGAATTCAAAAGAAATATAGCCTAAGCAAGGAATTTAATAAATTTGCGACTCTAAGCTTAGAAAATGCCGAGCTTGGCGATCAAAATTTAGATGTTTTGAGCGGAGCTAAGATCGTAAAAGTAAGCTTCAGATCCAAGGGTAAAGGTTATCAGGGTGTCATTAAGCGCCATGGCTTTGCGGGCGGTCCTGCAGCGCATGGTAGCCGCTTCCACCGAAGGCCTGGTTCTATTGGCAACTGCGAGTGGCCCGGTCGCGTTCAGCCCGGTATGAGGATGGCGGGACACACTGGAAACGAAACGATCACTGCCAAAAACGAAGTCGTAAGCTTTGATGCCGAGAATAAAATTTTGGTGCTTAAAGGCTCGGTTCCTGGATTTAACGGCGCAATGGGCAGAATAAGGATAGTAAAATGAGTAAAGTAAGCGTGCTTAACGAAAAACTGGAAAAAGCAAGCGAAATTGAAATCCCTGCGAAATTTTCGGAAGTCAATTCGCACAATCTATATTTGTACGTCAAATCTTACCTTGCTTCGCTTCGCGCAAATACGGCTAACGCTAAAACTCGCGCCGAGGTTAGCGGCGGCGGCAAAAAACCATGGCGACAGAAGGGTCGCGGCGGCGCACGCGCGGGCTCAACTAGAACTAACGTCTGGGTAGGCGGCGCGGTCGCATTCGGTCCGACTAACGAGCGAAATTATGAGCAGAAGGTCAATAAAAAGCAAAAACGTCTTGCGCTGGAATTTGCTATCAATGAGAAAGCAAACGAGGGTAAAATTTTTATCTTCGACGATTTGGAGCTAAAAAGTGGCAAGACTAAAGATGCGGCAAATTTTATTAAGAAACTAGGCGTTAGAGATGCGCTAATCGTTAAAAACGAGCTAGACGCGCAAACTCTTTTGGCCTATAGAAATCTAAAAAATTGCTATGTCATCGATGCAAGCGAGGTCAATGCTTACCTAATCGCAGTTTACGGCTCGGTCGTATTCGAAAAAGCGGCATTTGAATCAATAGTGAAAGAGGACTAAAATGGCAGATATAACAGATATCAAAACGATCCTTTATACGGAAAAGTCTCTCGGTCTTCAAGAAAACGGCGTGGTCGTTATCCAAACTAGCCCGTCGGTTACGAAAAACGGACTAAAGAGCGTTTTGAAGAACTATTTCGGGATCACTCCGCTAAAGATAAATTCTTTAAGACAGGACGGCAAAGTAAAAAGATTTAGAGGTAAAATGGGCGCTAGAAACGATGTGAAAAAATTCTACGTCAAGCTACCTGAGGGCGCAAGCCTAGAAAGCGTGGAGGCGTAAAATGGCGATTAAAACTTATAAACCGTATACTCCAAGTAGAAGATTTATGACCGGGCTTAGCAGCGAGGATATCACTGCAAAAGCTAGTGTTAGAGGCTTGCTTGTTAAAATTCCTGCCGCAGCCGGAAGGAACAATAACGGTCGCATTACCAGCCGCCATAAACAAGCAGGAGCTGCTAAACTTTATAGAATCATAGATTTTAAGCGAAATAAATTCGGCGTTGCTGGCAAGGTCGAGGCGATCGAATACGATCCGAATCGCAACTGCCGTATCGCGCTGATCTCATACGCAGACGGCGAGAAGCGCTACATTATCAAGCCTAACGATCTTAAAGTGGGTGACGTAGTAGCCGCTGCCGAGGGCGGATTAGATATTAAACCGGGTAACGCGATGAAGATGAAAAATATCCCTGTGGGAACCATCCTACATAATATCGAGTTAAAACCCGGCAAAGGCGCTCAAATGGCGCGTAGCGCCGGAGGTTATGCTCAGCTTATGGGTAAAGAGGAAAAATACGTCATTTTACGTCTGCCTAGCGGCGAGATGAGAAGAGTGCTTGCAGAGTGCATGGCCAGTATCGGCGTAGTGGGTAACGAAGAGTGGGCAAACGTCGTCATCGGTAAAGCCGGACGTAACCGCCACAGAGGTATCCGTCCTCAAACCAGAGGTTCTGCGATGAACCCGGTCGATCACCCGCACGGCGGTGGCGAGGGTAAGAAAAACTCCGGTCGCCATCCGGTAACTCCGTGGGGCAAACCGACGAAGGGTTATAAAACTCGCCATAAAAAAGCGAGCGATAAGCTTATAATTTCAAGAAGGAAAGGAAAATAAAAATGGCTAGATCGCTAAAAAAAGGTCCTTTCGTAGATGATCACGTAATGAAAAAAGTCGTTGCGGCAAAGAAAGCCGGCGATAACAAACCGATCAAGACTTGGTCGAGACGAAGCACGATCGTGCCTGAGATGATCGGACTTACGTTTAACGTTCATAACGGAAAGAATTTTATCCCGGTTTACGTCACCGAGCATCATATCGGTTATAAATTAGGCGAGTTCGCTCCTACGCGCACTTTCAAGGGCCACAAAGGCTCCGTGCAGAAAAAGATCGGCAAGTAAGGATAGAATATGAGTAAATCAACTATTAAATTTGTTCGCCTTTCGCCGACAAAAGCAAGACTTATCGCGAAGCAAATTCAAGGCATGAATGCGGAATTTGCCCTTGCTACTTTGGAATTTACGCCTAATCGCGGCGCGAAATATATCGCTACGGCGATTTCAAGCGCGGTCGCAAACGGCGGCTTTGAGCCCGAAGAGGTCGTAGTTACTAGCTGCCGAGTGGATGCGGGTCCCGTACTTAAGAGATTTCGTCCGCGCGCCAGAGGTACGGCTAGCCGTATTCGCAAACCTACTTCGCACATCATCGTCGAAGTAGCAAAACCAAGTAAGAAGGAAGCGTAAATGGGACAGAAAGTAAATCCGATCGGTTTAAGATTAGGAATTAATCGAAATTGGGAGTCTAGATGGTTTCCTTCTAAAGCGACGCTTTCCGAAAGCATCGGCGAGGATTACAAGATCCGTAAATTTTTAAAAGCTAAGCTTTACTATGCGGGAATTAGCCAAATTCTTATCGAAAGAACGGCTAAGAAAATTCGCGTAACGATCGTAGCCGCAAGACCGGGTATTATCATCGGCAAAAAAGGCGGCGAGGTCGAAAATTTAAGAAGCGAAGTCGTTAAGCTAGTCAATAAAGACATAGCCATTAATATCAAAGAGGAGCGCAAAGTAGGCTCGAACGCACTTTTGGCTGCGGAAAACGTAGCTATGCAGCTAGAGCGCCGCGTTGCATTCCGCCGTGCTATGAAAAAGGTCATCCAAGGCGCTCAAAAAGCAGGCGCAAAGGGAATTAAAATTTGCGTCGCAGGTCGCTTGGGCGGTGCGGAGATGGCTAGAACCGAATGGTATTTGGAGGGACGCGTTCCGCTTCATACTCTAAGGGCTAGGATCGATTACGGCTTTGCCGAAGCGCATACGACCTACGGTAATATCGGCATTAAGGTTTGGATCTTTAAGGGTGAAATTTTACAAAAAGGCATCCAGGCTGAAAAGACCGATGATGCGCCTAAAAAAACACGCAGACCAAGAAGAGGTAAATAGTTATGTTGATGCCAAAAAGAACAAAATACCGCAAGATGATGAAAGGTCGCAATCGCGGCTATGCGACGAGAGGAAATTCCTTGACGCTCGGCGATTTCGGTATCAAAGCGGTAGAGACGGGTAGGGTAAATTCTCGCCAGATCGAAGCGGCTCGTGTCGCGATGACGCGCTTCGTGAATCGTCAAGCTAAAATTTGGATTAAGGTATTCCCAGACAAACCGCTTACCAAAAAGCCTCTACAAACTCGTATGGGTAAAGGTAAGAGCGGCGTAGAAGAGTGGGTAATGAATATAAAACCGGGCAGGATCATTTTCGAGATGACCGGCGTTAGCGAAGAGGTTGCTAAAGAGGCGCTTATGCTTTCGATTCATAAACTACCTTTTAAAACGAAAATCGTAAGTAGGGAAAGCGAAAATGAAATATACTGATTTGAAAGATAAAGATTTGGCTGAGCTAAATTCTATGTTGAAACAAAGTAAGTTGCTTTTATTTACGGCTAGACAAAAGCTAAAAACTATGCAGCTAAGCAATCCTAACGAGATTCGCGCTATCAAAAAAGATATCGCTAGAATCAATACCGCTATTAAAGCGAAATAAGGATAGGTTATGGCATTTAAAAGAGAAATTCAAGGCGTAGTCGTAAAGAAGGCGGGCGATAAAACAGCTACCGTTTTGGTAGAAAGAAGGGTTATGCACCCTAGATATAGAAAGATCGTAAAAAGATTTAAAAAATATCTGATCCACGATGAAAACAACGTCGTAAAGATCGGCGATACCATATCTGCGATCGAGTGCAGACCGCTAAGCGCTAGAAAATCGTTTCGCTTAAAAGCGGTTTTGAAAACAGGAGTTGAATAATGATACAGAGTTTTACCAGACTTGCGGTAGCTGATAATAGCGGCGCAAAAGAACTTATGTGTATTAAAGTTTTGGGCGGCAGCAAAAGAAGATACGCCACAATCGGCGATATCATCGTTTGCTCTGTAAAAAAAGCGCTCCCTAACGGCAAAATTAAGCGCGGTCAAGTAGTAAAAGCCGTAGTCGTTCGTACGACTAAAGAGTTGCACAGAGGCAACGGCTCGCTAATTAGATTCGATGAGAACGCAGCCGTTATTTTGGATTCAAAAAAAGAGCCGATCGGCACTCGTATTTTCGGTCCTATCGGTAGAGAGGTCAGATACGGCGGTTTTATGAAGATCGTTTCGCTGGCTCCGGAGGTTTTATAATGGCAGTAAAATTTAAGATTAAAAAAGGCGATCAAGTAAAGATCATCGCAGGTGACGATAAGGGCAAAACAGGCACCGTCAAGGCAGTGTTTCCTAAAAAAGCTCAAGTTATCGTCGAGGGTTGTAAAATGGCTAAAAAGGCTATCAAGCCAACCGAGCAAAATCCGCAAGGCGGCTTTACGAGCAAAGAGATGCCTATGGATATTTCAAACGTTGCGTTGGTAGAGGGTTGATTATGAGCAGACTAAAAGATAAATACGCTAATTCCATCAGAGCTGCTTTGCAGAAAGAATTTGATATAAAAAATCCTATGCTTATCCCGGCGCTTGAAAAGATCGTTATCAGCGTAGGAACGGGCGAGTCGAGCAAAGATCAAAAGGTGCTTCAAAATATGGCCGATACTATCTCGCTGATCGCAGGTCAAAAAGCGCTTATCGTCAATGCAAAAAAATCGGTCGCAGGCTTTAAGGTTCGCGAAGGTTTTCCGGTAGGCATAATGGTTACGTTACGAAAAGAGCAGATGTTTGCCTTCCTAGACAAACTGATCTCTATCGCGCTTCCTAGGGTTAAGGATTTCCGAGGGCTGCCTAGAGCGGGCTTTGACGGGCGCGGCAATTATAACTTCGGCTTGCAAGAGCAGCTGATGTTCCCTGAGGTCGAATACGATCAAATTTTAAGAACTCACGGTATGAATATAACCGTCGTAACGACTACAAATAACGATAAAGAGGCATTTAAATTGCTAGAGTTATTCGGCATGCCTTTTGCAAAAGGAAAATGATATGGCAAAAAAATCAATGGTAGCCAAGGCGAAACGCCCCGCTAAATTTAGCACTCGCGCATATACCAGATGTCAAATTTGCGGTCGTCCGCACTCCGTTTATAAAGATTTTGGAATTTGTCGCGTTTGCCTTCGCAAGATGGCAAACGAGGGCTTGATCCCGGGTCTAAAAAAAGCAAGCTGGTAAGGAGAAGAGATGATTAACGATCTTATTTCAGATGGACTAACTCGCATCAGAAATGCTGCGATGCGAAGACTAGATACGACTAAGCTTTTTCACTCAAACGTCGTTGAGGCTATGCTTAAAATTTTAGCCGAGAAGGGCTATATCGAGAGCTACAACGTAGTAGAGGAAAACAATAAAAAGATCATCAACGTAGTGCTTAAATACGACGAAAAGGGTAGGAGCGTGATAAACGAAGTTAAAAGAATTTCGACTCCGGGTCGCCGCGTATATCAGGGCAAAGACGAGATCAAGCGCTTCAAGAACGGTTACGGAACCGTCGTCGTTAGCACAAGCAAAGGCGTTATGAGCGGTATCGACGCGCACAAAGCGGGCGTTGGCGGCGAAGTGCTTTGCACGATCTGGTAAGAAGTCTCTACTTTTTATGGCATTGTGGTATCCATTCGTAAAAGTAGACATACCCTAGACAAATAAAAAGGAAAATTATGTCAAGAATTGGTAAAAAACCGATCTCTATTCCAAACGGCTTAGAGGTCAAAATCGACGGCTCGTCGTTAAAATTTAAAAAATCTAATAACGAAAAAGAGCTTGATTTAAAAGGTCATGTCGATGTAAAAATCGAAGACGGAAAGATAGAATTCTCACCTAAGGGTAAGGATAG
Source organism: uncultured Campylobacter sp. (assembly GCF_938017705.1). GTDB lineage: Bacteria > Campylobacterota > Campylobacteria > Campylobacterales > Campylobacteraceae > Campylobacter_B. Next base: position 29,701 of record NZ_CALIIS010000075.1, read on the forward strand.
ACAGAGTAGAGCGTATTGGGGAACATACCGCGCTTTAGCTAACAATATCGTCCTTGGTCTTACCGAGGGCTTTTCAAAGCAGCTTGAAATCAACGGCGTCGGCTACAGAGCCGCGATGAAGGGCAAGGTGCTTGAGCTAAATTTAGGTTTTTCGCATCCGATAAATTTTGAATCTCCAAAGGGGATTGAAATTTCCGTAGATAAAAACGTCGTAACCATCAAAGGCGACGATAAGCAGCAAGTAGGCCAAGTAGCAGCCGAGATCAGAGGATTCAGACCGCCTGAGCCATATAAAGGCAAGGGTATTAAGTATCTTGAAGAGCGCATTATCCGCAAAGCCGGAAAAACAGCTAAGAAATAAGGGTTGAGAAATGACACAGAACGTATTAAAAAGAAAGATCTCTTTACGAATCAAGAGAAAAAGAAGAATTCGCGCTAAAATTTCAGGCGTCGCATCTTGCCCTAGAATTTCTATTTTCAAATCCAATAGAACCGTCTACGCCCAGGCTATCGACGACGCGGCGAGCGCGACTTTGTGCGCCAGCAGCGGCAAGGTTTTAAATTTAAAGGCGAACAAAGAGGGCGCAGCTAGCCTAGCTAAAGATTTGGCTTCCAAGCTAAAGGATAAAGGCATCTCCGAGGCGCTTTTCGATCGCAACGGCTATTTGTATCACGGCGTAATCGCAAGCTTTGCCGAGTCGCTACGCCAAAACGGCATCAAACTATAACCCAAAGGAATGATTGTGGAAAAGTATAATAGAGAAGAATTCGAAGAGGTAATCGTCAATATCGGTAGGGTTACGAAGGTCGTTAAGGGCGGTAGAAGGTTCAGATTTACCGCGCTTGTAGTGGTAGGCAATAGAAACGGCCTGGTGGGCTTTGGCTTCGGTAAATCCAAAGAGGTTCCAGACGCGATTAAAAAGGCGGTAGACGATGCGTTTAAAAATATCATCAAAGTAAATTTAAATGGTTCTACCATCACTCACGATATCGAAGTTAAATACAATGCGAGCAAAATTTTACTTAAGCCGGCGAGCGAAGGTACCGGCGTTATCGCGGGTGGCTCCGTGCGCCCGGTTTTAGAGCTTGCAGGCATTAGGGATATCCTAACCAAATCGCTAGGCTCTAACAACGCATCCAACGTCGTAAGAGCTACTATGAAAGCTCTTAGTATCTTAAAACACTAGAAGGATAAAAGATGGGATTAGAAAATCTTAAAAAAGCCCCGGGCTCGACTCACGCTACCAAGCGCTTGGGTCGCGGTCAAGGAAGCGGCCTAGGTAAAACTGCGGGTCGCGGTGGCAAGGGTCAAACCGCGCGCACCGGCTCTCACGAAAAAAGAGGCTTCGAGGGCGGTCAGCAGCCGATTCAGCGAAGGCTTCCAAAGGTAGGTTTTACTTCTAATAAATTTGAAAAACCTTACGTGATCAATGTCGATAAAATCGAAGCCATCAAAGATCTTAGCGAGATCACGGTCGAAAGCATCAAGTCGGTTCATAAAATTTCAAATTCCGTTAAAAAGATCAAGCTGATCGGCGTAGGCGCAAAAGCGCTCGCTAGCAAGATCAAAGACGAGAACGTAAAATTTAGCGGACAAAAATAATGAATAAATCGCTACGCAACAAAATTCTCATTACTTTGGGCTTTCTTTTTGCCTATAGGTTGCTAGCTTACGTGCCGGTTCCGGGAGTAGACGTTGAGGTTATAAAGCAATTTTTTCAAAACAATAGCAACAACGCTTTTGGAATGTTTAATATGTTTAGCGGTAACGCGGCGGAGCGATTCAGCGTTATCTCGCTAGGCATTATGCCTTATATTACCGCTTCGATCATTATGGAGCTGCTCGCCGCGACCTTTCCAAATTTAGGCAAGCTCAAAAAAGAGCGCGACGGTATGCAGAAATATATGCAGATCATCCGATACGCTACCATCGCAATCGCTATGGTTCAATCCATCGGCGTTAGCATCGGCTTGCAGGGCATCCACGGACAGACCGGAGCGCCTGCGATAATGGCGGAGAATACCAACGAGTTTGTTTTCATCTCGTGCATTTCAATGCTTGCAGGCACAATGCTTTTGATGTGGATCGGCGAGCAGATTACGCAGCGCGGCGTCGGTAACGGCACTAGCCTTATTATCTTTGCGGGTATCGTTAGCGCTATCCCTAGAGCGATCGGAAGTACCGTAAATTTGGTAAATACCGGCGAGATGAATATCTTGATCCTCGCCCTTATTATAGGGATTATTTTGCTCACTATCGGAGTTATTATCTATATAGAGCTGGGCGAGCGCAGAATTCCCGTTTCGTTTTCGCGCAAAGTATTGATGGCGAATCAAAACAAGCGCATTATGAACTATGTGCCGATCAAGCTAAATTTAAGCGGCGTTATTCCGCCTATTTTTGCAAGCGCAATTTTGATGTTTCCGACCACTATTTTGCAGGCAAGCACCAATCCGATCATCCAGAAGGTCCACGATTTCCTAAGCCCGAGCAACTACTTTTTCAACTTCTTAACCTTTGTTTTGGTCGTGTTTTTTGCGTATTTTTACGCATCGATCGCGTTTAATTCAAAAGATATAAGCGAAAATTTAAAGAAGCAGGGCGGATTTATCCCGGGTATTCGTCCGGGCGAGGGAACGGCGAGCTTTTTAAACGAAGTCGCCAGCCGCCTTACGTTTTGGGGCTCGATCTATCTCGGCCTCGTAACCGTCATCCCGTGGCTGCTCGTTAAATTTATGGGCGTGCCGTTTTATTTCGGTGGCACCAGCGTGCTGATCGTCGTCTCCGTCGCACTCGATACGATGAGGCGCATTGAAGCACAGATCTATATGAACAAATATCAGACCCTAAGCGCGGTCGGGCTATAAATGGCGATTTTACTTAAAACAAAAAAAGATTTAGAGGGGCTTCGTGCAGCGAATAGAATCGTCGCGCAGGCCCTTGATTACGCAGTTTCATTCATAAAGCCGGGTCTTAGTCTGCTCGAAGTCGATAAAAAGATCGACGATTTCATCACCTCCAAGGGTGCATATCCCGCCTTTAAAGGGCTATACGGCTTTCCAAACGCCGCTTGCCTCTCGCTAAACGAAGTTATCATCCACGGCATCCCCGACGAGACGATCTTACAAGAGGGCGATATCTTGGGCGTCGATCTGGGCTCGAAGCTAAACGGATATTTCGGCGATAGCGCGCGCACCCTGCCCATCGGTAAAATTTCAAAAGCCGACGAGGAGCTTATCGCATGCAGCAAGGACACGCTGGAGTTCGCCATCAAAACGATCAGAGTAGGGATGCACTTTAAAGAGCTAAGCTTCGAGATCGAGAAATTTATCCGTGCGCGCGGTTTCGTACCGCTATACGGCTTCTGCGGACACGGTATCGGCAAGCACCCGCACGAAGAGCCTGAGATCCCAAACTACTTAGAGGGCAACAATCCAAAATCGGGCCCTAAAATTAAAAACGGCATGGTCTTTTGCATCGAGCCGATGATCTGTCAAAAGGACGGCACGCCGGTCATCGCCGAGGATAAGTGGAGTACGAGAAGCAAGGATGGGCTTCGCACCAGCCACTACGAGCACTGCATGGCGGTCTTCGACGGTAAGGTTGAGGTCCTAAGCGTTGCGTAGGTTTTTGCGCAAAAAGCTTGGCAGAATTGGAATTTTGCTCTTTTTATGGGGCGGAATTTCACGAGCGGCGTGTTTTTATAAATTTGCATCGTTTGAGCCGCTATAAATTTTACCTCCTCTCGGCCGCTAGGCGCATAAATTTTAAGTTTTCGGGGGTTTAATCGCATTAGATAATTTTAAAATTTATCGTAGCGATCTGTAGTCTATCCACAAAATTCTAAGAATTAGAATTTTAGAATAATGTCTTGCAATTTCACTAAAATCCACTTTAGATTAAAATTTTGCCGTCCAATTCCAAACTCCCCGTACCTTTAAAATTTAGCTGTAAAATTTGAAGCGCAAAAGCGCGCAAGTAAGCGAGCTCAAAGCTTTAAGCGGCTAAGATTGCGCCTTGATTTTAAAGCGAAAATATGTCGCGCTACGCAGAGTGCGCGTCGTCGCGTCTCTTCGTACAAGGCAGGGAAGATAAAATGAGAGAAAAATTTTATGCAGCGCTGGCAAATATAGGCGAGTTTGCGGCGCAGACGAAAGCGGGTGAGTTCGCGTCGCGCTTGCTTATGAAAATCGACCGCGGCTTTTTTGCCGCGCTGCGCGAACGTCCCGTGTGGAGGGTGTTTTGGCTTGCGACAGTGCTATGCTTGCTCGCGTGCTGGGCTAAGATACATTATCAGATTAACGGTCCCATCTTTGCCTACATCGCCGAGAGTTTCCCTGTGGTATTTATCATAAATTTACTCATCTTTCACCTCTGTTACTTGCTTAGCGGGCGATTTTTTAAGCTCGTTTCGTTCGTATTGCTTGCGCTAATTGCGCTGATTGCGAGCGCGTCTTTATTTTTGATCGTAAATTTCGACTCAAGCTTCAACGTCGTAGCAATCGACGCGATCGTGCATACCGACGCAGCCGAGACGCGCGAGTTTATTTCGCAGTTTCTCAACCCCGCAACGATTTTATATTTAGCGGCGCTGCTAGGCTGCATCTTTGCGGCGTTAAGAGCGGGGCAGAGAAAGAGGGAGCAAACGCATAGCCGCCTAAGATTGCTGCTAGCGGCGCTTTATCTTATCTGTGGAACGATCTTTTGCGCGGGTATTGCCGTCAAAGCTTTTCAGGGCAAGCAGAGCTATATAGCCAAGCTATCGCAATACGTTCCGCTGGAGTTTGCCTTCACGCTAAAAGACTATCTAAGCGATAAAAATTTCATCACCGATATGCACGAAGTGCAGCTAGGATATGACGAGGCGAAGCGCGCGAACGAAAGTGTTTTAAAAGGCGGCGCAAATTTAGATCGGCAAAACTTTGCCTCCGGCCTTGCGTCTCAAAATTCTACGCCCGCTCCGAGTTCTCAGGCACAGAGCTCCGGCGAGATTTCAAATTCCATGCCGCAAAGCCCTGGCGCGATCTTAAATTCCAAAATCCCTGACGCTTCTATAAACCCCGCCTCGCAAAAACCTCGCGTCAAAAATATCGTCCTAATAATCGGCGAGAGCTTGCAGCGCGGGCATATGTCGCTGTATGGATACGGCATAAAAACCACGCCGCTTTTGGAGGGTCTCGAGGCGAGCGGCAATCTGATAAAATTTAGCGATACAATCTCTCCTTATGCTACGACGAATCAGGTGCTGATGCGGCTTTTAAATTTCAGCAATTACGAAAGCGAGCGGCAAAAGGCATGGTTTCGCAGCCTTAGTATCATCGATATGTTTAGCCTAAGCGGCTACCGCACCTTTTGGATCAGCAATCAAGAAGCCTTCGGCGCGCACGCGCTAAGCGCCAAAAGCGCCGCCGATCGCGCGGACGCAGAAACTTTTCTCTCAAAGAGCAATCTTTATGAAACCGTCCGCATCAAGCCCGACGGAGCGCTGCTTCCGCTCATAAATCAGGCGAAAGCGGGGCAGAGCGAGCGAAACTTCTACGTGATCCATCTCATCGGCAACCATATGGATTACAGCCTGCGTTATCCCGAGGGATTCGGTAAGTTTAGCGAGGCGGACGTAAAGGCCAAACTCACTTCAGATCAGAAAAAGGTCGTCGCGTATTACGACAACAGCGTGCTTTACAACGATTTTGTTATAAATGAAATTTTTAAAATTTTTTCGGGTGATGACAGTCTCATCGTCTATCTTAGCGATCACGGCGAAAATTTATACGAAAACGGACGCCTCGGGCACGGCATGGAGAGCCGCTTTAGCTATGAAATTCCGCTGCTTTTTATAGCCTCGCGCGAGTTTCTGACCGCTCATGCCACGCTGTGGCAGAAGCTGGAAGCGGCGAAAGATAAGCCCTTTATGAGCGATGATTTGGCGCATCTGCTAGCGGATATTATCGGCGTCGCGCCGCTTGAGCTCGATACGGGTAGAAGCCCGATACGATCGGATTTCAATGGCTCGCGAAAACGAATTGCTAACGGAGTCGATTATGACGAGAAATTAAAAAGCGCGAAGGGCTACGAGTTCGAGTAACAGATGAGTTTTGCTTTTATGCCGTTACATGCTGCATAAAATAGGAATTAGTATGTCCTGCTTTTTGATTTGTTCATCAAATTCAGATTAAAATTTGCGCCACCCCATATGGCTACGCTGATAATAAGGCGCGCAACGTTTGTTAAATTTGAGATCAAATTTATGCGCTGCGGCTAGCTCTCCTTTTTTACCTCATCCATATACGAGTAAATCGTGACTTTCTGCGTCCTAAGCGCCTTTGCGACGAGCTCCACTGCGCCCTTTACCTCAAAAATCCCTTTTTGCGCGAGAAATTTTACGATGCGCTTTCGATCCTCTTTCTTCATCCGCTCTACATCCAGATCGTGCGTAGCCGATGCGATAAGGTCCTGGACGATATCAAGGATATTTTGCTGCGAATCGTTAGAGTTTTTTGCTTCTAAATTTACGCTGTCATTTGAGCTCGCTTCATCTAATGCCGCGTTATCGCAGCCTCCGTCGGTAAAATTTGCGCCCTGCAGCTCCTTGCTATCGAGCTTTGCATTCGGCAGCAGATTTTTTATTGCTTTGTATGCCGCGATGGCGCTTGAAGTATCGATATTTACACATAGCGCGCCTACTACTTTGCCGTCTGCGCCGCGGATCAGCGAAGTCGAGGAGCGTATGAGCTTGCCGTTTTGCGCGGTGAAGTAGTAGTTTGCGGTGCAGTCGTTTTCAAAATTTTTGCTTAGCAACACGTCCTTTACCAGATGATCGAAGCTTTGATCGATCCTCCTACCCGTTACGTCGCCGAGGACGAAAACGACGGAGCTTTGCGGCGTGCTCATATCGTGGATGACCACCTCGCAATCGCCGATCGTATTTTTAATAAGGTGCGCGGTCGGTATAAAGGCTTGCAGAAGTTGATTCAATTCGGGCTCCTTAAATTTCATATAAAAAAATCTATAAATTTAGATTAAATTTTAAAATTTTTGCAAATTTATAGAAATATTTATATATTTTTAATAAATTTAGAGTAAAATTATATAAAATTTTATATGCAAAGGAGCTTAAATGAAAGAAATTTACCCAAGCGGTTTCGCGCCGAAAAAGGCGCATTATGCGCCGGGCATCTTAGACGACGACGGCACGCTCTACGTCTCGGGGCAGCTAAGCGTGGATCCGCGCACAGGAGCTATCCCGGAGAGCCTTGCTGCGCAGACCGCGCAGGCTCTAAGCAACGTCGCGGCAGTGCTGGCCGCCGCGGGCGCGGATAAAAGCGACGTGCGGATGTGCCGCGTCTATACGCCTGACGTCACGAACTGGGACGTGATCGACGAGCAGTACGCGCTGTTTTTCGGCGCGCACAAGCCCGCTCGCGTCGTAGTGCCGACTACGGCTCTACATTTCGGCTGCCTTGTAGAGATCGAGGCCGTCGCAAAAATAAAAGAGAAAAAATAGGAGCGAAAATGAGCGATTTCATCTGCACGGGCTGCGGTAAGCACGTGTCCATCGATACTTTGAGCTATAAATGCGGCTGCGGCGGGCTGTATAAGCTAAACTCCGATGCGCCTAAATTTAACCCCGCGCTCGTAGATCAAAGCGAGTTTAGCATCTTTAGATACCGCAGGTTTATGGGTATCGACACGGCTAAATTTAAAGAAATTTCGATGGGCGAGGGGCTCACGGCGAGCGTGAAATTCGGCGAAGACCTTTATCTCAAGCTCGACTACGCGATGCCTACGCTTTCATTCAAAGATCGCGGGGCGGCGGTTTTGGTGCTGCACGCCAAAAATATCGGCGTGAAAAAGGTGCTGCAAGATTCCAGCGGTAACGCGGGCAATGCCGTGGCGGCGTACTGCGCTCGCGCGGGCATCGAGTGCGAAATTTACGTCCCGAAGGGCACGTCTCCCAAAAAGATTGATATGATCAAAAGCCACGGCGCGCACGTCACGGTATTTGACGGCAGCCGCGACGAGACGGCGGATGCGTGCCGCAAAAAGGCCGTGAGCGAGCAAATTTATTATGCCAACCACGTCTATAATCCGATCTTTTACGAGGGCACGAAGAGCTACGTTTATGAGATCTACGAGCAGCTGGGCAGGGTGCCGCGCAATATCTTTATCCCCGTGGGCAACGGCACGCTACTGCTGGGCGCTCAAGCGGCGCTGGGCGAGCTATATGAGGGCGGTCTTATCGAAGCGCTGCCAAAAATTTTCATCGTTCAGGGCGAGCGTTGCGCCCCGCTTTTTGATGCTAAAGGTACGGCGCGCGCGATAGAGCCACAGCCGACGCTAGCAGAGGGCATCGCGATCGCAAGACCGATGCGTGCGGCCGAAATTCTCGGCTCTAGCTACGCTGGCGAGCGCGAGGTGATCTTGGTGAGCGAGGGCGACATACTGCCTGCTAGAGCGGCGCTTGCGCGCGGCGGATTTTACGTCGAGCACACGACCGCGGCTACCTACGCGGCGTATCTGCGCTACAAAGAGAGCCGCGATCTGCAAGGAGATAGCATCATCCCGCTTTGCGGCGCGGGGCTAAAGAGCGATCATTAAATTTAAACGCTCGTCGTGGAATTTATGCGGCTAGCTAGCAGCGAGGAATTTAAAATTTTCGCTGCTTTAAATTTAGCGGATTTATGAGTCCATATTTTTGTGGAATGTTTAAAATTTATGACGCGTAGGCTTTTAAATTTAAATTTGCATAGAAGCGCGGAAATGAGCCTTAGCCCTTGGTGTGATGCGATGATACGGCGCGTTTTATGGGCACTTCGTTGCTGGCGGAATTTGGAAATTTTATCTACAGATAGTTGAATGAGCGCCATTTAAATTTGAAATCACGGTCAAAATTTTATAAAAATAAGCTCACAAGGCGCAGCGCTATTCGCCCGTTTCATTTATAAAATTTGGACGTTTTATCACTCTTGGCGAGCGAGCTTCTACGCAGAGATCAAATTTGCGCGGCTATTTCGAGTTTTCTTTAGCAATACGCGTAAATTTAAGCACAAATTCGCTTTTCGCCGCAGTGTAGGCGTCGCGGTCAAACTCGAAGCGCTTGCAAAGCTCTAATTTAAGCGCCTCGTACCGCTCGGCGATATCCGCATTCGCCCGCAAAAAATCTCTAAAAAATATCTCATCTGTATCGCCGAAATTTCGCAGATGCACGTGAAAAACGCGCTCGGCAAATCCCGCTTCGGTGTAGCCCTTATTTAGGCTGCAGCGGCTCTCGCTTTCGCTCATTAGTAGATAGCCCACCTCTATCAGGCGCTGCTTGGCGGCGGCAATATCCGAGCATTCGATCAAAATATCTACGATCGGCTTCGCCCAGATCCCGCTTACCGCGGTGCTGCCGATATGGTGGATCTTGATCTCGCCGGGGTCTCGCAGCAGGCCGCGCAGAATTTCGCACTCCTGCCTAAAGTATTCGCCCCAGCGCGGATCGTGCGGTACGAGACGTATCGGAAAGAGCCGCCACAGCTCTTGCAGGCTCATCGAAAGGAGCTTATTGCTCATCTTAACTCCAAAGTATTGGGTGAAATTTGAATGAATGGCGGGTAGATAGGGATTCGAACCCCAGAAGGCTGACGCCTTACGCGCTTTCGAGGCGCGCTCCTTCGACCGCTCGGACATCTACCCGAATGAAAGTGTAATTTAAGCCAAAAATGGCTTAATAACAGATTTAAAAATGAAATTCTGCGTGAAATTTCGCCTGATTTTGCTGGCGGGGGTTGAAATTTAACGGCGCAAATTTAGATTTCGTTTTAAATCCACGGCTTAAGGTGCGGCGCACTTTCGGCATAAAATTTGCTTTCGCGCGTGTAGTTTTGTGCACGGAATTTTACCGCTTTATGGATGAAATTTTATAAAGCAGCAGTGTTTTTACGCTCTGCGCGGCTTTTGTGAGCAAGGAATTTTAGCATCTCGCGGGCAAATTTTATCGCGGCGACAAAATTCCGAGGAGTTATGCGGCACGGGTACGGTTAAGCGGCAAGAAATTTTAGGCCGGGCGGAAAGAAATTTCAAAACGCAG
>NZ_CALIIS010000076.1 GCF_938017705.1 uncultured Campylobacter sp.
GCGGCACGGAGGAAGCGCGGCTGACGGAGTATTTTAACAGCGGAAAATACGAGCCAAAGCGGGATTTTATGCACTGGGCGTTCGTGCGGGTGGATAAAACAGATAAGCTTTAGCTTAGTTGCCTTATTTTATGAATGGAGCAGGATAAATTTTGAAGCTAAATTTAGCTAGAAAAGAAGCGTAAATTTAGCCTGCCAAAAATTTTATCGATAAAATTGCAGGAGCCGGTAAGTATTCATTTTTAAAAATTTAATGCAAAATCGGGATCGCTTGTCCGCTAAAAAAGAAACAAGTCAAAAAACTCGCTTCATTAAATTTAAAACGCTACGGAGTAAAAAAGCAAAATTTGAGCTAAAATAACTGAGAAAGGCGGTAAAAACGCAAAAAGACAAAATCCCCGCGGACATCAGCCAGATTCCGCAAGAAATTTTAAATTTCGCTTTTGTAGATATCTGTCTTTCGGGACGCTTTTGACCTTCCTGATTTATATCGTCGTGTTTCTTACGTTTGTACATAATGTGCCCAAATGTCGTTTTTATGCATGCTCGCGCTATCTGCGATAAATATACTCGTCTGCCTAAACAGGCTGAAGTATAAAAAATACGCCTTGCTTTTATTTAGCGATGCAGATAAGGCCTTTATGCTTATATGGATACATGTGGCTGCGATATTTTACGTCCTTTATGCTTTAATCGGATTTTATTTACAGATAAAATATCACATAGACTGGGATACGCGTCAGATTATACCCGCTATTTTTATCGCTATTCCGGTGGCGATAATAACATATAACGCAAATCCGGAATTTGATGCCGATGAGACCGTGTATCTACCGGCACTAAAATCGCAGACAAAAATCGGCGGAGCGGTCGCTGATAAAATTTCCGGCGAGCAAAATTTTAACAAAACAAACGACGAGGCGCAAGCTACCCAAGATGAAGCCGCTGAATTTGAGCAAAAATTCAATGACGCGCGCCTTTTTGCAGGTTAAATTTGCATCTAAAATATTGGCGGAGGTAACGCCT
>NZ_CALIIS010000077.1 GCF_938017705.1 uncultured Campylobacter sp.
GCTTAGGTAATTTTTCGCCGTTTTAGCCTCGTTTAGCGTCGGCATTTGGCCTTTAAAATTTGTAAGCCCCATAAATTCTTTATCTCCGTTTACTCTACTAAAAATAATCTCGGAGGCGGTTTGCTCGCTAACGGCGTAATGAAGCTTGTTTTGAACTATTTTAAAAAATTTAATACTCTCGTCGCTTTTTGGATCGTAGTCGTAGCTAGTGGCGTAAAGGTCGAGTACTTGGCGATACATCGCTTTTTCGCTACTACGGATATCGCGAATGCGTTCAAGCAACTCTTTGAAATAATCGCCGCCGCCCGTGCCTTTTAAGCGTTCGTCGTCAAGCGCAAAACCCTTTTTTATATATTCTCCTAAGCATTGCGTCGCCCACTGACGAAACTGCGTACCGCGAGATGAACGCACGCGGTAACCTACGGCTATAATCAAAGGCAAAGGATAATAAGCCATTTTACGCTTTATATTGCGCCCGCCTTCATTTTGAACTGTCAACTGAAAGTTGACAGTTGCTTTTTCATCTATCTCATTTTCTAAAAAAATAGCCTTTATATGCTTGCTAATATTTTGTTTGGTCGTCTGGTAAAGTTCCGCGATTTCAAGTTGCGTCAGCCAAAGCTGTTCATCAAATTTTTGCAAAGAAAATTTTGACTTGCCGTCGCTAGTCGTGTAAATAATAGCTTTCATATTTCGCTGCCCGAATTTATTTCCGCAACGATTTCGTCGATTTGTTCGCGCAAATTTGAAATTTTGGCTACTGTTTGTTTTATTTGTAAATTTAACTCGTCTATATTAATAACCTCGCGTGTATCTTTTGCCTCGACATAAGAGCTTACGGCTAGATTGTAATCGTTTTGGACTATTTTTTCATTATCTGCGAGTGCGCATACATGGGCGATATCTTCTTTTTTACCAAAAATTTCTATTATTTTAGCAATGTGTTCGTCAGTTAGGACGTTGTTGTTTGTTCTTTTTTCAAAAAACCCGCTAGCATCTATAAACTGCGTTTTAGTCTCTGTTTTATGCTTTGAAAGAACAAGGATATTAACAGCTATCGGAGTGCCATAAAAAAGATTTGGGGCGAGCGAGATGACGGTCTCGACAAAATTTTCTTTTACGAGATATTCGCGGATCTTTTTTTCCACACCGCCTCTATAAAAAATGCCCGGGAAACTAACTATCGCGGCTCTGCCTTTTGCCGAAAGGTAGCTGAGTGCGTGCAAGATAAAGGCAAAATCCGCCTTGCTTTTTGGCGCAAGAACGCCCGCAGGAGCAAATCTAGGATCGTTTATGAGCGTCGGATCGTCGCTACCGATCCAGTTGATGGAGTAAGGAGGATTTGAAACGATAGCGTCAAAAGGCCTATCGTCGCTAAGCTTTGGATCTAGTAGCGTATCGCCGAGCTCTATGTGAAATTTAGAGTAATTAACGTTGTGTAAAAACATATTCATACGCGCCAGGTTGTATGTCGTGTGATTTATCTCCTGGCCAAAAAATCCATCCTCGACCTCATGTTTGTCAAAACGTTTTTTAGCCTGCAAAAGTAGTGAACCAGAACCGCATGCTGGATCGTAAATTTTATTTACGCGCTCTTGTTCGTGCATGGCAAGTGCGGCGATGAGCTTTGAGACATTTTGCGGAGTGAAAAACTCGCCGCCGGATTTGCCTGCATTCGCGGCATAGTTCGAGATAAGAAACTCGTATGCGTCGCCAAAAAGATCGATATGGTTGTTCTTAAAATCGCCAAAATCAAGCTCGGCCACGCCTTTTAAAACCGCTGCGAGTCGCCTGTTTTTCTCTGTAACACTATTTCCTAAACGGTTGCTAGTAGTATCAAAATCGGCAAAAAGCCCCTTTATGTCCTGCTCTGACTCATACCCGGATGCCGAACCTTCGATACTTTTAAAAATTTGATCTAAATCGGTATTTAAATTTGCGTTATTGTCGGCATTTTTTACGACGTTTTTAAATAACTGACTAGGGTATATAAAATATCCCTTCGTAACAATAGTATCGTGCTTGATCGCTTCAAGCTCCGGCGAATCGTCGGGCAAGCTTGCGTAGTCAAAATCACCGTCGTCGCCCTCTATATAATCCGTAAAATTTTCGCTAATAAATCTGTAAAACAACGTGCCCAGGACGTATTGCTTAAAGTCCCAGCCGTCAACAGCACCTCTTACTTCATTTGCAATACTCCAAATTTGGTTTTGCAAAGCCTTGCGCTGCGTCTCTTCGCTCATTTAATAGTATCTCCTAAAAAAATTTTATGCATATAAAATGGGAATGCTGCCGATAAAATTTAGCAATTCCATACTCTAATTTTCGCAGCAAAATTTCGCTTCCTAAAATTTCATTGCGGCACGGTGCCGGTGGAGGCCTGCTCGCGCTACTTGCCGCTTAGATACTCCTGCAGCGTTTTAACTTCAAGAGCGGAGTCATCCTTTATCGAGCAGATCGAGCGCGTAGCGGCGATCGCCGCCTTCATCGTCGTAA
>NZ_CALIIS010000078.1 GCF_938017705.1 uncultured Campylobacter sp.
AGCTCGCTTTTCGGCACATATATGATTGCCGATAAATTTTTCGGCCGCACCGTCGTATCATGGGCGCTCATCCGTGATTTTAGCAGCGCTTCGCTGGATCTTAAGGATTTTAGTATCAGCGCCCGCTTAAGAGCTACTACTATCGGCGAACGATCATGGCGCGACGAGCGCGAGCCTGAGCCCGACTTCTCGGACGACAACTCTACCGGCGCTCCGTATGAACTAAGTATAAAATTTGAGTACGTGAGCGCGCCCGGGATCGTGCTGAAAAATATCAAACTCGAGCAGGTGCAAAGCGGGCGCGTCGTGTTTGAAAAGGACGAGCTAGAGGTGCCGCTAGAAATGGGCTACAGCGGTTACAAAAGCGGTAGTTTAGTGATACCTGATCTCGATTCTACGCATGTTAGACACAGACTGAGCGCCGAAATATGCGTGTCTAGCGGCGCTTGCACAAGCTTTGTGCATTATTTCTTGCCATACAGACATGTAGAGGGTACAGCGGCTCTGCGAGGTATTTTTTAGCCGCGAAAGATTCGGCGCGAAATTTTAAAACATAAAATCTGCGGCGGCATGAGTTAATTTGGCTGAATAAACGAATAGATTATCAATGCCCGCAACGCGGTATGGTTTATTTGTGTGGTGGGATTTTACCGCTCGCCGTATTTGTGGAAAACAAAATTTCAAAATTTCGGGGCGCATAAAATTTATAGCGCAGCGTGAAATTCTACCCGGCAAAAATTTATGCCCTATTCCGGCACAGATAAATAAATCTGCTAACAAATCCCGAGAGGCGACAATCTATAAAATGATAAATTTACAATGCAGCGATTGAGTATAAAATTTTAAAATTACCGGCAAAATATCATGATTTAAGAAGTGCGTTACATATTATAAAATGCGCTTTGTTATCATTTGCCCTTTTATAATTTTCAGTATTTTTGCTAGCCGTTTTAAAAACGCTTTGCAAAATTTAGAGCTAAATTAAAGCTCAAAATACGCCTGTTACGTATTTCTAGACCTATTCAAAATTTTATACTTCTTAAAAAATCAAAATTTCAAGCATTTAAAATTTATCCTAAATTTAAACTGCAATTTAATTAAACATTAAAAATCTTTGTATTATTATTCGCCGCATTAATAATCAATTCTATAATCATTAAGTAAGGAAATATGAATGTTTAGAAGATTCTCTCTCTCTCTCTATGCCTCGCTGCTCTTTTATGGCTCGCTTTACGCGGAAGAGCCGGCCAACTCACAAGAACTGGGAACTATCCAGGTAACGGGCAATGTCGATTCGCAAAGCGTAGCCGAGCAAAAGGTTGGCGAGACTAAGACTACTGCGCAGACTATTAAGAAGCAGCAGATCACCGATAGCAGAGACTTGGTGCGATACCAAACGGGTATCACAGCGGTCGAGACGGGCAGATTCGGCGCTAGCGGATACGCCGTTCGCGGTGTGGACGAAAACCGCGTGGCTATCACGGTGGACGGGCTTCGTCAAGCGGAGACTCTAAGCTCGCAGGGCTTTAAAGACCTCTTTGAGGGGTATGGAAATTTTAATAACACAAGAAACGGCGTAGAGATGGAAAACGTCAAAACAGCCAATATCACCAAAGGAGCCGACTCTATAAAAGCGGGAAGCGGCGCGCTCGGCGGATCGGTAATGTTTGAAACCAAAGACGCTAGGGATTTCTTGACGGAAAAAAACTATCATTTCGGCTTTAAACAGGGCTATCAAAGCGTCGATAGTCAAAATTTTCACTCCTTCACCGGTGCGGCTAGATACGGCTGGTTTGATCTTTTAGTTATAAACACCGATAGACACGGTCATGAAAGAAAAAACTATTTCTACGACATATATGATAGCAAAGAGGACAAACTTCATATAGGAAAAACTCGCGAAAAAGCAGACCCATATACCATAACCAAAAAAAGCACGCTCGTAAAGGTTGGATTTCAACCCGGCGACGAGAATAGATTTTCCGTTGCGGTGGATAACTCAAAGCTCAATTCCGACGGCGAAGACCTATCTTACACGCTCAGGCTCGGCAGTCGCCCGGGCGCTCCGGAACGATACGGAAGCAGGACGAACCACGACAGCTCCGATCGAAGAAACGTGCAATTCAGCTACGAAAATTTCAGCGAGACGCCGCTTTGGGATCACGTTAAAATTTCATACTCGAAGCAAAACATTAAAAATCGCGCGATCAATAAAGAGGGTTGCCAGGGGAGCGCTTGCCAAAATACGCAAAATCCTGCGGGATTGCAATTAAAGGAAAATTCAAATAACTATGAAATAACCGATAAAAATAATCGAAGCTTAACTACAGATACGAATTCATATGATTCGGATACCCCCGCACCTATTAAAGACAATGCCGGGAATAATCTTAACCCTGGCACCGACTTTAAAACTCAGAATTCTACGGGTATATTTTTAGACTGTACCAAAATAAATTGCGATAAAAAATTTAGAGTTTTAAGGGCAAAATATGACACAGAGGATTATATGAAAAATGACAAGGGTTACACTTACGAATTCGTTGAAAGAGATATTACTAAACACACCCTCCCAAACGGTCAAGTATATGGAACGATAGAAAAATCAAGCGAAGATGCCACAGTAACAAGACCCAATACTGATCCTGCATGGTCTTGGTATGGAGACTGGAGCACAAGCTATGATTTATATCATATTTTGCCATACACTGACGGCTATAATTCAATCCAATACTCCGACAGGACGTTAGATACCGAAACCCAGCAAGTAAATTTGGATTTTGAGAAAGATATTAGCCTATTTGATACCATAGAGAACTCTATATCATACGGCGGACTTTTGGATCAAACAGATAAATCTATGACTAATAAAGATGGATTTTACTCAGGTGATTCACAATGGTGGGATAATATACTCTTCGGTAGAACTCCTGGAGGTGGCGTACCGAATCCCGACTACCATATGAACGGCAATCAGAGAAGCAATACGACCGCCGTTAATACCTACCTGATCCCGGTGCAAACTACGACTACGGCAGGTTATATCGGAGATGAAATTCAAATAACCAAATATGTGGGCTTCGATCTTGGCTATCGCTACGACAAGGTAAAACATAAGCCGAAATATACCGGCTATCCCGAAATCCCTAGAGGTATCATAACCGGTCTATGGGTGCCGTATCCTTATAACCCTTACGATGGAATACATGGTTACTACACCCCTTACGGAGAGGAAAATTATCAGCAAAATTTAAAATTCCTACTAAGAGAGAAGGAATACAAAAGCGGCTCATATAAACTAGGTCTAAATTTAGACCCGCTGGATTGGATGAGGATACAGCTAAAAGGCTCCAAGGGCTTTCGCGCTCCGACGTCGGATGAGGCGTATATGACCTTTAAGCATCCGGACTTTTCTATCCGTCCTAATATATTTTTAGAACCAGAAATCGCAAGGACGAAAGAGATCGCTCTTACTTTTTATAGCGAGAGAAGCCGCATAACTTTCGATGTTTTTAAGACGGATTATAAAAATTTTATCGATCTTGAATTTTTGGGAAATTTACAAGTCGTAGATCAGCAGATACCCTATCCGTTTTATCAAAACGTAAACCGAGATAGTGCCAAAGTGCATGGATTTGAGATAAATACCCATCTGGAGCTCGGCGATGTATCGGAGAGCCTGGAGGGATTTAGGCTGGGATATAAATACAGCAGACAAAAAGGCAGAATGTCGTGCGCCAGCAACGGCTCAAACGCCAATAATTCAAACTCCGGATGCAGCAGGGGCGAAGAGGTGCCGATGAATGCGATCCAACCGCCTACTTCCGTCTATAATATCGGCTATTCTACGCCCGGCGACAAATATGGCATTGATCTTTTTATCACCGACGTAGGAGCCAAGAAGCGCAAAGATACCTACAATATGTATTGGAAAAGCCAAGTCGAAAGAACGGATCCATATTGGGGGCACATCGATGCTTCTATAGTAAACGGAGAGCCCATAACCGATAATACCAAAGGTTGGCGAAGCAGTGATTATACGGTAGTGGACGTTATTGCTTATGCTAAGCCGCAAAAAAATTTTAACTTTAGTCTAGGCGTTTACAACCTAACCAACGCCAAGTATATCACTTGGGATAGCGCGCGCTCGATCAGGGCTTTTGGAACGGTCAATATGATCGATCAGGCGACGGGTGCGGGCATCGGCAGGTTTTACGCGCCGCGCAGAAATTTTAGATTTAACTGGGAGGTAACGTTTTAGTTCTTGGTGTGTTTCGATCCAAAATTTAAAACGAATTTCGAATCCAGGGCTCAAGTTGATCAAATCGAGCCCTGGATTGCAATTTATGCTTTAAATTTATCCAATGAGCCTTTGCAACGCAAGAGCAAGATCACTTCGTATTTTTGGCATTTTGATAAAATTTTTAGCGATATAATTTTCGCCGAACAGTAACATTTTGCGCGCGCATTAAATTTGTATATCGCCGCTTTCGTTTATGCGGTTTTGGCTCAGAACCTACCGCCGTGCAGTATAAATTTTACATTTCTATCGATAAAGCCTTTTTTTACTAAGGTCAAAGGCAAACTTTCATATCACATAAATTTGCTCGCCGTATGATCCTAATAAAGACGAGTTAGAAGCACCGAAGACATTTGACAACCGCACGCAAAAACTACGGCAGCTGGATGAGACCTACGATAAGGCGCACAAGACGATGCTTAAGACAAATGATTTTTTATTTATGCGTTAATACGCGGAAAAATAAAGACAAATTAGCCTCTATTTTTCTCGATTTCATATAAAATTTTGATTTTTTTACAAGCTCTTTGCAAGATGCAGAACCCTAAGGCAATATATAATAAAATGGACAACTTACTAATGCCGTAAAACCATATGGGAAACGTTACGATTAAAAAAACTATTAATATAAAATCCCAAATTATAGCTAGAGCCTGTTTCACTCTCATATAATTTGAATACTTAGCTAAAATCGAAATATGCGTTATGCTGGGCGACTCAGGGGAAAGATAACAATACGTTACCTCGACTATATCGCCGTTATCAGCAAACCATTGATCGGGATAGTCGAAAAATCTTATTCCTTTTACCTCAAATGTTATATACAGTCCGTCTCGCCCCCAGTCTGTTTCTAAGTTTTCTATCTTGCCGATAATTGTGAAAAATTTCAATTCACTTGAAGCTTTCTTTTTTAAATGCCACATTATTTTCCTCCAAATTTCGGTAAAATTTCGTAAAATACGCGCTACTTTCTGTGGCGTTCGCACTAAAATTTTAATTTTTGCACACCCGCATCAAAATAGGCGAGAAGTCCCATCAAAATCAATGTTAACGACACGCAATCATAGAAATTTGCTAAAACCGAGCGAGCCCCTTTTTTGCGAGCGCAAAGTATATTGCAAACAGTATCGCAGACACGGCAAAAACAAAGCCAAATGCGATTACTATACACAGCACCTAAATTATCCGATACAGCACATATAGCACAAAGTCTTAAGCATTTGGGCAAGCCGCACT
>NZ_CALIIS010000079.1 GCF_938017705.1 uncultured Campylobacter sp.
CGAAAGCTCGGTGTATTGATTGGCGTAGAAAGTGCTTTTATCCTCGCCAAGATCTCCGTTTGCGTAGTAGAATTTATCGTGCCAATCGATATTAGTCATATACACTCGCTCGGTAAAGGCGAAATTTAAATAATCCGCCAGTAGTGGCGTGCTTATACTAATCGGTACGTCAAACTCGTATTGGCGAGCAGTCGCGCCTTCCCATCTGGTGTAATTACGCGCTTTTGCATCAAGCGAATAGATCAAATTTGGCAGCCCCAAATCATTGCTAAATTTATGATATTGCAGCGTCGGCAGCTCTTGGACGGTATCTTCGTTGCGGAAGGTATTATCGGCGTTTAGCTTGCTTGTATCGATGTAGTAGCGTCCGTAAGCGCCAAAATAGTGCTCGTCTGAGGTCAAATAATAATTCAGCCGTGAAGTTACGAGCGAATTATCCGCATCGTTGCCAAGACCTCCCTTTTCCTTCAGATCGTAGTATTCAAGGTCGTTTAGCTGAGTAAAGTCGATCCATAAATTTTCGCGCAGATCGCCGTCTAGCAGATAGGTTGCAAGCTTGCTACGATCGTATTGCACTTCAAATCCGTGGTGGCGCTCGTTTTTGTATTCGAGCCGCTTTTGCGCCCGTGAGAAGTTATCGAAAACTCCACCTTTAATCTCTCCGTAAGAGTACGGGGATTCCGTGAAGCGAAAGGTGCCGTATACGCCAAAGCCCCTTCTGCTGCGCACCTGCGGATCGAGCTGAAAATCCCAGCTATCGTAAGGCGCGAAATAGATCGGCTGCTTATAATAGATCCCTTCCCTGCTGATATAGCCGGCCTCTGGAGGCAGCAAGCCCGTGCGGCGCGTGCGATCGGTCGGGAAGCCGAAATACGGCAGATAGAGCACCGGCACGTCACCCACATAAAATCTCGGATTAAAAAGATGGAGGAATTTGCTCTCTTTATTAAGCATGCCGCTGCTAAATTTAATACGCCAATCGGGATCGGTGACATTGCAGCTAGATACGCTGGAGCCCTCCACACGGTAATACTCGCTGTCGCTGC
>NZ_CALIIS010000080.1 GCF_938017705.1 uncultured Campylobacter sp.
CGTGCTTGATCCGCAGGGCAAGGCGGTCTGCCACGCCCTCGCTTCGCTTGGTTTTAGCGGAGTAGAGGACGTGCGCGTAGCTAAACAGATCGTGCTTGAGCTAAACGGCGAGGATAGGGATAAAATTTACGCCGACGTCGCTAAGATGTGTGATGAAATTTTGGCAAACACCGTCATCGAAGACTATGAGATCGTGATATGAAGGTAGCGATCGTCAATTTCCCCGGTACGAATTGTGAGCGCGACAGCAAATACGCCTTTGATAAGCTCGGTTGCGAAACGCAGATAATCTGGCATAAAGAAACCGACATAAACGCCGATCTGATCGTGCTTCCCGGCGGCTTTAGCCACGGAGATTATCTGCGGACGGCTGCTATTGCTAAATTTAGCCCGGTGATGAAGGCGGTTCTCGCTCATGCTGCGCGCGGCGGCTATATCCTAGGCATCTGTAATGGCTTTCAGATGCTTTTGGAGCTAGGCTTGCTCGCAGGCGCGATGAATAAAAATATAAATTTAAGCTTTATCTCAAAATTTCACCATCTGCGCGTCGTTTCAAACGACAATAAATTTCTGCACTGTTGCGACAAGGGCGAAATTTTAAATATCCCGATCGCGCATGGCGAGGGAAACTATTATGCGCCTGCGGATACGTTAAAGTCGCTATACGACGAGGATTGCGTGCTGCTAAAATATTGTGACGAAAACGGCGCGGATCTAAATCCGAACGGCTCAGTGGACGCAATTGCCGGGATTTGCGATAAAAACAAAAAGATTTTCGGCCTGATGCCGCATCCTGAGCGCGCTATAGAGCCTATTTTGGGCGGCACGGACGGAGAGAAAATGCTAAAAGGCTTAATTTGCTAAAAAAAATTCTTACTATTTTAGGTGTCTGCACGCTCGCGTTTGCTGCGCCGGAGATTGAGATCGATTCGCTTGATGATCTAAGTAAATATGCGCCGAAAAAAGCTGAGGATAAGCCCGACGAGCCGCAGACGCGCGATAATTCCAAAGTGATGCTGAAGTATAATAAAAAAGAGGTTATGTCGATGGATAATCTAAGTATCGACGATCTTAAGGCTTTGGCACCTACTAACGAAGTTGATCTTGATGTATCCGACGATAAGGTCTATCAGGACATTAAGCCCAAAGAGCTTACGCTAAAAGCCAGCGGGATGCCTAGGAAGGTGTATTGTAATCAAATTTTTAAGATTGATTTCGCCGTATATTTAGGGCAGAAAATCACCGTTAAGCCAAAGCTAGAGATCAGCCGCACCAATGGCATGAAGTGGCTTAATGCCGACAATCTTACGTGGATTGAGGGCGACGAGATGTTTGAGACGACGCTGTGGTTTGCGGCAAGCGATAAGAGCGATAAGATAAATGAGCTCGTTTTGACCTTGCAGCGCAACGGAGAATTCTTTGAAAAAAGCTCTATTAAGCCTGATAATCCGGAATTTATGAAGCTTGACACGAAGCCTAATTTTTCGCATATCGTAGCCGACGAGCTGAAACTTAAAAACTACAAAACTACCAAATTTGACGACGCTTCAAATTTACTCACGCTCGATCTTGGTATCCGAAACGGCGCAATCAGCGCTTTTAGCATCGATAATCCAGCCATCATCAAGCAGGGCGTGGACTCTGTGCGCGGCACATACGCAAGTCAGAGCGGATATTATTTCGCCGTCGTAGATAAAAATATCACAAATTTAGACTTCAGCTATTTCAATCTCCAGACGAAAAAATTTGAAAATTTCGGTCTTGAGCTTAATCCGCGCGCCGAGGATCTTAGCACACAGATCGGTCTAAATCCGAAAGAGAGCAAGTTCGAAGCCTACAAGCAGATCGCGATCTACACGCTAGCTGCCGTGCTTTTGGTGATGTTTCTGCTTAGTAAAAATATCACGCCGCTCATCTTTGCGGTGCTGATTTTGGCGGTAAATTTCTACGCGCAAAGGCCTTACGGCACGGGCAGTATCGCGCAAAATTCTCCGGTTAGAATTTTGCCTATGCAAAGCTCCACCGTGTTTTACGTAACCCAAAATGCTGAAAAGGTTGAAATTTTGGGTACGAATAAGGAATTTTATAAAATCATGCTAGGCGGCAACAAGATCGGCTGGGTTAAAAAAGATGAGCTTAGCAAGGATTAGAGCGCTATTTTACGCGATTTGGTTTATTTTTACCGTCGTTTGCGTCGTGATCGCCATGGCGGTGAAAAACTCCTCTCATCGCCGCTTTCGTCGCATTTGGGGGCGATTCCAGCGCTACGGCATTGGATACGATATCCAGATCATAGGTACCCCTGATCCGCGCGCGCAGCTAGTAATTGCCAACCACCAAAGTATAATGGATATCGTCGTGCTCGAAGAAACCCATCCCGCCGATATCTGCTGGATCGCTAAAAAGGAGATCGCAGACATCCCTATCATCGGCAAAATCATCACTCTTCCGAAGATGATCCAAGTCGATCGCTCAAATCCGCGCGATCTGGTGCGGATCGTGCATGAAGTACAGCAGCGCGTGAGCGAAGGGCGCGTCATCACGATGTTTCCCGAAGGCACTAGACATCGCGGCACGCAGCTTTTGCAATTCCAAAGCGGCGCCAAAGCGATCGTTAGCAAGCTCGGTCTGCGCGTCCAGCCCGTGGTGCTCATCGGCACGCAGCACATCGCAAACTCTCACGATTTCACCGTTCACAGCGGACACGTCAAAATCATCTACCTAGACCTACTCGACACGAGCGATAAAGATTGGCTGCAGCACGCCAGAGAGACAATGCAAGCCGTAATCGACGAAAACGAAACCACCGAAGCGTAGGCGGAATTTGTAAATTTACCGATGAAATTCAAACGCGATTTTTGTTAATTCGCGCGATTTCTGTGCGCTAGCGCGTTTATTTGCGCTTTGATTTGCGGCGTGGAATTTTAAAATTTCGTTCGTGCGCGCGGACGGCGAAATTTTAAAATTTACGCGCTACGGCAAGATGGAATTTAGCGTATATTTAGCCATTTGCGCAAATGGCTAAACGATTTGTCGCAAGAGCAAAAGATGGCGGCAACCCGCAAGCAGTCTTAAAATTTTAAATTCTTAAGGAGGAGAGAATGGCGTTTGTTACAGAGCGTATTTCAGAAGAGGATATCGAGAAATACGATTTACTAAAACCGTGCAATGAGATATGCAATAAGTATTATCAGGGTGAGCTTGATTGGGTAGATTTAAATTCGAGAGATTGGTGCATAGATCGAGAAAGAGGTATTTGGCTTTTCCCTGTGCGCAGTATCACTATCGGAGATCCTAGAGATATGGAATTTAGCGGAGAAGTGATATGGCTTTTGCATTATAGAGGCAAAGATATAGAGATCGATCTGAGGAATATACATAATGAATATACCGGTAAAAAAGATACGGATAATCCGTTTATACTAATATATGAACTGGAATCCATAAGAAGCGATATCGGGGATATACCAAAACAAGAGATTGTAGATATTTTAAAAGAAATTTTAAATGAGTTTAAGGGAGGAGACGTTATAACGTATTTTATCCCTAAAGAGAATATTCAAGTAATTTTCATATCAAAAATTTAAAGCAAAGGAGATAAGGTGGCGTTTGAAAATGCGATCATCACTAAAGAGGATGATGAAAAGTATGGACTTAGTGAGATTTATCATAAGTATAATCCAATGTATGAGAGATTACCGAAATGTAAACCATGGATTATTGATAGAAATTTAGATTGCTGGATTATGGAAACTGGATATTTTCCTGATCCAAACTGTGATCATGCGATGCTTCCTGAAACATTGTGGAAACTATACTATAAAGGCGATATATTCGATATTATATTATATTATGTAAGGGATCAAAAAGTAAATGAGGTGGTATACGATAGAGTATGGAAAGTTATATCTATATATCCGGAACAAAGTCACAATCTTCCAAAAAGCAAGATAATACCATTACTAAGAAATATTTTTATAGCATTCGGCTTTGATGGACTTAGGAAACAGGTAAAAAATTTTAAAATAACTGTTATAGATTCAAGGAAAGGAAAATAAAATTGTGAATCTAATACCAAAAGCAGGCAAATGCCGAATT
>NZ_CALIIS010000081.1 GCF_938017705.1 uncultured Campylobacter sp.
TCTTCCCATTTTTTCTCAAGTTCGTTTACTTCGTAAAATTCAAGCATTTATTATCCCCGAGCCTATCGCTGCCATCTCTATAATTTTATTATTAATCTGCGAAAAACTAATTTCCGTAGGTTTATTTACTTCGTAATACTCAAAAAGCTCATACATCTTATACATAAGCTTGTTGATGTTCCTCATATTGCCGTCCGTTAAATTTAAAATCAAATCGAAATTATCGTCGCTAAACATAAAATAGTATTGTTGAAATCCATGAAGCACAAGCTTCTTTTCAATATACAACTTAACTTCGCCTAAATTTGAATTAGGAAGCTCGATGCTCTCCCAAATTCTGGTTTTAAAATAATCTTTTGCGAGGCGGTCTTCCTCGTCCGTCTTATGAACCGTAAATAAAAATTTAAATAGTCTAGTATCTGCCATAAGGCGAATTTTTTCTATCAAATTCCCAGGATACAGCTGAGCCTCATCTAGCAAAATAACGACCTGCTCTACCGCCCCTACGTTAGTAGAAATTCCAAATCTCTCTCTGTAAACTCGCATAAAATTCTCGTAATTATCAATCGGCTCGCTAGGAGTTGAATGAAAAATCTGCGAATACAGCTCTAAGAAAAATTCTTTCTCATCAAAAAACGGCTGCGGTACAAATACGACTCTTACCTTTTTTTCAAGATCAACCTTGATTTTATTAAGCAAAAATGTCTTGCCACAGCCCGGTTTGCCGTAGAAAAGTATAAGTTTTAACGGCTTTTGCAAAGCATTTAAAATTTTATGATAAGCAAGGGTCGATTTATCGAGATTAACGAAGTCTGAGACTTCGTTATCCTCGATAAAAATCTCCTTGATCGCCGTATAATTATTACTCATTTTCGTAGATGGATTTTGAGTAACCTAGCTCTTTAAGAGAGGTAGCAAGCGGCGCGCCGGTATTGTCGATGATATGTGGAGTTACTACGAAGATTAGCTCCGACGTGCTCAAAACATCGGCAGTACTTTTGAAAAGATTTCCGATTAATGGAATTTCAGCTAGCACAGGCACCCTAGTGTTATTCTTAGACTTAGTTGCACCAATCAAACCGCCTAAAATTACAGTATCGCCATCATCTACCCAAACTACACTAGAGAGTTTCTTTTGCAAAGTATCAGGTGCGATATCTCTTCTACCGTTTTCTTTTCTTACATTATCTTCTGCATATTTAAGAGAACTTAAAGATGGATTGATTCGTAGCATAATCCTATTATCATCTGAAATTTCAGGCAAGATATTCAAAAGAATACCTACAAAGATCGAATACTGATCATCCGACTGAGTATCTCCGCCTTGATAATCACCTGTAGTAGTAGATTTCAATACGTAGTTAATAGTATCACCTACGGAGATAATAGCAGGCTGATTATTCATCGTAGTTACTTTAGGGCTTGAAATAATCTTGGTTTTACCTTTAGTCTCTAGAAAGTTAATCAAACCGTCGATATTGAAATTTAGATTAGCTCCTATGGTCCAAGTTCCGTGAGTATCGCTAGCCTTTCCTCTATTGCCGTTATCTATGTGATAGCCTGAAAGCTTAGTCGGATCTCCACCTACATAGGTATTAAATCCTAGTTGAAAT
>NZ_CALIIS010000082.1 GCF_938017705.1 uncultured Campylobacter sp.
GCCCTTTACTGGGCCTTTTAACTGATATCGTCTCCACTAACTAGCCGTGTAAATCTAGCTCTTGGTTTGGTCTTGCGAACCAAACCATATAAAACCCCCTAAGAAACTATCCTTTTTTTAACTCATCCTTGCTTCTCCCCTTAAAATTTAAATCCCAACCCCTTTAAATAACCTAGCCACCATGTTAGAACCCTACGCGTATTCTCAACGTTCGTAGCTTTGTTATAAATCTTTTGTATCTCTTTTTGTGCATGAAAAAGGGTGCGTTCAATGCTATAAGGATCCAGCTTGTTCTCATGAATTTTTTCATATGCAAAAGTTTCTAGTATCTTTCTAAAAGAGTGAAAAACCAGTCTATTCTTAGCTATTACGGGAGCATAGGTTTTAAGCGCTTTAACTAGAGTCATATCGCTTAGTACCTCTCCTTGCGTATTGGCAAAGCATAGCAAGCAGCTACTATTATGAGCGTGTAACCTTTGCAGCCATTGCCCTACTTCTGTAGGAAGTCCCAGATGTTCATCTCCATTGCTTTTCACTTTATTTTCATCTTGCGGGAATAGTAAGTAATATTCTCCATCATCGCCTATTTTTAAATGCTCATGGGTTAAATTTCTTACATTTGAGCTTCTTAGTCCCGTAAGTAGTCCGAATATTAAAGCATTCTTAACGCCGATTTGGTGAGGATAGTTCATAATAAATTTAATAAGTACGGTTAAATCCAAGTCATCTTTTATATATGGGTATTCGCTATGGCGAGGTATATTATAAAAGTCCTTAAACACCTCTTCTGCAAATAATGGATTTTTAGAAATATCTCTTATGCGAGCATATCTGAATAGTCTTTTAATAAGTTTGAATAAAATTTCTAAGGAGGCGTACTTCTCATTATCGTAATAATAATCCAGTATCGGCATAATATCCTTTTTGCTTATCTTGTTTATATCTTTGTCGCAAATATCCTTTAAAGCTTTAAAGCTCATATCTCGTCTTTTAGAGGTTGCTAATGCGACATTGCCGTTATGTCTGCGAAACTGTCTATAAACGCTTGCCAGAGTATTTTTAGCAGGGATCAGCTTAGCAGAATCATCTATCATTAAACCTTTAAGAGTTTCTTTGGCTTCACTTAGGCTTATCTCATCTGCATTACCTAAAGACTTAATCAGCTTGCCGCCTATTGAGTAGTGATAGTGCCTATGGATAGTTTGTTCTCCCTTTTTATTAAATGAGCGGTAAAATCTAACTGCTATATGCTCATCTATCATTTCCACCATAGTATTTTTGCGATGAGGCAGGGAAAAATTTCTGATCACTTTATCGGGGTTCGTTTTAAAAGCCGGATCGTCTTTAATTTTAGAAAAAACTTTCATAACCGCTTATCCTTTAAAATTTAATATAGTTTCATAGGACAAATTATAAAAGTTTCCAAAGAGTTTAACAAGCTTAAGAGCTACTATACATTTTTTAATATATAGTAGTTTCTCTTAAACTACCTGTATAATCTAGCGTTTTTAGCATTTGAAATTTTTTTGAAAAAATTTGAAAAAGCCGTAAAACAGGGCTTTTAAAAAAACCAAAAAACTAAAAATAGGGGGAAAATTTGATAGATGGTGTCCTGCGTTGGATTCGAACCAACGACCCCCTCATTAAAAGTGAGATGCTC
>NZ_CALIIS010000083.1 GCF_938017705.1 uncultured Campylobacter sp.
CGCACGAGCGCCTTGCTCGTCCGCAACTTTAAATTCTAAAATTCCGCGGCACCCTGAAATTTAGCAGGCCGCGTCTGAAATTTCGACGGATCTGCGTTCGTGATCTTCCTTGTGCAGTTCGCAATAGAATTTAAAATTCTATCCCCGATCAATTCATAAATTTTTCACATTCGGTATGCTTTTCGAACCGTCGGCAAATATTTAGGATTGGTAAAAAACAGCGCGCGATCAGGGTTAAATTTTAAAATTCCGATCTTGGCATGACTTATGCTTGCAGTTGTGGGTACAACGACGCAAAAATAGTTTCTAAATTTGAGTACAAAGAAGAGTGTAAGTGGCGGTACCGCGAAGCTAGACGAGGCGGGGATGAAATTTGCGGGCGGAGCGTGTATGTAAATATGCAACCAGCAAATTTTAGATGCAACGACGTATAGCAAAGAGAAAAAACGCGGGAATTAAGGCGAAGTATTTTTCGCTTAAACGAGGCGAAATTTAATTTTTAAGCGCAGGCTAGTTTAAATTTGAGTTAAAGAATACAAGAGCGGCAGTATCGCGAGATAGATTTAAATGTTGTGCAGAAATTTTAAGTCAAGATAAGGCATATAACCTATCGTGAACTTAAAATTTCAAACTCATTTAAAGACGCTCGCGAGACAACGCGCAGTATTTTTTCTTTAGACGAGGCGGAAATGAGCCGAATGAAGGAGCGTATATTATAATACGTGACTGAAATTCGGCGAAATTTCTAACGATGTATAAAGGAAAAAAAGAGCCGCTAAGTGTTCAGATCCGGATAATTCCACGCATTATATTCGTCAGTTAGATTGTCGTTTTCATCCCCCTTGCAGCATAGCCACTCTAGCCCGCCGCGCCTCTCCATCACGACCTCTTCGTCGAGCCCCGCGCTGTCCGTGCCGTGCACGCGGGCATTGACGCACGCCCAGTGGTAGCGGTAGATAAGATCGAGCGCCTGCAGGATTTCATCCGTATCGCGTAGCTTCACGCGCGCTGAAAAATCGCCGCCGCTAAAGGTGTCCATCACAAAGGCGCAGTCGCAGATCTCGCTCGGGAAGCTAAGCTCCTCCACGAGCCCCATGGCCCACATCAGCGCCCACAGCGACTCGTATTTCCAGCCCATATTTACGGCCTCGTCGCGGCTCGCCTCGCCCTGCGTGACGCGGCGCTCCATACGCGTGAGCTTGTCTATGCAGCCGTAGTGGTTATCTAGAAAGCCCTGCACGCCCTGCTTATCCTCATCCGCGAGCTTGCCCTCGTCTCTGATCGAGCAGGCGCACATTATCGCCGCGTATGAACAGATCGCGCGGGCGATGACTTCGTCCTTTTCGCGCGGAGTGATCTCGCTCGTCTCGTATCGCAGCGGCAGATGATTTATATACGGTACGCCTTGGGATTTTAAAATTTCGATGCTTATATCTTTGCGCTCCTGCGCGGTCTTGCCGATCTTTGCGGCGTTTGCGCTATTTTTGCCGCCTTTTTTGAAAAGATTTAACAAAGCCATCGTCTCTCCTTTTAAATTTGATGAAATTATAACAAAAAGGGCGCTTAAATTTTAAAATTTAAACGCACGTCAATTTAAAATTTTATTTTCCAGTGATACGCATAAATTTCTAATTTTGGGCTGCATTATTTAATCCTTTTAACGGCTAAATTTTAAATTATGAGATTATACTATCTCTACCGATATTTGAGCGTCGATTTTGCCGCCATTTTCTTTTAAAATTTCAGGAAATCCCAATTTTATAATCTGCTCTTCGGAGAGGCTATAAGAATAGTGGATATTTGCCTCTACGCTCAGCGGGCGGACTATTTTTGCAACTTCGCTAAAAGGCAGCTTAACGTCCAATAACGCCACGTAAAAGGCTTCCGTATCGCTATCAAAGACATTTATATAGCAGCCTTTTATATTTTTATCGCCGCTATTTGGAGCTTTGATTATTCTTTCATGGCCGGCAGAGGAACCAAAGAAGTATGAAAAACCGGGCTTAACCATATCGATGCATCCAAAAGATCTCATCTGCTCTATGTTTAAGCTATAGCCATATACATAGTAGGGATCGTCTTCATCCGATTTTACGATTTGTTTTATATCTTCTAAATCAAGATCTATTTGCCGCGAATCGGCGCAGCTCTCATCGATACCGAAAGATGTTATCTCATAATATGTCTTATAATACATATCGCGTATATGAAATTTAATCCGCTTATCTCTTAAAAGCTTTGGATCTATTTTTATACCGAGTTTTTGCGCGTCCGATTTCGCAATCGATTCGGGCTCGAATATAAATTCTTTTCCAAAACGACCGCTTTGCCCTTTTGGAATTTTAATCCAATACAGTTCTCGTCCATCTCTTACCGGAAAAAGATAACGGAAAATACCTTTTACGCTTTTCATTTTTGAATCCTTCTTGTTTTATCCGTTTTATCAACCCGCTTTAAATTTACGTTATGCTTGCCTGGATACTCTACGCGTATTGAAATTTTAAAATCCGCGCCAAGCATCTTTCGCCTGACGACTAATAATCTCTTTTTACTATATCGCCCTTTTTTACGAAATACTCCGTTTCGCTGCAGGGATAGTAAATTTTACACCACTTGTCGCCACAGCTTTCGATAGGAACGACGCCAAATATTCCTTTTC
This sequence comes from uncultured Campylobacter sp., assembly GCF_938017705.1. Classification (GTDB taxonomy): domain Bacteria; phylum Campylobacterota; class Campylobacteria; order Campylobacterales; family Campylobacteraceae; genus Campylobacter_B. The sequence continues at coordinate 2,660 of NZ_CALIIS010000083.1, forward strand.
TAACATCTGCTATCGTAAAATTTCCATCTTTTATTATATATATCGGGGCTTTTAAATCATTTCTACTCTTTAATTCATAAAGTTTTTCGACACCTATAGGATAATCGCTAAACAATGTTTCGCAAGTACTAGCATAGCCGCCCCCGTTCCCATAAGTAATAAAATGGTTGGTTAACAAAAGATCCTTGCAACCGCTAAATATTGCCATCCAAATTATGGCTAATATTAATGTCAAAATTTTCATCTTATTTTTGCCTCCTTTACTGGAATTTTATTTATAACGCCTTATGATATTCCTTGCAAATACATACGTAATTTTAAAATTTTACACCTTAAGACTGTGCCTATCTTTTAAAATTTTATTCCTCATCATGCCGATTTTGCACTCTCTTTAGCCACTCTTTTTCAAATTTAAAATATTTCTGAAGCTTTTTATTCTTTTC
>NZ_CALIIS010000084.1 GCF_938017705.1 uncultured Campylobacter sp.
TGGCGGCGTGCAGATCCCATGCGAGTTCGCACTGATCGCGCACAGCGACGGCGACGTAGCGATCCACGCCCTAATCGACGCTATTTGCGGTGCGGCGATGCTGGGCGACATCGGCGAACTTTTCCCCGATAGCGATGCTAAGCTTAAAGGTGCGGATAGCAAGGAGCTGTTACGAAAGGTAATGCGGCGCATCAGGGGCTACGGCTATGAGCTCGTAAATGCCGATATTACGATCATCGCGCAACGCCCGAAGATCGGCGCTTACAAAGCGCAGATACAAGAGGTTTTAAGCGAAATTTTAAACTGCGCGCGCGTCAATGTCAAAGCGACCACGACCGAAGGGCTGGGATTTACGGGCAGAAGCGAAGGCATCGCCGCACAGGCTGCGGTAAACTTGAAATTCTACGACTGGCAAAAGCACGCAGCAGAGGCACAGGACGTATGAAAATTTTAATAATCGAGAGCGAAAGCTATCTTGCTCAAAGCATCGCAAACAAGCTGGGCGCGCTGGGGCATGAATGCACTAACGCGGCGAGCTTGGCGGCTGCGGCAGGCATTGCGGAGGAGTTTGAGGCGGTGTTACTTTCTACGAGCTGGAGCGGCGCGAGCTTTTATCCGCTGATAGAGAAATTTAGGCGCTCGATCATAATTTTGATGGTCGCCTACGTCGATAGCGAAACGGTGCTAAACCCCGTAAAAGCGGGCGCGACGGATTATATCCAAAAGCCTTTTATGATAGAGGAGCTCATAAAAAAGATCGAGCACTACGCGCAGTTTCGCTCGCTAAAATCGCAAAACGAAGCCTACGAAGCGTTGCTTAAAGAGATCTCTCTTTCGTGCGAAATACAGCCCGCGTATTTAGCGCAGATAAAATTTCCACTTCTTTTGCGCGGCGATGCGGCAGTGCGAGCTGCGGCGGTATTTAAGATCGCGCTTGCGCTAAAATCGCGTCTTAAAATTCTATCCGCGCAAAGCCCTGAGCCGCTAGAACGCGGCGCAGAGATTTTTTACGCACCAGATTTCGATAGCCTAAGCGGCGCACAGAAGGAAAAATTTCTAAGCAAAACCAAATCCATGCGCCTAATTGCCGGATCCATCGGCGCGCAAAAGGGCTTTAGCGACGAAATTACGCTTGGCAGCAGCAAAGAACGCAGTGAAATTTTAAGCATTGAAGAATACGTAAAGCTCACGATCGTAGCGCACCAAGACGAGTATTTCGACTCCGATCTGGCGGCGGCACTTGGGATTTCGCGAAAATCGCTTTGGGAGAAAAGGAAAAAATATGGCATCGCAAGAAAAAAATAGCCGCGCGCATCCGGTACGGACCGCAGGCGAGATAGAAATTTCGCGCGATGCGGACAATTTGCACGAAATAAAACCGCTTGAAAGCGAAGGAATTTTAAGCGGCACAAAAACTCTAAACGTCGCAAAAACTTCGAGTGACGCGGCGCAGAATTTAGAAGCGAAGCAAAATTTAAAAGCATCACAGAACTCAAAAGCAAAGCGTGATTTAAAAACGATGCGGAATTTAAAAATGTCAAAAGCTAGTAATGCCAGAAAAGAGGAGGCGCGAGCTAAGGACGCGGCATGGAATTTAAAAGCAGAGCAGGCCGGAAGCGAGAGCAAAGGCGCAAATAATAGCGCAACGCAAATCCGCAAGATAGTGATCTCGCGCTCCGACCTAAACGTCTTGAGCCTGCTCGCAAACGGCGCTTTCGGCAAGAGCTGCGAGCTACTGCGCCCAAGCAAGCTAAGCGTATGCGGCATAAATTTCGTTTTTTCCTGCGCGGACGCAAAAAAGGGCGATATTTTAGAGCTTTATCTTAGCAAGGACGGCATAGCCGAACGCACCAAAAATTTGCTTAGCGGCGAAAGTGGTGCGTATTTGCTAGCTAAAGAATCGCGCAACTTGCAGGATGGAGTTTCTGCCGCGGCGCAAAACGAGCAGAGCTTTGCGAAAAGCGGCACGGATTTCGCGCGCACTGCAAGTGCGCAAAGCGCTATAAACGCCACAAGCGAGGGCTTAGACCATATAGAAAGTCTTGCTGCGTGCTATGATCAAACTTTTACTTGCAGCACAGATGTAAAATCTGCAAACAATGCCGCTTTGGATTTGGCGAAAAGCTCTAGTGAAAATTCTGCGGTAAATTCCGCGCAGAGCTTTGCCGAAAATTCCGCACTCAATCGCGTTTGCAGCGCAGATGCAAAATCCGTAGCAAATTCGGCGGGAAATTTTATCTCAAATTCCACCGAAAATTTCATCAAAAATCCCGCTGCAAATCCCGCCTATTGTGAGCTTGTCGCGCGCATAGACGTTAGCGACGTTTATGCCCCAAGCGCAAGCGAGGTCGCAGACTCGGTGTTTCAAAACGCATACGCAGAGCAAACTGCAGTGCAGGGACGCATCACGCTGCTAAAAAATGAGCTTGCAGAGCAAATCGCGCGCATAAAAAAAGTCGCAAGCTCGCTTGCCGCGCCTAAAATTTCAGCGTTTTTTACCTGCGCCGATCCGATCCACCGCGTGCATGAGCGGCTGATTAGGCATATGATCGATAAGGCGGATTTCGTGGTGATTTTTTTAACCGGCACGAGAAGCACAGACGCCCTGCCCTACGAGCTACGCAAAAAAACGCTAAGGTATTTACTGCAAAATTTTTTGGTCGCGCAACGCGCCATGATGATCGATCTGGGCTCGCTTGCGATTTTTGACGACAAGCCCGCCCTGCAATGCGCGATTGCGAAAAATTTAGGTATAAACAAAATAATTTTTGGGCAAAATCACGCAAATATGGAGCTGTTTTTCGAAGGTGGCGGCGTGCATTCGGTGCTGGACGAGTATCAAAAACGCGGCGAAATCGAGATTTTGCTTATGCCGGAATACGTCTATTGCGAGAAGTGCAAGGTGCTCGTAAGCACCAAAAACTGCCCTCACGGCGCTCATCATCACGTGCATTACCGCGCGCAAAATCTCAAGGCACTGCTGCGCGCGGGGATTTTGCCACCCGCGATTTTTATGCGTAAAGAGATCTCGGCGATGATTTTAAGCGAGCTCTTTCCCGCGCGATTTTCGGATCTGCAAAAGCTCTACGACGAGCTTTTTCCAAACAGTGGGATCTTACAGAGCCACGGCGAGAGCGAGTTTTACGAGCAGCTTATGCAGCTGTATCAAACCAGCGCGCTAAAGACGTAGCTCTCGAGGGCGCGACGCAAAAAATGACGTGGAATTTACGGCATCTAGGTAGAGGGTAAAATTTCGCGACGTTAGAATTTACGGCGACTAGACGTAAAGTAAAATTTCATAGTGCGGGAAGAAAGGACTGTGCGGAATTTTATAGCATAAAGAGCGGCGGACGCAGATTTGGCGTAAAATTTTGCGGTACAACGAAGCTAAATTTTTAGAGCATTAGTGGTGCGATAAAAGAGGTTTTAAATCTTAAAGGCGCGGCATATGCGTAAATTAGCAGTACAGCGGATCTAAATTTTAAGCTTGCGACAAGCGAGCTTAAAATTTTAAAATTAGGCGGTCGCTGCGAGTTACGGCGCAAAACTCGGATGCAGCGCAACGACTGCCGCTCGCGCAAAATGCCGTGCGTTTGCGTATGGGTTTGAAATCTCCACGCAAGCGAGCAAAATTTTAAAATTTTTACGCAAATGAGTAGAATTTTAAAATTCCTACATTGACGAGCGAAATTTTTGTGGCGAGCGAGTAGAACTGATTTTGTGTAGGCGGGCAAATTAATTCTACATGCACGAATGAAATTTAAAATTTTCGCACGCGAGCAGATGCCCTAATTAAAATAAGCGGTAAAATTTTAAAAAGCAAAATTTAAAAGGATAATTATGGATAAAATTTTCGTTACATTTTTCGGCGCGGGACTACTAAAGCCCGCGCCCGGCACCTGGGGCAGCATCGCAGGCTGGATAGTGGGGCTGGTGGTCTTGATGCTCGCGGGCGAGGTGACGCTGTTTTTGTGCGCCGGCCTCGTTTTTTTCGTCTCGCTTAAGATCGTAAGCGATTACGAAAGGCGGGTAAGCGCGCACGATAACAGCGAGATCGTAATCGACGAGGTCGTGGGGGTGTGGATCGCGATGTGCGTTGCAGCGCCCGTGGGCGAGATCTTTTCGCTGCCGCTGCGGGAGCTGATCGCGAGCTTTGAGAGCAGCAGGATATCGATCGTCGCGATGATTTTGGCGCTGCTGTTTTTCAGGGCGTTTGACATCTGCAAGCCCTCGATCATCGGGCGCGTGGATCGCGACGTACCAGGCGGTCTCGGCGTGATGCTAGATGACGTGCTGGCGGGCTTTTTCGCGGGGCTTGGGGTTTTGATAGTTATCTCTTTAGGGGTCAAGCTCGGCGCCGCAGGATTGATTTTTTAAGCTTTTTGGATGTGTTCATGGCAAACACAGCGCGATTGCGGGCGCTATCAAGCACCGAAATTTTAAAAACCGCATCTTAAGCGGGGCTTATGAAATTAGTGCAAATTTTAACTTCTAAGGCGTGAGTCCGCTTGGAATTTAAAATTTAAGCGGTATTTATTCGCGTAGCCTGCAAATAAAGCAAACGTAAAATTTAAAATTTTGCACGAGTCGCGATAAAATTTGCGTGAGCTTAAATTTTAAATTTCTCAGCTTGCAGAAATCTAAGACATAAAAATTTAATTGCGCTGCAAGAATAAAAATTATGCCACCTGAAATTTCATGCGGCTAAATTTTAAAACAAAGCGGCAGGCGCAGCTCTTGCGATAAATTTTAAAATTTATCGCTAATTGCAGGCAATCTAGCAGGGCGTGCTATTAAATTTTTAGCAATATTTATTACTCAAGTTTGCGACGTTGCCGCAAAATGCGGGTAAGCGGCGCAAAAAATTTAAAGGAACGAAAAATGCAAAAGAGCACGATCGAGATACGTGGCATTCCCGCCGCCGTTTGGGGGAGCTGCTCGAAAAAAGTTTATATCTACGCTCACGGGCAAGGCGGAAGCAAAGATGATGCGGAGCTTTTGGCTTCCGTCGTTTGTGAGCAAGGCTGGCAGGTAATTAGCTTTGACCTGCCCGGGCACGGACAGAGAAAACACGAGCCCGTCTCTTGCGAGTCTATTTTTTATGATCCGAGGCACACTATTTTTGAATTTCGCGAAATTTTATCGTATGCGAAGAAGCGTTGGGAAGAAATCGCGCTATTTGCGGTTAGCATAGGGGCCTGGTTCAGCCTGCAAAGCTTCCGCGATGAAAAATTTAGCGACTGCCTCTTCGTCTCGCCGATACTTGATATGAAATACGTTATTTCAAATATAATGCGCAGGGCTGGCGTTAGCGAGGAGCGATTGAAGCAAGAGCGGATGATTTTGACCCCTGTCGGGCAACCGCTTTTTTGGGAATATTGGAGTTTTGTTTTAAACAATCCGATCACTAAGTGGAAAACGCCCAGTAGAATTCTATACGCAAAAAACGACGATATCACGCCTCTTTACATCGCTAAAAATTTTGCGCAGAAGTTCGACTGCGACTTAAGCGTTATGAAAAACGGCGAGCACTGGTTCCATACGCCGCAGCAGCTAGATTATTTGCGTAGTTGGATCAAGTCTGCGGTTGAGAATCGGCGATAAAATTCTATGAAAGACTTTTAAAACTCACGCCTAAACCCGCGCCGATGAAATTCTGTGCGTCTTCGGGGTGCAAATTTCATAAATTTAAGATGATCTTGATATTTTGCCTTAATACGCTTGTTTTAT
>NZ_CALIIS010000085.1 GCF_938017705.1 uncultured Campylobacter sp.
TTGAGCGTGCGGTAGTTGATAGTCTCCGGCTTTTTTACCTCGCCGTGGCTCCAGGCTTTGATCTGCTCGGGACTAGCAAGCCTGATTGCAAACGCATCGAAATCGTGGACTCTGGCGTCCTCTTTGATCTCTATTCTTTCTAAATTTGCATTATCGCTCATTTATTCTCTCCATTCTCGTAAATTTCAACGTCCAGAGCAAGCGATTTAAGCTCGTTTGTTAAAACAAAAAATGTCTCAGGAATTCCGGTGGACGGAACGTTTTCGCCTTTTGTTAGCGCCTTATACGCAGCCAAACGTCCATCGACGTCGTCGGATTTGATCGTTAGCATTTCGCGAAGCGTGTATGCCGCGCCGTATGCCTCCAGAGCCCAAACTTCCATCTCGCCGAATCTTTGACCGCCGAATAGCGCCTTGCCGCCGACCGGCTGCTGCGTGACTAGGCTGTAAGGACCGGTGCTTCTTGCGTGAACCTTCTCATCGACTAGGTGGTGCAGCTTAAGATAATACATGCAGCCCACGTTTACGCGCTCTTTGATCTTTTCGCCGGTGCGGCCGTCGTAAAGTTCGGTCTTGCCGTCTTGATCGATATTTGCCATCTCAAATAGCCTTTTGAAATCCTCCGGCACGATACCTTCGAATATCGGAGCGGAAAATCTAACCCCTTTCGCCCAGTCTCTAGCGTATTTTAAAAGATCCTCGTCGCTGATCTTCTCAAGCGTTTTTTTAGCCTGCATTAGTTTGGAAACGCCTGCGATCTCAATCATTTTGGCGCGAAGGGCTTTTATCCATTCGCCCGTTTTCTCTTCTAAAATTTTAGCGATCTGCTCGCCTAAGCGCCAACCTACAAGACCTAGGTGGCTCTCCATTATCTGGCCGATATTCATACGGCTTGGAACGCCGAGAGGATTTAGCACGATATCCACGCGCTGTCCGCTAGGCAGATACGGCATATCGACCTCGGGGACGATGTTTGAGACGATACCCTTATTTCCGTGGCGACCCGCCATCTTATCGCCCACTTTTAGCTTGCGCTTAGTCGCGATATAGACCTTTACGAGCTTAACGACGCCGCTTGGCAAGATATCGTCTTTTTCTAAAATTTCGATCTTTTCGTCGTGCTCCTCTTTGAGCTTACGCTTTTCGTTTTGAAAGTGGTTTTTAAGCTCCTCGTATTCCTTTTGAACATTCTTGGAATACCCTTTGACGAAGGAATTTAACGTAAAGCGGTTGGAGCTTTCAAGCTCCTCTTTTTTAACCTTATCGCCCTTTTTATAATCTTTTTTATTTAGGCTTTGATCGCTTTGCAAAGCGCTTTTAGAAAGAAGCGCCACTACCTTTAACATCTCTTCTCGATCGAGCATCAAAAGCCTATCGTGATGCTCCCT
>NZ_CALIIS010000086.1 GCF_938017705.1 uncultured Campylobacter sp.
AAATACAGCGTTTTTATCGACGAATTTCTATAGATCAAGCTCAAAGGCAAGGTGGCGATCATCACAAACCCCAAAGTAGGCGGGCTGTGGCTTGATTTTTTATTGCAGCGGTTAAAATGCGAGCAAAAATTTATCATCACGATCCCAGACGGCGAGGAGTATAAAAATACCGCGAGCGTGGAGCAAATCTTAGAGCAGCTTTTCAGCTCCAAGCTTGATCGCAAAAGCACGCTCATTGCTCTTGGCGGCGGCGTCATCAGCGATATAACGGGCTTTTGCGCGAGCATTTATGAGCGCGGTATCGATTTTATCAATATACCTACGACATTGCTAGCGCAAGTGGATGCAAGCGTCGGCGGCAAGACGGGCGTGAATAATCGCTTCGGCAAAAATTTAATCGGCTCCTTTTGCCAGCCGCGCGCGGTTTATTGCGAGAGTAAATTTTTATCGACGCTTCCTGCGCGAGAGTTTGCCGCAGGCGTCGCAGAGGCGGTAAAGATGGCTGTATGCTTTGATGGCGAGCTGTTTAAATTTTTCGAGACGCACGATCTAAAAAGCGCCGATAAAATTTCGCATATAATCGCTCGCTGTGTGGAGATTAAAGCAAGCGTTGTAGAGCGTGACGAGCGCGAAAGCGGCGTGCGCGCAGTGCTAAACTACGGACACACCTTCGCTCACGCTATCGAAAAAATTACTAATTATAAAAAATTTTTGCACGGCGAGGCTGTGGCGATCGGCATGGTGATAGCAAATACGCTAGCGCGTCGCCTCGGCAAACTAAGCGGCGAACAGGAGGAGCGAATCCGCAAAGTGCTTCAAAAATTCGCACTTCCGATAAAATTTCACGTAGAGGATGCAGCGGAATTTTACGAGCTGTTTTTTCTCGATAAAAAGAGCGAAAACGGCAAGATAAAATTTATCCTGCCTGACGGCATCGGTAAATTCTACGCTTCCAAAGAGATCGCAAAAGATGAAGTAATCGCAGCGCTGAAAGAGTTTGAATGAGAGCGCTTGCGGCTATTTTTTTGATTTTTAATCTTGCATTTTGCGAGGCAAATTCTACGCTCTCCGCCGCGCACACGCGCTTAGAATCCAACGCTAGCTCCGCCGCTAGTGAGAAGAAAGATGAAAATTCCAAGCTATCCGCGTCGCTAAAAGATCAGATCCGTGTTATTGACGATGAGATTAAAAATAATATCTGGATCTCGCGCTTTTCAAATTTCATCCGCTATCAAAATTTACAAAAGCAATCCAGCCAGCTCGAAACGGAGCTAAAAAAGAGCGCCGGCACCGATAAGATCGCGGAGATTCAGAAAAAACTTCGCGCCGTAAAAGAGCAGTTAATTCTGCTAAAAGAGTATGAAAAATCCCCGTTTTTAGATATCATAGCGATGCCTGAAACGCCCGAGCCTACGCGCATTACCAATCCGTTTTCGATAATTTCCGGTTTTTCTACGATTAAAAATTTACAAGCTCAAAAGATGGAGCAGAAAAACGCTATCGAAAATATCAAAATTTTAATCGATAAACTTGAAGCAAAAAGGGCGCTATATGATCGCTTGATGCAGGCAAGTGCGGACGCAAGCGCTGCGGCGGAGCTTAAAAGCTTAGATTACGAGCTCGGAGAGTTCAGCTCCGCATATGAGATCGCACAGACTACATACGACGTTTACGAAAAGAAGATCAACTCGCAAATCGCCGTGCAGACCGCCGATATAAAAGCGCAGATCAAGCGCGCGGGAAACATCGCCGTATGGATACTCGTAGTCATCGCACTGTCTTTTTTCTGCAAGGTAGTGGCAAAAAAATATATCAAAAACGACGATAATTTTTATATCGTAAATAAAGCTATCAACGTTTTAAATTTCACGTTGATCGCGCTGATACTGCTCTTTTCTTACATCGAGAATATGACGCACTTCGTGACGGTTTTGGGCTTTGCTTCTGCCGGTCTAGCGATTGCGATGAAAGATATGTTTATGAGCTCCTTAGGCTGGCTTACGATCGTGCTCGGCGGCAGCTTTCGCGTGGGCGATCGTATCCGGGTGCATAAAAACGGCGAGACTTACGTGGGCAATATCATCGATATTTCGGTGCTTAGGATGACGATTTTTGAGGACGTAACTATGACTACGTGGAGAGAAAATAAACGAGCCGGCAGGGTTATTTTTATACCGAACAATTATATTTTTACCGATCTTATCTCAAACTACACCCACAGCGGGCTTAAGACCGTCTGGGATGGCATTAGCATACTTTTAACATTTGATAGCAACCATAAAAAGGCGATGTATCTCATAAAAAACATCGTGCGGAAGTATTCCAAAGGCTACACTGACATCGCTAAAAAGCAGATGGGCAAGCTTCGCTCGCAATACAGTATCAAAAATCCAAACGTCGAGCCTAGAATTTACAGTTTTTTCGAGCCATACGGCATTGAAATTTCGGTTTGGTATATGACGAACTCTTACGCTACGCTCGGGCTTCGCAGCAACATTTCAGCTGAAATTTTAGATGCCCTAAGAAATGAGCCTGATATCAAGATCGCTTATCCTGCATACACGCTTTTTAACGGCAAAAATTATATGGCGGCAGGCGGAAATTTCATGGCGCAAGATCTCGGCTCCGAGCAACAAAGTCCGCAAAATTTAAACGCAGCGGCGCAGGACACGGGCTTTGCCATAGGAAGCGGATCTGGGAGCGAAATTTGAAAATTTATTTTAAAACGTTTGGATGCCGCACAAATATATACGACACGCAGCTTATCAAAAGCAATCTAAAATCGGGCGAGATCACGCACGACGAGCAGGGCGCTGACGTCGTCGTGATAAACTCTTGCACCGTTACGAACGGCGCCGACGCGGACGTGCGAAACTACGTAAATAAGATGAACCGCCTCGGTAAAAAGATATTGCTAACCGGCTGCGGCGCGGTCTCGCGCGGCGAGGAGCTGTATAAAAACGGCGCGGTCTTCGGCGTGTTTGGGATGTCGCAAAAGGAAAAGATCGACGAGTTTTTGGGCTCGGAGTCAAAATTTTACGATATCGGAGGTCTTGACGGCGTCGAAAAAAACCTGATAAGCGACTACGAGGATCACACCAAGGCCTTTATTAAAATTCAGGAGGGGTGCGATTTTAACTGCAGCTACTGCATAATCCCATCCGTGCGCGGCCGCTCGCGAAGCAGCTCTGAAGACGCGATCTTAAAAGAGGCGGAAAGCCTTGCTGCAAACGGATTTAGCGAGATCGTGCTAACCGGCACCAATATCGGAAGCTACGGCAGAACCGCGGGCACGAGCCTCGG
>NZ_CALIIS010000087.1 GCF_938017705.1 uncultured Campylobacter sp.
GCTTATAAGGCTTTTGCAAACCCAAAACGCCGCAAACCTAAAACGACGACGAAGCAGCGAGCGACCCTTTAAATCAAGCCCGCTAATTCTCACGCTCAGGCGCATCTTGCGGATCGCTCGTAAAATCATCGCTTACTTGCGTAGGACTTAATCCAAGCGAGCGCAAATAGCTCTGCGTAGCCGCTTCACCACCCGCAAGCGCGTAGTCTAGCGCATTTAGCCCCGACTCATCAACTGCTTTTTCGTTTGCGCCCGATTTTACGAGCAATTCAACGATCTGCTTGGTACTTTTTTGCGCCGCAAACATCAGCAGTGTCTTACCCGCTCTCGAACGTTCACAGCCGTCGCTACGCTCGCCTAGCGACGCTAGGGCCTGAGCTTCAGCGCTGCCGATCTGGCGGACATTTACGCTAGCGTGCGAGTAGATTAGCAACTTTACGAGCTCATAATTTTTTGCCGCGGTGGCGAAAAATATCGGAGTTTGCCCAAGCGAGTTTTTATAGCCAACCAAGGCGCCTTTAGAGATCATAAATTTAGCGCTTTGAACGTTATTCATCGCGTAAAATAGAGAGTTTTCCTCACCCGCATTCACCTGCGCGCCTCGCTCGATCAAAGCGCCGCTAAAGCGCTCGTCATATCCTAGCAAAAGTGCCAGATCCAGGGCATTATCAAGCTCGTAAATTGCAAAATCCTTGCTAAAAAGTAGCGTACGAAACTCATCTGCACCTACTCCGCCTTTTAGCGCCAGCTCAAGCTCACCGTAATCTCCCGCCTTGCGATCCTTTGCAGCGTATGCGATAAATTCCGCTATCACGGCGCTTGCCAGCTCATCGGCTTCGTTTTTGTTGAATTTAGCGGCGAAATAATCTCTTAGCGTTTCCCTAGCTGTCGGGATCTCGCCCATAAAATTGCCATAAGCGATGAAATTTCCAATCTTGCGCTCGGAGTAAAATTCTAAGGCTTCAAGCGATTTTTCGCTAATTTGCGCGTAGTTTTTCTCTTTAGCATAGCTCAAAAAGCCCTCGCCATCCATCCCCGCAAATGCCAAGGTTCGCTCAAGCCTTTTTTCGTTCAGCAAGGCTTCGTTACCGACACAATCGATATTTTCGTCTCTAATCTCAGAAGCCGCGCTTTTTAAATTTTGCAAAAATTCTGCGCCAGCTAGCGAGCCTTTACAGCCAAAATCGCTTTGCAGCAACTCTTCGTCCGCAGGCTCTTTACTAAAAAAGCCGCGCGGATCGCTTAGTAT
>NZ_CALIIS010000088.1 GCF_938017705.1 uncultured Campylobacter sp.
GCGACGATTTGTTTATGGTATTGTGCGCCGTAGTGCTATTCATCGCACAGATATGGTGGTACGTAAAATGCAATTTCCAAGCCTCTTATTTTACGTTTTATAATGACAAGCTATTTTATAATTTCATGCAAGGTACAGAGCCCAATAAAATATGCAATCTTACGGATATAGAGAAAATAAGCTTTTACGTGCTTTCAGAGCTTATGGATAGCTTCGGTAGATTTCACTACTTTACCTCCTACGAGCTTTATAAAAAATCATCTATTGGAGTGCATATCGGCAAACTGGCGCTGTTTTTATACTATACGATAAATTTTATCTTGCTTGTTTTGCCGTTTAAAATTTTTATGTTGATTAAAAACAAAGAGCCGCTAAGTCTGCTAAATAAAAATATAGTAATTAGATTTAAAAATCGCAACTATTTTTTGATAAACATCTACTCAAAGCGCGAACTGGATGAAATTTTGCAGTATTGCAAAGATAAAAATATAACCGTAGTCCGACTATCAAACCCGAGGAGATGGGAAAATGGGTATTGCAAAGATAAAAATATAACCGTAGAGCAGAAAACAAATTTCATCCCGCATTGGCAAAATTTTACCTATTTCACTGATAAAAACGAAATTTGGAGCGATGATTTCGGTGATACGCAAATTCCAAAAGACACGTTTAAGCGAAAGCTTAGGCGATTTTTTAGCTTGGATTAAAGAGCGATTCCGTCCGTTTCAGCGTAAAATTTAGACCCGCGGGGTAGAATTACAAAAATTTTTACACGGAGCAAACAATGAAAAATTTCTTTCTAGCCGCAATAGTTTGCGCGCTTTTTAGCGGTTGTGCATATGAAGCGCAGTTTAATCAAAACGCCGATGTGGCGCCGTTTGACGATACTATAAGCGCGACTAACGCCATGCAAAGTGCGCTCATTTACATCCCTGGCGAGCTAATGGGGACGAAAAGCTACGCCGCAAGCTCGAAGTTAGGCAGAGACGATGAGCTTAAAATCGACGTCGGCGAGTTCGTCGCAGGCGAGGCAAAGCGCTTCTTCGGCACCTACCTAAGGCGCGTAAGCGTTACCGACGACGAAAAAGCGCTGCAAGGTAAAGGGCTCGTTATCGCGCCTGAGCTTAGCTCATTCGGCTTTGGCTTTTACAGCTCCGACGGCATCGACGTTTCGGCAAAGCCCTACGTGCGCTACAATCTACGTCTAAAAATGTTTAAAAACGGGAAGCCGATCTACAACCAAAATATCGCCGTGAACGAGCGCAACTTCGGTGAAGAGGAGTTTTTCGGCGGCGGTCAGGGCTCATACGCGCAGATCGGCGGGATCTTTCAAAAATCGATGGCGAACGACTACGCCGTGCACGCCAGAGAGATTTTGGACGTAATCAACGATAACTAATCGCGCTTGCGCCTTTGTGCGTGGTAAGCGACATCTGGTTGCTTATTTTTACCTGCCGTCTTGTGGTAAAATTTGTCGCGGCGATCTTGCGACACGCACTTGCGGATCGTCGCGCCTAAGCTCTATCTAGCGATATAATTAACATGGCTTTAAGGCGCCCATAGACGCGCTTTCTTGCGGGATTTACTCATCTGCGACATTAAATCCTTTTGATACCGAGTTTACCAGCGCTCTAGGCATAGAATTTATTTCGCAAGCTGGGTTAAATTCCGTAAAATGCGTTATGAAATTAACTTGGCAGCTTATATTTAAGTGCGGCAAGCCGATAAATTCCGCACCTTGACATACCGCCTAATTCCGTATTTTAGGGCCAAATCCTGCAAATAAATTTTTCGCGTTCGCTGCTACGCTTGCATAAAATTCCATATTCGCAGCACCAAAAAATTCGCCCTAAATTTAAAGCACCGATTAATATTAATTTTTATGTCATTACTAAATTTTTTAAGGAGAGAATTATGAAAAAGTTTTATTGCTTCCGTTTGTTTTCGCGGCGCTTTTTGCGGCACCAAGCTGCGATAATGTCCAACTCAAAGCCGCCGTGGAAGGTATCAATAAGAGTGCGCCGCTGAGAGTCGATGAGATTACCACTTTAACGGGCGCCGAGTGCAAAGACGGCACTTTTATCTACAACTACGAGCTAAATGACGGCATGGGGATGAAATTTGACAGTGTCGGAAATGATCAAAAAACCGTGATACAAAATGTCATAGATAGCCAAAATAAGCAAATTTTTGCAACCAGATGAAAGTAATGCATCCGCTAATAAACAGCGCGATATGGAGCTATAAGATAAAAAGTGGCGAAGAATTTATAAGGGTAGAATTTAAGCCTAGCGACTGCAAGTAGGGCTTGCGCGAGATTTAAAATTTAGCGCGGCGTGAGCCTTTGCCTGTTCGCCTGCGCAGCATCCGTTTAAAATTTATTCGCTTCGCTTTTGATTTCGCCTGTGCAAAAGCAACATGCTAAAATTTCTGCTTAGCTTTTACAGCGCCGCCGCGTATAGTATGACGCGGATCAGCGTGCATTTCGTCGCCACAAAGCGCTAAAACGCGCCGAGTCCTTTTTGAGCCGCGATCTAATGCGTCAGGTTCTGCCAGTGGCGTTTTTCATTAAAATTTTACTATTTCACGCGGAATTATATCTGTGTAGCAACGCAAACACCGCGTAAAGCTTTCGCGCGAAATTCTATAATTTGCGCGGAATTTTATTTGAAATAGCATCGTAGATTTTGAGTCAAAATTTTAGGATTTATTACTACGCTGCACCTGCTGCGATGAAATTTTGCTAAATTTCGTTCGCGACCTGCTCGCATAAAATTCTGCGTCAAACCATGAGCTTGCTTGCGAGCTTACAGAGGCACCAGCTGCCAACGTGCCGTCACATAAAACGCGGCTAATCAAATGCCTCGCTTGGGTTTTAAAATTCACCGTTCGCAGCTATTTTTATCAAGCTTTAGCTGTATTGGCGGCAAGCCCTTTATTTCGTAATTTAACACCATCACTTTGCCAAGCTCCCGCAGGCGCCGCGAAAAATCCGTGCTGCAAAAGCTGACCTTCGCCTTGGCAAACAGCATCTCTTTTAAAATTTCCGCATCGCCCGCATCCAGTGCGCTGAGGTCTAAATTCGGCGAACTATTTAGCGCGTAATCGTATATGAAGCTACCCTCTTCGCATGCGGCGCCTTTTAAAATCGTAGCATCGTCGATCCTGCGCGGCGCGCCCTCGTTTATCCGCGATAGCGCATCTCGCACCTGTTTGCTTTCGCAGAAATTTCGCTCCAGCTCGCCGCGTTTTTTCTCCGCATAAAATTCCATCGCCACATTTGCCAAAATTCCGATTCCAAAAAGCACTAGTAAAATTTTAATCGGCTTATTTAGCCGCGCGCTTAAGCTTCGCGCGTCCATCATTGCGCCCTTTCGCAGCACAGCAGCGTGTGTCCGACGCCTAGTCCGTCGTGAATTTGCGAAATTTTAAGTCCCGCGCGCTGCGTAAATTTAACCATATCGTCCGAGTGATAAATTTTGCTATTGCCGTTTGCCATGGCTGCGAAATACACACTGATCTGCGTCATGCTATACGCGGCGGTTTCGTAGCGCTGCCTGTCCCAAAACGGCTCCAAAATATAAAGCCGCGCCTGCTCGCTCATCGACTCCGCCGCACGCGAGAGGATACTTACGATCTGCTCCTCTGCAAAGCAGTCCAAAAACTGACTGAGCCAGATCGCGTCAAAGCCGCTCGGAAAGCGCGTAGCGGGATCTAGCAGATCGGCCGCAAGCCCCTCTATGCGCTCAGCGCCCTGCGCGCCTGCGACGGCATCTTTCATCATCGAAATTTGCCCTGCAAGATCCATTATCGTGACGCGCACATTTTCGTCGTAGCCTACGCACCGCTTAGCAAAGCGCCCCGTATTGCCGCCGACGTCTAAAATTTTATCCGTCTTGCGCGAGAAAATGATCTTTAGCGCGGGCTCAAACGCCAAATCCGAATAAAAATGATCAAACGCGAGCCAACTCTTGCGCACATGCAGCGGCAGATGCGAAAGCGCCTCGTAGATCGTAGCCCACTGCCCAAAAACCTTTAGTCCCTCTGGTTTGCCCGATTTTAACGTCTCTTCGAGCCTAAAGAGCCCCTCGTAGCACACGTCGTGGATGAAGTCCATATCCACGCCGACGAGCTCGTCGGTGAGCAGAAAATATCCCGCCTTGCTAAGCCGAAATTTCTCGCCACTCAGCAGCACCGTGCCGATGCTAAGTGAACTTTCCAGAAGTAGCTTTAACGCGTATTCGCTAAGCGAGAGCTTCTTCGCGATCTCGCTTATACTTAGCCCGCCCTCCGCCTCATGAAGCACGCTTAAAATTCCAAATTTTTTCATCAGCCGCGAGACTTGAAAGACCACCGGCGCAAAGGCGATCTCATTCGCCGTCCGCTGCGCCTCGCCCGCGCTTTGACGCTCCACGGCGTAACGATCTAAAAGCTGTTTGGGAAGTTTCATTTTTGGTCCTGCTCGTGTAAATTTCGCAAAATTTTAGCAAAAAATTCTAACTTTTCTTGCGCCCGCTAAGAATTTACGCGTATCTTAGAATTTTGCGATGAAATTTTAATATTCCGTCTTAAAAATTTAAGTCGTTTTGCAGCTGTATGTTTATTGAGATAAATTTATAAATTTTGTTTTGAGATCTTGAAAAATTTTCAATTTCGCCGTACAAGATTTGCGGGCGAGAAAAAAGGCTAAAGCGCGATAAATTTCTAAAAAATGCGTGTGTTGCTTCACACACCAGCTTTAGACTTTTACGCGCTGTAAATTTAATACTCTAAAGCCACTTTTGACTTATTCGATCCACTTTACTACGTCATCCATGCTGCGGCGGATCTTTTGCGGTTGCGGTTTTACGCGGTAGCCGAAAGGCACTAGCAGCGCCACGCGGCGATCGTTCCAATCAATGCCTAAAATTTCATTTAGCGCCGCGCGATCAAAGCCCTCCATAGGGCAGCTGTCGATGCCGCGGCTGGCAGCCTCGTTCATCATCGCAAGTGCTGCGAACATGCACTGCGCGTGCGACCAATTAAATAGCTCCTCATCGTCGTTGTGAAAATAACCGCTTAAAAAATCTTGATAAAATTTATGCCTGTCGCCGATATATTTAGGCGCTTCATCTTTTTTACGCGTAATCATTCGCTCGATATAATCACTTCCTAGCTTTATATCCTTGATCTTTGCTAAAATCACGACCAGATGTGAGCAAGAGGTGATCTGCGGCTGATTCCACGATTTTTCGCGGATCTGCTCGCGCAGCGCCTTGTTTTGTACAACCAAAAAGTCCCATTGCTCTAGCCCCGTAGAACTAGGTGCTAAGATTCCTGCCTGCAAAATGGCGTCGAAATCGGCCTTACCGATTTTTTTGTTCTCGTCAAAAATTTTGCACGCGTGGCGAAATTTCATAATCTCTAAATGTGTCATAGTCTCTCCTTAATTAGAATTTTTGTAAATCAAATACCCGCCATCTTTGCGTCTGATGCTGAGGTTGCCCTCGCGCGAGCGCACGCCGATGCGGTAGTAGCCGTCCTCTTTGGTGACGTTGATGTCGCTAAAGCCGCCGATATTTACAGCAAAGCTCGCGCCGCTAAGCGGGATCTCTTGGCGCCAAAACTCCGCTTCAAGCGTGCCCGAAGCATTTGCGTCGGAGCTTTTGAAATCGTCTGCGGTGATGAGCTGCACGCTGTCTTTGCGAATGACAAATTTTAATCCATCGTCAAATTTAAGCGTCTCTAACGGCAGCTCCAGGCGCGGCGCGAAACTAGGCGTGATGCCACTTTGCGAGGCCTGCTTTTGTAAATTTGGATCAGTCGAAGTAACCGAGACGTCCAGTGCCCTATGTAGCGCGGGTTTGGCGCTAGCGCTTAGCACGAAGTCATCGTGCCAATCAATCGAGCGATTGATATCAACGATCTTTTCGTGTAAGACCCCGTCGTCGTCCCTATATCGCACGATCAGGCTTTCGATCGTAAGGGCGTCGGAGGGAAGCGCAAAGGTTTGCTGCGTAAAATTTTTAGGCGCGGGAGTATTTTGCGACGTGACGGCGGAGCTTTGCGCCGGATTGGAATTTTGCGGAGCAGATTGCGCGTTTTGTTGCATAGTGGAGTTTTGCACCGTAGAATTCTGTGCTGTAGAATTCTGTGCCGCCCTAAAATTTTGCGCTATCGTAGAATTTGGCTCGCTTACTTCTGGCACGATCGGTAACTCATCAGGAGGCGGAAGCATCGCAACTGAAGGCTGCGCAGAAGAGTTCAGCTCCGTTTTTATGACCTGCAAAGGAGCGCCGATGCCCGCTTTGGGGCCAGGAGCTTTTTTTTCGGTCTGCGAGAGCTGTGCGCTCACGGCTTTTTTGGCGGCGCTTGCTTTAATACTGGAATTAGCTTCTGCGGCGCTTTTTTGCATTGCTGCGGTAGGGCTTTTAGATGTTTCAGGTCTCATTATAGCTTGCTTTTTAGCGTTTGGGCTTTGCGCACCCTTTTTTGGCTCTTTAATCGCCAAATCGGTAGAATTTTGCTCTTTTACCGCGACGATGCTGGATTTCGTAGCGTTTGAATTTGCGCCATTTAAATTCTCTGCGTTTAAAAAAGCGCAAAGACCTAAAATTAGCAAAGAAATTTTTTTCATTTTTTAAGGTCCGGATCGAGTGAGCGACGCTCTAAATAAAGCTTTTGCAGCTCAGCGTTTTCCTCTTTCAATCGCTCAACATCGGTGAATAAAAACGCCTTTTCTTTTTGCAGCTGGCGCAGCACTTCAAACGATCGCTTGCCGAACAGCACGTCACCCACAAAGATGCCTGCAAAAACAACGCAGACGATCAGCGCAAGAGCTGCAAAAATCTGCTTAAGCGGTGAAAACGGATTGATAAAATTCAGCCGTTCTTTTAAATTTTTACGCTTTTTTAAAGTTTTTTTAGCGGCAGGGGCTGCATTTTGCGGCGCAAAAGAAAATCCTTGCGTGGCATAATTTATGTCTTGCGCCGCAAATCCCGTGTCATTAAAGCCGTGCTCTACGCTCTGAGCCGTAAAATCTGCGTCGTTTGGGAAGTGATTTTCTTTCGCGTATAATTCTGCACTCTTTAAATCGCCGCCCACAATAAATTCCGCGCTGTAAAAGCCCGCATCTGCTTGCGCGCTGCCTTCGTAGTTTCCGCTTGCAGCAGAGCTTTTGCCGCTTAAATTAGAACTGCTGCTTGTGGCTTCAGAGGCAGAACCTGCTTCGTCTATACCGCGCGAAGCTCCGTTGCGATTTTTCCGGAAGCCAGCCCCTACCTCGCTAAAACCTCCGCCAAAATTTTCATCGCTATAAAATTCATCATCGTCAAAAAAATCGTCCTCGTCAAGGTCTGCGTCTGAATATCTGCCTTGCGTATCCGCGTAATTCGCTCCGTCCGTGTAGGTGCGCTGCGCGCCGCCCTTTAAGCCCCGCTTGGACTTTTTTTTAAAAAACATTTTAAATTTGGCTTCCCAAAAACTCGTCCGTCTCGCGCTCGATTTCGAGCAGGCGGTTGTATTTTGCGTTGCGTTCGCTTCTTGAGGTTGCGCCCGTTTTGATTTGACCCGTATTCATCGCGACGGCGAAGTCCGCGATAAAGCTATCCTCGCTCTCGCCGCTTCTGTGGCTCATCACGCAGCGGTAGCCTTTGCGCTGAGCTAGGCGGATCGTCTGCATAGTTTGGCTGATGGTGCCGATTTGATTTGGTTTTATTAAAATCGCGTTGCCTACGCCTTTTTGGGTGCCTTCGCGCAAAATTTTCTCGTTCGTTACAAATAGATCGTCGCCCACAAGCTGCACTTTAGAGCCAAGCTTGCTAGTTAGCTTCGCCCAGCCTGCCCAGTCGTCCTCGCTTAGGCCGTCTTCGATCGAAAATATCGGATACTTCTCGCAAAGACGTGCGTATCGCTCGATCAGCTCTTCGCTGCTAAATTCCTTGCCTTCTAGCTTATATTTGCCGTTTTCGTACAGCTCGCTAGCTGCGACGTCGAGGGCTAGTTTAATCTGCTCGCCGGCTTTGTAGCCTGCTTTTTCGATGGCTTGCATGATTAGTTTGATCGGCTCTTCATTTTCGTTTAAATTCGGCGCAAATCCGCCCTCGTCGCCCACTGCCGTACTATGGCCGGCCGCGTTTAGAAGGCCTTTTAGCGTGTGGTAAATTTCGCTCGCCGCTCGCAGCGCATCGCTAAATTTATCAAATCCAAACGGCATAATCATAAATTCTTGAAAATCCACGCTGTTGTTCGCGTGCGCGCCGCCGTTGATGATATTAAACATCGGCACCGGCAGTACGCTAGCGTTTGCGCCGCCCAGGTAGCGATACAAAGGCACGTCAAGGCTTTTAGCCGCCGCGCGCGCTACCGCCATAGATACGCCAAGCACCGCATTTGCGCCCAAATTTGAGTAGTTATCGGTGCCGTCAAGCTCCCTCATCTCGTCATCAAGCGCTTTTTGATCAAAGGCATCCAGTCCGATCACGGCTTCGGCGATCTGCGAATTTACGTTTTCCACCGCTTTTAGCACGCCCTTGCCGCAGTATCTATCGCCCCCGTCGCGAAGCTCTAGTGCCTCGCGTTTGCCCGTGCTTGCGCCGCTTGGGACTATCGCGCTTGCTACGGTGCCGTCGCTTAGAGCCACAGTCGCTTTCACGGTCGGGTTGCCACGGCTATCTAACACTTCTATCGCATAAACATCTTCGATATAAATCATTATTCATCTCCACTTTGTAAATTTTCTTCATCGTCCGCGTCTGCGCTGAAATTTACGCTACCCATCTGCTCGCGGATCTTTGCAGTGATCTCTTCAGCGACAGCAGGGTTATTCTCTAGATAAATTTTAGCGTTTTCGCGACCTTGACCTAGCTTCGTATCGCCGTAGCTGAACCATGCGCCGCTTTTATCGACGATGTCGAGCTTGACGCCGTAATCGATCAGCTCGCCTACTTTGCTGATGCCCTTGCCGAACATTATGTCAAATTCCGCGATCTTAAACGGCGGCGCCACCTTGTTTTTCACGACTTTGACCTTGGCGCGGTTGCCGATGCTCTCTTCGTTTTGTTTCAAAGTAGCGATCTTGCGTATGTCGATGCGCACCGAAGCGTAAAATTTAAGCGCATTGCCGCCGGTCGTCGTCTCGGGCGTGCCGTAACCCATCGCGCCGATCTTCATACGGATTTGGTTGATAAAGATCACCGTCGTATTCATCTTATGCACGACGCCGGCGAGCTTGCGCAGCGCTTGGCTCATAAGTCGCGCCTGAAGCCCCACATGCTGATCGCCCATATCGCCCTCGATCTCGTTTTTCGGCGTGAGCGCGGCAACGCTATCTACGACGATGAGATCGATCGCACCGCTTTTTGCTAGGGTTTCTACGATGTCGAGCGCCTGCTCACCGAAGTCGGGCTGGCTGACGTAGAGATTGTCGGTATCGACGCCTAAATTTGAAGCGTATTTGACGTCCAGCGCGTGCTCGGCGTCTACGAATGCGCAAATTCCGCCCGCCTTTTGGCACTCGGCGATGATATGAAGCGTGAGCGTCGTCTTACCCGAGCTCTCAGGCCCGTAAACCTCAATGATACGCCCCTTCGGCACGCCACCGATGCCAAGCGCGATGTCAAGCCCTACAGAGCCCGTAGAGATGGCGTCTATCGGCTCGACCTGCTTATCGCCCAGCCGCACGAGCGTGCCCTTGCCGAAAGCTTTGTCGATTGATTTTAGCGCCGCATCCAGTGTCTTTTTCTTTCCCTCGTCCATGTTTTTCCTTAAAAATGAATTCATCTAATTTTACCAAATTTGAAATGAATTTTTGATTATTCGCTCAAATTCGGCGCGGCATCGGAATTTGAAATTTTTAAGGAGCGCAAAAGCTCTGCAGGACGAGCGGAGAGCATTAAATTTAGCCTTTTAAACGGGCTTAATTTTTCACGTTTTTCTTTAGAAATTCCTTATTTTTATGAGGGCTGTAGCAAAATTTCACTATAATTTTGCAACATTTTGGAATTAGGCCGCGCGCGAAATTTAAAGCGGAGCAAAAAGGATAAAATTTGAAGATTTTTAAGCATATAAACGTCGCCCACTCACCCGACGCCGACGATATTTTTATGTATAAGGCGATCGATTTCGGTTGGGTGAGCTCCAAAAATCTAAAATTTAGCGCCACGGCGCTTGATATCCAGACGCTAAACGACGAGGCGCTAAAAGGCACCTATGAGGCCACGGCGATTAGCTTCGCGCTATATCCGCTTATCTGCGACGAATACGCGCTTTTGCGAACGGCGGTGAGTTTCGGCGAGGGCTACGGACCAAAGCTGGTTAAGAAAAAGGGCGCGATTTTAAAGCGAAATTTCAAAGTCGCGCTAAGCGGCAAGCACACGACAAACGCCCTGCTTTTTCGCATGGCATACCCGCAGGCGCGCGTGATTTATAAAAATTTCCTAGAGATCGAGAGCGCTGTCTTAAGCGGCGAGGTGGACGCGGGCGTGCTGATACACGAGAGCATTTTGGACTTTTCGGACGAGCTTTGCGTGGAGCGCGAGATCTGGGATATCTGGAGCGAGCTAGCGGGCGAAAATTTACCGCTGCCGCTAGGAGGTATGGCGGTTCGCCGCAGCCTGCCGATAACGGACGCCATCGAGTGCGAGCGCGTGCTAACGGAGGGCGTGCGCATCGCCACCGCGCATAAGCCGCTTTTGTCGCAGATGCTTCTCGAGCGAAATCTCATCCGCGTGGACGACGCAAAGCTAGAAAAATATCTGAGCCTTTATGCTAACGAGGCCTCGATCGAGCTTTCGCAGGTGCAGATAAAGGCGGTAGATAGGCTATTTGCGCTTGGCTACGAGCGCGGATTTTACCCTGCGCCGATTAGCGCGCAGGAGAATTTTATCCCGCGCGAATATAACGAGATTCGCTTTACGGACTGCGGCGGGCAAAACCCGATGTAAAGCGAGCGAGGTTAAAATTTAGTTGAAATTTGAGCCTTGCTTCGGCTGATTTTGCTCGGAACACGCCCCTTCGTTTCGGCTAAATTTCTAGGCGTTAAGGGGTTTGTGCCTCGGCGAAAATTTTACTTTGGCGTAAGGGTAGACGCGAGGTAGAATTTTACCCCGCGTTCTTGCCGTGGCGGTGCAGCCCCTTCGCCGCTTTTGGGTTTAGCTGCGGAGTGCGACGTGAATTTAAATTTGCGCGTAAAATTTAGCGCCGAGCTTGCCGCGGATTTTGCCGCCAAGCTCGTCTCGACCGTACGCCATAGCGCGATCTGTCGCAGTACGATAGCCACTACGCTTTCAAATTTAGGGCTACGCGGCGATGGAATTTTACACGCGGAGGTACATTGCGCGGCTGTATTTTGTACCGCAGAGTGCGAGTTGCGCGTGTGACGTAGCGCGCCACTGAAAACGTATCGAAAGCGAGATAAATTCAATCGCGCTGGCAGCGCTAAATTTTGAAATAGCGTTTGCATCTCGCACCGCACCTCGCGGCGGTATCGCTAAATTTTAAAACGATACGTGGCGGGCGGCAAGCGTGAAATTTAGAAATGAAATTTAAAAGGCAAAATTTTGAAAACAAAGCAGATAGATTTTAGCAAATACACCTCCGTGCGCATCGGCGGAAGTTTTGCGGTGCAAATTTTAAAAGA
Organism: uncultured Campylobacter sp.; assembly: GCF_938017705.1. Taxonomy (GTDB): domain Bacteria; phylum Campylobacterota; class Campylobacteria; order Campylobacterales; family Campylobacteraceae; genus Campylobacter_B. The sequence continues at coordinate 11,618 of NZ_CALIIS010000088.1, forward strand.
CGAGGCCGATTTTGCGGAGTTTGAGAGCATAGCGGGGGGCGCGATCATCGGCGGCGGCAATAATCTGCTCATCTCGCCCGCGCCGCCGCACCTTGCGATGCTAAGCGAGGAGTTCGATCGCATAAGCTTAAGCGGCGATGTCCTTAGCATCGGGGCTGCGACGAAGTCGGGTAAAATTTATAATTTCGCCAAAAAGCAGGGCCTCGGCGGCTTTGAGTTTTTGCGCAACATCCCAGGCCAGCTCGGCGGGCTAATCAAAATGAACGCGGGGCTTAACAGCGCTAGCATCAGCGATAGCCTGCTTGCCGTGCGCCTGGCTCGCGGCTGGGTGGAGCGCGAGCGGATAAGCTTCGGCTACCGAAGAAGCGGGATCGAGGAGCCGATTTTGGGCGCCGAGTTTAAAATTTCGCGCGGCTTTGATGCCGAACTCGCCGCGGATTTCGCCGCCAAACGCGCCAACCAGCCAAAGGGAGCGAGCTTTGGAAGCTGTTTTAAAAACCCGCCGAATGACGCCGCGGGCAGGCTGATCGAAGCGGCGGGGCTTAAGGGTCACGCGATCGGCGGAGCGAAATTTAGCGAGCAGCACGCCAATTTCATCATAAATTTCGGCGGCGCGAGCTTTGAGGATGTGATTGCGCTCATAAATTTAGCGCAAAGCCGCGTTTTTGAGGAATTCGGTATCGAACTGGAAACCGAGGTCGTGGTGCTATAAAAGGAAATTCGTATATTTTGCCCCGACTAAACTTACTCGGTTGTCCATTCCGTCTTTTTTGCACTGGATTTTTTTATGCTTTGAAATTTTAAAATACCGACGAAATCGTCAAATTTAAAAGCGCTCGAATACAGTGCGCCGATGATACTAACTGTCGTTTCATCGCTTAAAATAGTCGCTACAAAAATAGTCCGCAAAAGCAATCAATTTTATCCCGTTTATCTCGCCGTGAAAAACAGTTGTTGAATTTTACGCGCCAAACCGACGCGGCCGTCTAAATCGGCGTTCCGTAACCGTCTAAGCGAGCAACGAATTTAGCTCAGATAGTAACCCACAAAAGCCGCGGCAGCAACGACGATAGTAAGCGCGGCCGTTAGTTTATATAGCCGCAAAGCTCCCGCGCAGCGACTTTTCATATCGCGGATTTTAGGCGGCTTGCTAGCTAAATTTAGCGCCGCAAGCGCCGCGTCAAATTTGCCGCAATCAAGCCTCCCCTCCGCAAAATCTCTAAAAATAAGCGCGTCAAAATGCAGCCTTACGTGCAGATAAAATAGCCCCACAAAAGCCGCCAAAAAGCCTGCAATGACGGCAAGATGCGTAAAAATCGTAAGGCAGACGGCAAGCTGAAGTAAATTTAACAAGAAAAACAGCCTATGCGTCGCCAAAAACCTAGCCGTAACCAGCGCCAAGGCCCTGTCGTCCGTCCTTTGGCGGCATTCGCGCTCCCCGCCTTGCGCCGCTTTTTCGTTTTGCTCCGCATTCGTCATTTTCTCTCCTCATTTTGGGCGTTTGGTTAAATTTTCGTTCGTTTTCGCCGAGAATTTTGCAATGCCGCTTGTTTCTAGCCTGCAGATTTTTTAATTTTGATCCCTCAAACCGGACTTGATCAAATTTGGCCCGCATCTATTTCGCGCTTAAATTTGCCGCACTTGCTTTTGCGAATTTGGCCGGTCTTTACTCCGCTTTCGAACTTACGCGGGCTTCTGCGGCTAGCCGCGTTATCCTCTCGCGCAGCGAGCTAGCGACTGCGATCTTTTCGCGGCGAGATTTTAGTAAATTTAGCGCCTCGTCAAAGCCCAGTCCCGCATAAATCACCAGCCACGCAAGCAGCACCGACGCGCTCCTGCCGTAGCCCAGCGCGCAGCACACCAGCACCTTTTTGCCGTTTGTCTCGGCGGCTCGTTCGTTAGCGCCTGTAAGATTTTGGCCCGCCTCGGCGATTTCGCTTTCGTTTGCCGTGCCGCGGGTTTGCAGATTTGTCCGCGAGTCCACTTGCTCGTTAAATTTAAAATCTCGCCCGTGCGCGTAGCCCGCTTTGGTGTTAAAATTTGATCCCAGCTCCGCCGCCATTTGCGGTAAATTTTCGCCGCCGCAAAGAGCCCTTTTTGCGAACCGCTCGAGTTCGTCCGCGCCGCGTTTTAGCTCGTCCGCGCTCGGCGTTATCATATCTAGCATAGGCACGCTCGTATAAATTTGCGCGCCGCCAGGCCGCTCAAACTCGGCCGCACAGTCTAGTACCGCGTCAAATTTGCCCGCTTCCTTAACCGAGCCTAGATACAGCCCGGGCAAAATCTCGTCTGAAAGCCGGCGTCCGCGCAACCAAAAAATCGCATTTAACTGCGCGACGCAAAGATAGGGGAAAAGTAAAGCTTTAGCAGCAGCGGCGTGACGGCCTTGCCCGTTTTTAGCAAAAACTCCCGCGCCCAAAAACGCGTAACCGCAAGCGATCAGCGCAAAACTAAGGCTCGCCCAAGATAGCCACAGCATCCACGCGCCCCAAATTTTAGCCCCCAAAATCGCCGCAAAAAGCGTCAAAAACGCAAGCCCCAGATATAGCGCCGCCCATTTGTAGCGAGCAGCCTCCCTAGCTATAGCGAAACCAAGCGGCGCGCCCTCTAGCGGGCGAATCAGTAGCACCAAGCAGCCCGCGGCCAGCCCCGTCGGAATGTCGATAAAATGGTGCTGATACGTGGTCAGCACGCTAAGGCCGATGAGCGCAAACCACGCGACAAGCGCCGCCTTAAGCCAAACCGAGCGCGCCTTGCGAAGGTAAAATGCGCCCACCACGACGCAAAGTATGATGTGTAGCGAGGGAGCTTGATTAAACGGGAGGTCAAAGGCGGCGAGGCTTGAGAATAAAAAGCCGTTAAAGCCCGAAACTGCGGGCTTCTCCCACGACATTTGCAAAGGAAAAGCGATAAAAAACAGCGTCGCGATCATCTGAGCGACTAGCAGCTGCGTAACGTAGCGCGCGAGCTCCCCGGCGTCACGGCAGAGGAAAAATCCAAGCGCGTAGAGCAAATTTAGCGACCAATACGGCACGATACTCCACGCCCAAAACGGCACCGCGCGCTCCCACGCGAAATAAATCTCGGGCACGTTTGCGCGAGCGCTCGCGAGGGCGTTCGTGGCGCCGTAGCTAGCGTAAAATATCGCCGCAACGACGACTAGCGCGGCCAGCTGCGATAAAAACGATTTTGTTTTCATTTTTGCCTTTTTTGCTAATTCTATCAAATTTTATCGGATTTGCGCTTTGGCGGCTTAATGGGCCGAGATCGCTCGCTTGACGCAAAAGGCGTAAAATTTACTGGCCGAGACCCGTATCTTTAAGGTGCTAAATTTGAATTAGTCAAATTTATCGTTATGAATTAAACTTTTTGTGCAAGTCAATCTTTCTTGTTAAGGGGGAAGGGGCTTGAATTACGAAGTCGCTCCCTTCCCCCTTAACAATCCCCCAACCCCTACGACGTGAGAGGTTGCTGCACTGCGTGCAGGTTTATCTGGCGCTGTCGCGCCGAAAATTTAAATTTGACATTTTCAGGGTACAGGTCTCGGCGACTCAAATTTGCAAATTTGAGCGTAAAACGATAAGGCGAAGTATCGCGAGATGATTTTTCGAGTTTTGAAACAAAATTGAGCGTGCGCTAGGCATATAGCCTGCGGAGCGAAAATTTTGCGAAATCTCGGAAAAGCGCTCGCGAGACGAGCCGCTAAAGACTAAATTTTAACGGCCAAACTCACGCTAAATATCCCATCCCCATCTATCCATTCACGCACCTTTTTAAACCCCGCCTTTTCCACGAGCTGGTCCATCTCGGCCTGGCTGCGGCGGCGCATGATCCACGCAGCACCCTGCCTGTGACTGGATAGAGCGCGCGCGATCATCTCGAGCTGCGGGTGCCACGGCTGGTTGGTGTAGATGAGGTAGCCGCCGCTTCTTACGCTGCTTGAAAAGCCTTGTAGTGCGGTGCGCACGACCGAGTTATCCGGAAAGAGCTCAAACAGCCCCGACACGACGCCAAGCGTGTATGCGTCCTGCAGCCCCTCGTAGCTAGCGGCGTCAAAGGCGTTTGCCTGCGTAAAGCTCGCGACGTCCTGCAGCCCGCGCTCCTTTATCATTTCGCTGCCGGCTTTTACGTTTATGTCGCTGTAGTCGCGTAGCGTTATGCGCTCAAATTTATGCCCTTGCGCGGCGTCTAGTATGTATCTGCCGTGCCCCGAGGCGATATCGAGCAGTCGTAGCGGCTCACCTCGCTCCTGCAGATTTGCCACGGCTTGATCGATAGCTAGCTTGATATTTCGTTTGCGCTCTCTGATGCCGCGCCAGCCGATGGCGTTTAGGTAAAATTTGTCGATAAATTTAAAAAATTTATTCGCCCCTTGCGGTTCGTTTCGGTAGACGTAATCAAGCGTACTGCCGCTATCGTAGCCGGTATTTTCGCCGATCTTTAGCCCGCCGACCCACGGCGAAACGGCTTGCATAAATATCCGCTGAAATTTAAACCGCAAATTTTTCGGGCTAAATCTCGGTAGCGGCGTAGCTAGCCTATCGGCCTCCTCGCGGCTAAAGCCGTATTCGTCCGCATGCGTGCAGTCCACCTCGCTAAAAGGCGCTCTAAACCTCTCGCCGACGAACTCGCGCACTATCTCAAACGCCCTCTCCCGCTCGCTTTCGCCCAGCGTATCGTGGTAAAATCCCTCTAAAATCTCGCGCCTTTTTACGCGCGCGCCAAGAGCGTTGTAAAACTCGTGCTGCGGGGCGTGCTCTACGACCCAATCATCGCCTGAAACCAGCAGCAGCGTAGGCGTCGTGATAGCCGCAGCATCCGAAACCACGCGCTGCGCCGCTTCGTAAAGCCCCAGCAGTATGCGCACTGAGATCGCGCGAGTGATGAGCGCATCGGCGTCGTAGCTTGCCTGACGCTGTTTGTCGTGAGTGAGATAGTGCGCCTTGACGTAGCTGTTTACGAAGAAATTTCCGCGCGAGGAGTAGAGCGCCTTTAGACCTGCTCTAGCAAACGGCACGTAAAGCTTCACGCTAAACGCCGGACTAGCCAGCACCGCGCAGCGAACGCGCGGAGCGTAGTCGTGCAGCCACGCCGAGACCAGCACCGCGCCCACGCTTTGAGCTATCACGGCTAGATTTTGCGTCTCAAAGCCAAATCTCTGCTCGATGTGCGCCACAAACTCGTCCACGTCGGCGATGAGGCGGCCGATACTCGGCGCGTCGCCCCGCTCTCCGTCGCTCCTGCCGTGTCCGCGCTGATCCCACGCAAAATAGCTAAAACTCTGATCCGCTAGCCCGTCCGCTACGTGCGTCGTCCTGCCAGAGTGCTCGTGCCCACGGTGAAATATCGCTACGGCTTTGGCGTTTGGCGCGGCTTTAAATTTGAGATTTTGTTCGGCGTTTTCGCTAGGCGTCTCGTTCAAATTTGACGCAGCGCATTTGCCCGTTTCGTTTAAATTTGAGTCCGAATTTTCGCCGCCGTTTGGTAAATTTTGCTCGCCTGATTTACCTTCGCCGCTTAAATTTAGCTTCATACTTTCATCCGCGCCGCCTATTTGCTCGCTAGTCAAATTTGACGTTTCGCTTGCGGCCCCGGCGCTTAAATTTGACCCGTCAAATTTACCGGCGTCGCTCAAATTTACTTCATTTGCGCCCGGGTTTTCGCACGCTACGTCGCTAGCCAGGCAGTATCTGTAAAATATCCTCGCCCCGTCGCTCGTTATAAAATAGCTCTCTTTAAACTCCATTTTTCGCCTTTCTTGCTTAAATTTATCGATTTTTCTACTTATTTTATCCTAAAGTGTCCCGTTATCTCGTAAACATTTAGCACGCCCTCTTCCTGCGCGCCAAGCCCGATGTTGTGGATCACGAGCGGGGTTTTGCCGGCGGCAAATTTATCCGAAACTATGCCGATGTGCGGCCTGCCGTTATCCAGCCGCCACGTCACGATATCGCCAGCTTTAAAATCGCCCTTCGCCTCGTAGCCCTTACGTTTTAGATAGGTGGCGATGTTTGGTACGCGGCGATGATCGATATTTTTGTCGGTCTTTTTCTTGCCCCAGTTTTTTGGATAGGCGCTAAAATTTGCGCTCATATCCTCGTGGATGAGCCGCTGCAGATCGATATCCTGTCCGCGCAGCGCCCTAACTACGACGTCGGTGCAAACGCCCTTCATCATATCCGCGTCGCCCATCGGATAGGCTAGCCTCTCGTACGAAGGATCGTAAAACAGCGTCCGTCCGACCTGCGCTCTAGCGTCTTGTATGAGCTTCTGGGCCGAAAAAGCAAAGGCTAAATTTGCCACGAGCGCTAAAAGTAAAATTTTGCTACCGATTTTCATCAAAACCTCATGCGTAAAAATATCTAACTATATGAAAAAATATCGGCGCCGCAAAGCACAGCGAGTCCATACGGTCAAGCATCCCGCCGTGCCCGCTGATCATGTAGCCCCAGTCCTTGACGCCCAGATCGCGCTTGATCGCCGACATAACAAGCCCTCCTAAAAAGCCCATCACACAAACGGCAAGCCCGATGAAAAACGCCCCCACCGCGCCAAAAGGCGTGAGATGATGCAAGCACGCAGCCAGCGCGCTAGCGCTAAGAACCCCGCCCGCAAAGCCGACCACCGTCTTAGACGGACTGATGCTAGGCGCGATCTTGCGCTTACCAAAAAGCTTGCCCCAGACGTACTGCAGCACATCGCTTGATTGCACGACTATGATCAAAAACAGCATCAGCTCCATACTGCTGCCCCGCTTAAGATCCAGCAAAAGAAGCGCGGGGATGTGCGAGATACAAAACACGCAGATCATCAGCGCCCACTGGATCTTCGTCGAGCGCTCTAAAAAATAGGCCGCATCTCCGCAAATAGCGGCCAAAATCGGCAAAAATAAAAATCCGTAAACTGGGATAAATATCATCGCCATCGCGTACCAACCCGTGTAGATAAATATATACTGCGCGGGCAAAATCACGTAAAAGCACGCCACGAGCGCGATGTGATCGCCCCTGCGGATATAGATGAGCGACAAAAACTCACGCAAAGCGGCAAACGAAACTAGCAAAAACAAAAATATCACGGCGTTTTTGCCCAGATAAGTAAACGCAAAAATCACCAAAATCATCGCCCACCAGGCGTTTATGCGCGAGGTCAAATTTGAGATGGTTTTGTTTTCGGCGCCAAATTTAGCCTTTAGGATAAAGGCAACGACGCTAGAGACGACTAGCACCGCGATGAGTCCTAAAAATAGATTTAAGATATGATTTTGCGGGTTCATTTTAGTGCCTTTTGGTTAAATTTAAAGCTAAATTTGACGTCTGCTTCGAAGCGCTCCGAGCGAGTCAAATTTGCGAGCGTTTGGTTTGCCTTGCGGGCGGTTTGATCGGTTAAATTTCGTATACGCTTTTGGCTCACGATTAGGTTAAATTTGACGCTTCTAGCCGCCGCTCTCAAAGGCTTGCCGTCAAATTTGCCGTAAAGATCGGTCACAAATCTCCCAGTCTTACGTGGCGGATTTACGGGGCTCAAATTTACCGCCATCGCCAAAGCCGCCGCGCTAGGCTTTCGTTCTATCATTTTGCGTATCGCTCATCGCTAGTAGCGCGTCCTGCGCCTTTTGTAAAAACTCGCCCTTGCCCTCGCCGCCGTAGATTATCTCCTCGCCCACTATCAGCTCGCAAAGCAGCGGGATAGGTATCATAAAGCCCTTAGGCAGGACGTTACGCGCATTTTTGATCCAAATCGGCACCAAAGGCACGGAGGGGCACTCCTGCGCTAAACGAAATATCCCGCTTTTAAACGGCTGTAGCGCGAGATCGTCGTCCATCTTGCGCGTGCCTTCCGGAAAGATGATGAGAGAGTGCGTCTGCAGCGCGTCTCTCATTTGCGCTAGCGCTTCCAGCGGATCTTTGCGGCGACTTATTAGCACCATGTTAAACACGTTTTTAGCAAGAAATCTGCGCATAGGCCCGCTCTCCCAGTACTCCGCCGCCGCGACGGGGCGCACGCGCTTTCTCACGCGATACGGCAGCGAGACGAAAATCAGCAAAAAATCGCCGTGGCTAGCGTGGTTGGCGTAGTAAATTTTAGTGCCCTCGCCGATATTTAAAAGCTCCTGCGGCGGTCGCACGCCCGTGATAAATATCGTGATACGGCAAAGGATAAAATCAAGCGCTGCAGCTAAAAATTCTTTCATCTCGTATCCTTTTTACTCTTTTACTTTTCAAAATCACTTTTTGCGGTGCCCTCAATTTTACGGTTGCGTGCAGCGAATAAGCTTCTCGCCCATCTTGCCGAAAACGAGTGTTTAGACATAAATTTGAGGCGATTAAAGTCGATACGGTTTTAAGTAATGCCTGCAATTTGCCGCTTTTGCTACTTGCTTTTGATAAAATGCTCGAAATTAACCGAGCGCGTTTTGTGCGCCTAGCGTCTTTTAAAGCGTCTAAATTAAGCGGACAAATTCGCCGTGATATTTTATCCTCGCCTCAAAAAATCTCGTAAATTTAAACAAGATCAAATTTATAACGATTACGTGCCCGCGCCGAGGCGAGCTTAAAACTTTTGCAATTATATCAAATTTAGACAAATTTACCTTGCGTAGATTTTGGAGATAGCTATTAAATTTATCCTCGTCCGAGGCTCCTTATTCCCCGCTTTTTAGTCCCATCCTCACGCGGTTTGCGCAAGTAAGCGCAAGCAAAAATATCGCGGCGTAAAGCACCCAGCTAAACCACTCTGGCAGTCGCCCAAATAGCGCATATATCGTACCGATAAGCCCAAATATAAACGCGCGGTCGCTCTTGCCCATAGGCCCGTCATATCGTCTACCGCAACCGTGCACCTGCCCTAGAACGCCCAAAAACTCACTCATAAAAGATAGAAAGACAACGAGTGTGATAACGCCCCAGTCAAACGGCGCTACGAAGGCAAACGGCAAATAAAGCGCAGCGTCCGAGATGACGTCCGTGGCTTCGTTCAGGTAGCCGCCCAGCGGACTTTTTTGATTAAACTCGCGAGCCAGCATGCCGTCGATGGCATTTAGCGCCATACGCAAAAACATCCAAACGGGCAGCAGAAAGAATAGCGTCGAAACTTCGGCGAATTTTATCAGAAGTCCGCCCAGCAGAACGGAAATGACGCAGGCTGTGATCGTGACTTGATTTGCGCTGACGCCCGCGTCGTAAAGGCGTCTTACTAACGGACGAAGTAAATTTTGAAATTTGGGCTTTAACTCGTAAATCGTCATGAGGACTCCGAAAATTTGATTTTCGTATTGTCGCTTAAAAATGCTTGGAGGCAGATTAAATGTGTAGTCGGCTTTTGTATGAGCTTTTTAATCGTCGATTTTTAAAAGCATTAGAATGGCGAAATGAACGATGAAAATATGAGTAAATTATCTCTTCTATCATTGCCGTGATCGGCACTCAATTTTTTTGGTGCGGGCTCGCGACGGTAAAAGTAGTGTTTGCGGCACGATGATAGGCAGCGTGGTAATCTCCATTATGGAAAGCGTACGGCGCAATCATCGTCATATCCGCATCCATCTTCGCTTAATTCGGTACGGAGAAGTGCTCAATTCCTCTATGCGGGTCGCAAAAATTTATAAATCGCATGAGATTTCATCGCGATAGATTTCAAATTTTGCCCTCTGCCGCAAATACAATAGATCTTGCGGCAAAGTCCACAAAACCTTGTCGCGAAAATTCTAAATCATAGCGACGCCGAGCTGGGAAGAGTGCTTTTAAATTTCAAAATTTCGCGGCGGCGCAAAGCCTCCGTATTTGCGGATTTAAAGTCAAATTTAAGATTTAATCTTGCCAGATATTTTCGTTTAATTTCAGACTTTTTACGATGGAGAGAAAGAATAGAAGCTCGTGCTTGATAGACGCGGCGGGATCAAAGCCAAATACGCTGCGATCCACGCTAGGCTCGAAACTATCGTATCCCGTGCGGATGAAAATATAGACGTTTCTGCCCGAAAAGCTTAATCTGATCGATCCGCCGGCACCGCTTCTAAAGCGAAGCAGGCGCCGCATAAAGGCGGGCGTGAGGGCATACATTGCAGACACCGCATCGGCGCTATACACGCTAAATGCGGAGCTAAACTCGCTATCGTCCATCGCGATCTTCTTAAGTCCGCCGAGTGTTGGCCTCGCGCTGAGCGAAGGCAGGATCACCGCCACCGAGTTTACGCGCTTTTTAAATTCTGCGTAGAAAAAAATCCCTCTGCTGCTACGTCGTTCGTCAGCATGAGTCACGCAAACATCCGCAAAGCTGAAAAATACTCCGTCATAAACGCCGGAAATTTTATCTTCGCAATCAAAATAGCTTATGCCGTCCACAAATAGACCGCTAGCGCGCAGATACGCCGGCCGAAACGAGCCTGAAATTTCGTAGCGATAACCTAGGCTTGCAATATAGGGCGCGATATATTGGTGTTTAAAGGCGCGGACGAATTTTTTAGATCTGTTGTATTTGATCCGCTCCAGCGCGGCATCCGCGATATTAAACAAAGAAAGGCAGATGGTTACGAGTGCGATGACGAAGCGCAAGGTATCATTCTCGCACATTTCTACGCCTTTGGCAAGCATCCACAGCAAGGCGCAAAAGATAAATACGCGCACTATATTTGCATCTTTATTCACTACTCTAAAAGAGATGCTGCCGCAGCTAAATACCACTATGATCCAGCAGAGGCCCACTGCTGCTTCTTGATCTCTAAAATTGAAAAATAGCCACAGCGCCGAGGCCAGCACCGCTAGTGCTATTATCGAAAACGCCGTGCCTTTATGCTGCTCCGCCTCATCTAGGATGCCGAGTCTTAGTTTTTCCAGTTCGTTTGCGGTCATCTTTATCTTTCTAAATTTAGCTAGTAAATTTTTAAAGCTTAGCTTCGAACCCACCTCTAAATTTAAAGAACTAAGCTTTAAAATTTATAAAATTCCGCGGAATTTCGCTCTTTAAATTTAGCGTAAAATTTAGCTCCGGCACAAAATTTCTACGATCACCTGCGGCAATAGCTCATGCTCGATCTCGTGGATTTTGGCCTCATAAGCTTCAAGGCTCATGCCCGCGCTCTTTTCAAACGCGCGCTGAGCGATAATCGCGCCGCCGTCGAGCTCCTCGCTGACCCAGTGCACACTCACGCCGCCCACTTTCATATCGCTCTCGAAGCTCTGCTCTATCGCATGCGCGCCCTTAAAAAGCGGCAGCAGCGATGGGTGCAGGTTTATCGCGCGAACCCTGTTCGTAAAAACGGGTGTGAGAATTCGCATAAAGCCCGCGAGCACCGTAAGCTCCGCGCCGCTTTTTTCGATCTCGCGCACGAGCGCGGCGTCGAACTCCTCGCGGCTAGCGAACTCTTTGTGATTTAGGATCACGCTTTTTAGACCGAATTTCGCGGCTTTTGCTATGCCTCCCGCATCCGCTTTGTTGCTTAGCGTTAGCGCAACTTCGATCTTGGTTTCGCCAAAAATTTTGCCGTGCAGCCTCTGCAGGATCGCCTCCAAATTTGAGCCGCTACCGCTAAAAAGCACGGCGAGCTTTTTCACAACCATTTTACCTCCTCGATGAGATCGAGCGGATTTAGCGCGTAGGAGTTTTTGGCGAAGGCTCGCGCGGCGAGTGCGTGGGCTAGGACGCCGCAGATTGAGGCTTGCAGAGGCGAGTAGCCTTGCGCGAGTAGCCCGCCGATGAGCCCTGCGAGCACGTCGCCGCTGCCGCCCTTTGCGAGCGCGGCGCTGCCCTTGTCGCAGACGTAGATAATGCCCGCTTGGGCGATGAGCGTGTTTGCGCCCTTTAGTACGAGTACGCCGCTAAATTTCTCGCTCCACGCCCGCGCAAGCTCGAAGCGCCGCTCTTGCAGCTCGCTCACGCTAAGATCTGCGATACCCGCGATCTTCAAAAGCGAGCAGAATTCCTTTGGATGGGGCGTTAGGATTAAATTTGAATTATCGCTAAGTAGGCTTAAAATTTCGCTATCGTAGCACAGATCGGCGTCGATGACGCAGCTTTTGTCCCGTAGTGCGGCAAGATCGATCTTTCGCTCCCCCAGCCCGCAGCCGCAGACTACGACCCGCGCGGCATTGAATGAGCTTTTTTGCATCAAAATCGGGCTTAAATTTAATGGCTCATCGCTAACGACGCTAACGAGCCCGCTGCCGATTGCGTGAGCCGCTAGAGCCGCCATCTGCGCCGCTCCGCTCATCTGCCCGCTTACGACGTAGGTGTGCCCGAAGTCGCCTTTGTTGGTGTTTTGCTTCCTGCGTAGCGGCAGCTTCAGATCGCTTTTTTGAAGCAGAAAATATTCGCTCCGCCCTTCAAAATTTGAGCGCGAAATTCCAAGATTTGCGACCTTGATCCGCCCTACATAATCCTTCGCGCCGTCCGAAAACAGCGCGAGCTTTAACGCGCCCATCGCGATCGTCAGATCCGCGCAAAATGCAGCTCCTAAAACGCGCCCGCTCTTATCGATGCCGCTTGGGATATCGACTGCGATTTTTAGGGATTTTGCGCTATTTGCGAGAGATAAAATTTCACAAATTTCAGCGCTTATCGGTTTATTTAAACCGCTGCCGAAAATTCCGTCGATTATGCAGTCTGCGCTTGTAATCTCATCGTGCAGGATGCGCGGTTCGCCGCATTCGTTGCCTAGTTTGCCGAAATCTCCGCCGTGTTCTACGGTTTCAAATTTAGCACCTGTAAATTTTGCGCATAATTTATCGTCGCCGCCTGAAATGTCCGTGCTGCTTGGGCTTTCGCGCTCGCCCCGCGGCTCGCTCGCGCCAGCGCCCTTTGAAGAGGAGCCGCCTGCGCTTTCATGCGCGCAAGCATCCTTGCTAGACGCGCTGCCTACATGCTTGCAATCGTCTTTTGCGCTTGCTATGTTGATAAGCCTAACGCCCGCAGCCCGCGCCGCTTCCACTTGAAATTTACTCGCCGCGCTTCTGTTTTGAAGCATGCAAAGCGCCGTGCAGCTAAAATCGCCGCTTAGCTTTCGCAGCGCCGCCAGCGCGTCCGCGCCGTTATTTCCGCCGCCGCAAAGCGCTAAAACGCGCGAGCCCTTTTTAAGCCGCTTTCTGATCTCGCGCTCGATCTTGCAAGCGGCGTTTTCCATTAAAATTTGCTCGCCAAGTCCAAATTTCGCGCTCGCCCTGGCGTCGAGCTCCTCGGTGCTAAAGAAAATTTTTTTCAAATTTCGCTCCTTATGCGAAAGCTAAGAGCCTCCAAAATATGCGCCTTAGCGATGATCTCGGCGCCTGCTAGATCGGCGATCGTGCGCGCGAGCTTTAGCGTCTTATTTACGCCGCGCTGCGAAAGGTCGTAGCGGGTGATCGCGGTTTGCAAAACCTCTCGCGCCGCGCTTTCACAGATGCAAAATTTTTCGGTCTCCTCGTCGCGCAGCTTTGCGTTTAGCTCGCTCTGTCCGCGAGCCTTTTGCGCGCGAAACGCCCGCAGCACCGCATCTGCCATCTCCTCGCTGCAAACGTCGCTTCTATCGTCTGCGCCGGTTTCGTCCATCGCGACGTATATGTCGATGCGATCGAGCAGCGGCGCGGAGATCGTGTTTTTGTAGCGCCTGATGTCGTTTAGCGAGCAGGTGCAGGTGAGGTTTTTGGAGAATAAATTTCCGCACGGGCAGGGGTTTTGCGCCGCTACGAAGATAAATTTCGTTTGGTATTCGACCTTGGAATTTACGCGCGAAATCAAAATTCTATTATCCTCCAGCGGCTCGCGCAGGCTTTCTAAAATTTGCTTTCCGAAGTGCGGCAGCTCGTCGAAAAACAGCTCGCCGCCGTTTGCGAGCGCGACCTCGCCGATCTTTGCGCCGCTACTGCCGCCGCCGAAAATCGAGCTGCGCGTGCTGGTGTGGTGCGGCGAGCGGAAGGGGCGCAGCGCGCTAAAATCGACGTCTTTGTTATTTAGCGACTCGTAAGCGCACGAGAGCAATACTTCGCCTAGGCTCTGCGGCGGCAGAATTCTGGCTATTCGCTTTGCGCACATGCTTTTGCCGCAGCCCGGGCTGCCCTCAAAGAGGATGTTGTGCATGCCGCACGCGGCGATCAGGCTCGCGCGCTTGGCGCGCTTTTGCCCTTTGACGTCTTTGAAATCGAGCGAAAAATCGCGGTTGGGAACGTAAGCTTGCCCGCCAATCTCCACGACGTTTTTAAAAAGCGGATGGGTTTCTCGCATGAGTCTGCTTGCGGCAAACTCCTCGTCTAAAAAAAATCTGACCGCATCGCTTAGGCTACCCACGGCATAAACGTCGTAGTTTGGGATCGTGCAGGCCTTTAGAGCGATGCTTTGCGGCACTAAAATTTTAGCGCGCTTCACCTTCGTGCTTAAAAAAAGCAGAATCGAAAAGAGGCTCGCCGTGCTCTTTAAGTTGCCGTCTAAACCGAGCTCGCCGAAGACGAAGAAATCGCCGTCGATGCGCTCTTTTTGCAGCGCGATGAGAAGTGCGATCGCAAGATCAAAGTGCGAGCCGTTTTTGGGCATATCGGAGGGGGAGAGATTTATGATGATTTTGGAGGCGGGAAATTTAAAATTTAGGCTCACAAGCGCGGCTTTTACGCGGCTTTCGCTCTCTTTTATCGTAGCTCCTGCAAGGCCAACGATATTAAATCCCGGCAGCCCCCGCACGAATGTCGACTCAACCTCTACGGGGATCAGTGCATCCGTGAAGGCAGCGCATTTTAGGGATTTCATTTCGATTTTTCTTTTAGACTTTTTTTGAATTCTTTATCAAATTTTTTGCGTTTGTTGTATCCGATGCGCTCGATGAAAAGATGTCCGTCGAGGTGGTCCATCTCGTGCTGGATACAGATGGCTAGCAGCTCGCTAGCGTCCATTTGCTGGGTATTGCCGGCGCGGTCTTGAAACTGCACCGTGATAAACTCGGCGCGCGTGACGTCCTCGTAAAAACCCGGTACCGAGAGGCAGCCCTCCTGATAAACGACCTCGCCTTCCTTTTTTAAAATTTGCGGATTGATAATCTCGATGAGGTCCTTTTTGTCTTGGATTTTTTCCTCATTGGCTAAATTTATAATCAAAGCGCGCACGGGCTTACCTACCTGGATGGCGGCAAGACCTATGCCGTTTTTTGCGATCATCGTCTCATACATATCGTCCAAAAACTTACCTAGCGCCGCGTCGAATTTCACGACCTCGGTCGATCTTTGATAAAGCTTTTTATTCGGATAGGTAAGGACGTCCAGGATCATCTATTTAAAGCTCTTTTGAAGTACTTGATCGATCAAGCCGTATTGCACGGCATCCTCGGCGCTCATGAAAAAGTCGCGATCGGTGTCCTTTTCGACCTGCGCGAGATCTTTGCCGGAATTTTGCGAAAGGATGCCATTTAAAATTTCTTTCATTCGTAAAATTTCTTTGGCTTGGATCTCGATGTCGGTAGCCTGGCCTTGCGCGCCGCCGAGGGGCTGGTGGATCATTATGCGCGAGTTTGGAAGCGCGTAGCGTTTGCCTTTGGCGCCGCAGCTTAGCAAAAACGCTCCCATCGACGCCGCTTGACCGATACAGATTGTGCTTACGTCGGGTTTGATGTAATTCATCGTGTCATAAATGCTAAATCCGCTCGTAACCACGCCGCCCGGGGAGTTGATGTATAGATAGATATCCTTATCCGGATCCTCCGCCTCCAAAAATAGAAGCTGCGCGACGATCGAGCTTGCCACCGCGTCGTCAATCTCGCCGCTAAGCATTACGATACGGTCTTTTAGCAGCCTCGAGTAGATGTCGTAGCTGCGCTCTCCGCGGCCGGTCTGCTCTATAACGTAAGGAATCACCATTATTCACCTTTCCCTTCGCCGCTCTTTTTACCTTGCTTGGCAAAGATGTCGTTAAATAGCTTCTCTTCGATCAGCGCCATTTTGACGGCGGGAAGCATGCCGTTGTTGCGGTATCTATCTAGGTGCTCTTTCGGGTTTGCACCGTAGGTGTAAGCCTCCATATAGACCGCTTGGACGAGCTCCTGATCGCTCACGTCGATATTGCGTTTTTTAGCTAGCTCGTCGATTAAGAATGTAAGTTTTACGCTGTTTTCGGCAGCCTTTCTAAACTCTTCGCGCTTTTTATCCAGGGCGTCTTTGTTGTTTTTAAATTCCTCGATCTGCTCTTTTGAAAAGCCGCTCCATGCGTTGTTAAACTGTAAATTTATCTCCTGCTCGACGATCGCTTTTGGAAGCGCGAAGTTAAATTTCTCGGCGAGCGCGTCGGCAAATTTAGGCTTTAGATCCTCGTTTATCAGCTTTTGAAGCTTATCGTTTTTGATGCGCTCTTTGATGCGCGCTTCAAATTTCTCTTTGCTCGGCTCTTTCTCGCCCGGAAGCGCTTGCTTTAGCTCCTCCTCGCCGAGCTCTTTGGCAGGCTTTTTAGCTTGAATTTCGTGAAGCTTGACTTTAAAGATCGCGTCCTTGCCGGCTAAATTTTTTGCGCCGTAATTCTGCGGAAATTTAACCGCCACGTCGCGCTCCTCGCCCACTCTAAGTCCGATCATTCCGTCCTCAAAGCCGGGGATGAATTGATTTGAGCCGATCTGAAGGACGTAGTCCTGCGCCTTGCCGCCGTCGAATGGCTTGCCGTCCACGAAGCCTTCGAAATCAAATTTTGCAAAATCGTCTTTGGCTAGAATTTTTTTGTTGGTTTTAGAAAGCGGAGCGATCATCTGCAAAAATTCCTCTACTTTCTCGTCGATCTCTTTTTGAGTAACGCGCGGGCTGCTAAATTTAGGGATCAGCTCCTCGTATCCCTCGACGCTAACTTCGGGTCTGAAAGAAATTTCGATCTCAACGTCGATATCGCCTTCTTTTTCGTCAAATTTAGAAAAGACCGGCTCGGATAAAATTTCATCTTGTTTTTTCTTTAAAATTTTAAGAGACTGATCGATCATATTTTTAAGAAGCTCCTGCTTTGCATCGCCCTCAAGCTGTTTGCCGTATCGCTTCAAAACCACCGCGGTAGGTACTTTGCCCTGTCTAAATCCGTCGATTCTTAGTTGCTTGGAGGCCTTTTTGGCTAGCTCTTCTACTTTGGCTGCGATCTGCTTTGCTTCGATCTTGCTCGCAGCTACCGCATTCGCGGCGTCTTTCATTTTTGCTTTTACTTCCATAAAATTCCTTTAGAAAATTTAAAAATAGTTCGTAATATATCAAAAAATTTCTTATTTAAAGTATAAATTCCTAAAATTTGCCGACTCTAAGCGGCTCGCAGCTTTTAAATTTTAAAATTTTTAAGAGCTCGCCTTGAAATTTAAAGCGGGACTAAGGCTAAAATTTTACCGATACGTTAAACATAAACTGCCGCGCGTAGCCCATCTGAATAGGTATCACGCTCGTGGTCGTGCCGGTTGAGGATGAGGTGTAGTATTTTTTGTCGGTCAAATTTTTGACGTTGAACGAAAAATTCGTATCATAGCCCGAAATTTTAGTATCGTAGCTCACGAAGGCGTCATAAACCACGGCGTGAGGCAGCTTAAACGCCGTTCCTGCGGGCACGCTCGGTAGGTTCGTGCGCATATAATAGGTGTACCACGAGCCGAAGTATCGCGCGCCACCGCCCAACCTAAGCCCCTTTGCGCCTAGATGCGCGAAATCGTAGTTGGCAAATAGGCTTGCTTGGTGCTTCGGCGTTGCTTCCAGCGGTTTGCCGATTAGCACTGCAAAAGCGCCGTCGTCCTCGCGCACCCTCGTTTTGGTGTATGCGTAGCTTGCCGACATGCTAAGCCCCTGCGTCACGCGCCCGTTTATATCGAGCTCAAATCCTCGCGAGCGAGCCTTGCCGATCGTCTCGCTTATATTATTTACCGTTCGCAGGATGTTTCTTTTATCGATATTAAACACCGCCGCGCCTGCAGTGACGCGATCGTTTTGAAATTTAGTGCCGAACTCCACGGATTTGCCTTCCTCCGGCTTTAGATCACCGCCTATCGCCTCGCCTATGGACATCTGCGGCGTGAAGCTTTGCGCGTAGTTAGTATATACCGACCACTGCGGGCTCAACAGGTACAAAAGCCCGCCCTGATAGGTCGTAGCGGCCTTTTTCTGATCGGTGCTGTTCGGTCCTTGCCAGCTTTGTTTGGCTACTTGATCGTAAAATTCCCTACGCACGCCCAAAGAAAGTATTAACTCGTCGGTTAAATTTATATTATCTTGGGTGTAAAGACCGATCGTTCTTAGCTTTTGATATTGTATTTTTGGCTCTCTATCGTTCGTTAGGACGGCGCCCGAAGCGGTCTGCCCGGTAAGCATATTGATGCGCCCTGCGGTGCCTTTTAGCGCGCCCGGGCGGTATCTGTAGTAGTTTTTGTAATCCGTGCCGAAAAGGACGTCGTGCTTAAGCGGACCCGTTTCAAATTTGCCGTTTAGTGTGACGCTTGCTGCGTGCGTGCGGTGTATGAAATTATCGTAGTAGTTATACGATCGCGTCGTGCCGGTAAGGCCTTGGGGCGTGAATGGATTGTTCGGACGGACGTAGCCGTATTCGTGCTTACTGCGCGAGAAAGCATAGGCGCCTTTTAATATCCAATCCTCGCTAAATTCCTTCTCAAAGCCCAAATCAACCGTATCGAGCTTGCTTTGTAGTTTATTTACCGGCTCGTCGAAGCGGACTTTGCCGCTGCCATAAATTTTACCCGTACTCGGCACTAAAAACGCGCCGCGATCCACCGGATCGGTAGAGCGGCTATGGGTGTAGCCTAAGTTTATCGAATAATCATCTCCTTGATACGCAAGCGACGGCGCAAAGAGCGTGTTTTTTATACCGCCGAAATTTCGCCAATAATCCTTCGCGTAGTAATCGAATATAAATCTATACGCAAAGCCGCTATCTGCAATCGGCCCTGTAGTATCAAATCCCGCGTCCCAATAGTTGTGATTGCCCAGCCCGCCCCAAAGCTCATTTATAAACTCATACTGCGGCTTTTTGGTTACCATGTTTATGACGCCGCCCGGTTGCTGCGCGCCGTAGAGCATGCTCGCGGGCCCTTTTAGAACCTCGACGCTTTGAATGGTTTTATTGAAATTGTGCATCACGGCGCCCGGCACGCCGTTGCGCATAATCGAGCCGTCGCGACCCTCGCCGAAGCCACGCTTGATGATCGCATCGAAAATATTTCCTGTCGTATTTGCGTAGCTTATGCCGCTTACGTTTTGCAACGATTCCGCTAAGGTGTCTGGCTTTTTGTCCTTTAGATGCTGCTGCGTTACGACGTTTACGGTCTGCGGAATTTCTAAAATTCGCTTAGTCGTCTTGCCGATCTCGCTGCGTACGGCGCGGTAGCCGTCGTCGTTATTCGCCCATTCTACGACCTCGATATCGCCTAAGTTTTCGCCCGAGGCGGAGCTTGCTGCGGCGTTTTGTTCGGCGCAAGCAAAGGAAAAAAGCGCCAAAGCCGCGCCAAAACTCATCTTAAATTTCATTACCGAACTCCTTTTAGATAAAGCTTATCGAAACGGCGGATTTTAAACAAAAATTTCTTAAATTTAAATATATTATCATTAACATAATAAGATTGATAAAATTTCGCGTGGAATTTTAAAATTTATCAGCGTTATAAAAGGCGTTTTTGAGTAATATCGCGCATCGATCTTTAAGGAATTGCTAAAAATGGACGAAAAAAGCCGAGCGAAATTTGAAAACTGCGTATCGCAGATGCTTGAAATTTTAGGCGAGGATCCGAGGCGCGACGGGCTCGCAAAGACGCCCGAGCGCGTAGCCAAAGCCTATGAGTTTCTAACTAGCGGCTACGAGCTGGACCCAAAAGAAATTTTAAACGACGCGCTGTTTGAGAGCAGCAACAATGAGATGGTTTTGATAAAAGATATAGAATTTTATAGTCTCTGCGAGCACCATCTGCTGCCTATCATTGGGCGCGCGCACGTCGCGTATATCCCGAATAAAAAGGTCGTGGGGCTTAGCAAAATTCCGCGTATGGTAAATATTTTCGCGCGCAGGCTGCAGATTCAAGAGCAGCTTACCGAACAGATCGCAAGCGCTATCCAAGAGGTGATCCATCCACTCGGCGTGGGCGTGGTGCTGCAAGCGCGGCATATGTGTATGGAGATGCGCGGCGTGCAAAAGATCAACTCGACCACGACTACGTCGGCACTGCGAGGGCTTTTTATCAGCCGAAACGATACGCGCAAGGAATTTTTCGATCTAATAAATTCTCCGAAAACTTTCGGTTTTTAAAACAGCAAGCGTTAAAGAAAAATTTAGCAATTATGTTATATTATCGTGCGAAATTGATAAAAGAGCGAAATTGTCTGATTAAATTTCAGACAAATTTTAGAAAGGAATTTTATGCAGCGCGTTTATTTAGATAATAACGCCACTACGATGGTCGATCCCGAAGTTTTCGAGGAGATGAAGCCGTTTTTTTGCGATAAATACGGCAACCCAAACTCCCTTCACAGCTTCGGCAGCGAGACGCACCCCGCGCTAAGAGCCGCGATGGATAGACTTTATGCGGGGCTTGGCGCTGCGGATGCGGACGACATCGTCATCACAAGCTGTGCGACCGAGAGCAATAACTGGGTTTTAAAAGGAATTTACTACGATAAAATTCTAACCGGCGAGAAGGATAATATCATCATAAGCTCCGTTGAGCACCCCGCAATCAGCGCGACCTGTGCTTTTTTAGAAAAAATTTGCGGCGTAAAGATCACTCGCCTGGGCGTCGATAAAGACGGACAGATCGATATTGATGAGCTTAGCGAAAAGATCGACGACAAAACTGCGCTCGTTAGCGTGATGTGGGCAAATAACGAAACCGGCACGATCTTCCCCGTAAAAAAAATCGCGCAAATCGCACACGAACACGGTGCGCTGTATCATACCGACGCGGTGCAAGCGATAGGTAAGATAAAGGTGAACGTGCGCAATGCGGACGTGGATTTTTTAAGCCTTTCTGGGCATAAATTTCACGCTCCAAAGGGGGTCGGCGCGCTCTACATCAAAGATAGCAAGCCGCTTACGAGCCTGCTTCACGGCGGCGAGCAGATGGGCGGGCGCCGCAGCGGCACGCTAAACGTCGCGGGCATCGTGGGGCTCGGTAAGGCTTTAGAGCTAGCGAATAAATTTATGGATTTTGAGCGCACTCAGGTAAGCAGGCTGCGCGATAAGCTGGAGGATGCGCTTTTGCAAATTCCAAACGTTAGCGTCGTGGGCGACCGTAGCATTCGCGTTCCAAACACCATCCTTGCCTCGATCCAAGGCGTCGAGGGAGAGGCGATGCTGTGGGATCTAAATAAAGCGGGTATCGCCGCTTCTACCGGCTCTGCATGTGCGAGCGAGGCGCTTGAGAATAACCCGATAATGGAAGCGATCGGCGCAGATAAGGAGCTGGCGCATACGGCGCTAAGGCTTTCGCTGTCGCGCTTTACGACGGAGGCGGAGATCGATTACGCGATCGAGCATATAGGCAAAGCCGTCGCCCGTCTGCGCGGGATTTCAAGCACGTTTGCTTATGCGCCGCAAGGTTATGAGAAGAAATAAAGGATAAAAAATGGCAAAAAATAGTTTGATAAACGGCTCGATCTGGGAGCAATACTCGCAAAAAGTGCAGGAGCGTATGAATAATCCTCGCTATATGGGTGAGATCACCGAGGAGGAAGCAAAGGCTAGGGGCGGCAAGCTCGTGGTCGCGGACTTCGGCGCCGAGAGTTGCGGCGATGCTGTGCGGCTGTATTGGTTGATCGATCCTAAGACTGATAGAATTTTGGACGCTAAATTTAAAAGTTTCGGTTGCGGTACGGCGATTGCGAGTTCGGATACGATGGCTGAGCTTTGTATCGGAAAGACCGTCGATCAAGCGGTAAAGATTACAAATTTAGACGTAGAGCACGCGATGCGCGATAATCCCGACGAGCCCGCCGTACCGCCGCAAAAGATGCACTGCTCGGTAATGGCATACGACGTCATCAAGCAGGCTGCGGCGAATTATAAGGGCGTCGATCCCGCGCATTTCGAGGATGAGATCATCGTGTGCGACTGCGCGCGCGTAAGCCTCGGCACGATCAAAGAGGTGATTCGTCTAAACGATCTTCATACGGTCGAAGAGATCACGCAATACACCAAAGCGGGCGCGTTTTGCAAATCCTGCGTGCGCCCGGGCGGACATGAGGAGAAGGACTACTATCTGGTCGATATTTTAAAGCAAACCAGAGAGGAGATGGAGCGAGAGAGACTTCAAGCTCAAGCCGAGGCGAGTGCCGCTACTAGCGCGAAAGCGGGAGCGGAGATGAGCTTTGAGCAGTTAAATTTAATCGGTAAATTTAAAGCGGTCGAAGGGGTGCTTGACGAGGATATCCGTCCGATGCTTCAGATGGACGGCGGCAATCTCGATGTCATCGATATCAGGCCCGCAGACGACGGCAAAACCGATATCTACATCCGCTACCTAGGCGCTTGTAGCGGCTGCGCCAGCGGTGCGAGCGGTACATTATACGCGATCGAAAATGTTTTGCAAGAAAACCTTAGCCCAAACATCCGCGTAATGCCGATCTAGGGCTATTGCTGCTACGTTTGCATCTTAGCTTAGTCTTACGAAATTTTAAGAGCTTAAGCTTCTGCGCAACAGTGGAGCTAAATTTCGCCCCTTAGCTAAATCCGCAATTAGACGCTAAATCTACGTAGAATTTCGCCGTTTACTTTTAAGAATATCGTAAATTTTGCTAAGGTTTTCTAGCGTGAAATTCATCCGTAAATTTTGTCTATAAAATTTAATTAAAAGAGCTTTTTATTTCGCTCGTGTAAGTTTTTTATGAGATTTCGTTTGTAAATTGGACATAGAATTTCTCCGCGAATTTCATCTTTTCATAAATTTAGATGAAAATGCGCCATAAATCGCAGAATTTTAGCTGGCTATAATTTCTTTTTATTATAATTGCGCCTTATTTCAACTAAAAGGGGAGCAAATGAAAGTATTTGTTTTGGCGGCTCTACTACTTGGTTTTCTATCTGCAAATTCTTTGGATCAGATCAAAAAGGATAGGCTCGTTCGCATAGGTGTATATAACGATCAGCCGCCGTTTAGTGCGCTCGTAGACGGCAAATATAGGGGATTTGAGATTGCTCTTGGCGAAAAGCTCGGTAAGGAGATTTTCGGCGATAATCCTGGCAAGGTAAAATTTATCCCGATCACGGCTTCAAGACGCATTAGCGCTTTACAGCGCAATGAAGCGGATATGGTGATTGCGACCTTTACTCCTACGCCCACGCGAGCGAAAAAAGTAGATTTTTCGGAGCCTTATTTTAAGGTGCAGGTAGGTGTGCTAGCCAAAAAAGACGAAAATATCACGAGCTTCGATCAACTCCGCAAAAAGAGGATTTTCGTCATCAAACACTCTCCTATTCACAATTTCTTACGCAAAGCGGGCTTTAGAAAGAATTTAAACTTTTGCGCCAGTTCGGCTAAATGTTACCGCGCTTTCAAAAGGGCGAAAAATGCCGTGCATGTCGATGATAACCTAATCCTGCACGCATACGCGATCATCGATAATAAAACGCAGGTTACTTTGGATGGTCTAGGTAAGCAAACTTACAACGCAATCGCCGTGCAGAAGGGCAATAATGCGCTGCTAGAGATAATCAATACATCTTTAGCAGGACTAAAAAAAGATGGATTTTTGGATAAGACCTTTGATGATACGCTCGGGATTTTTTATCATGGCACGATCGATAAGAAGGAATTCTTGGTTGAATAAAATTTCGTGCAGAATTTAATTCGTGCGTTTGATTCCCGCGTAAAATTCGATTCATTGTAATGATGGAGCGAGAAATACGTTGCGGGCTTAATTTGCTTTTAGAATTCGGTCTTGATTTTGCTTGCCTGTGTTTTGAGGCATGTAATTTTTATGGGGGTTTATTTAAATTCTACTATTCATAGAATTTTTAGGTAAACTTGCAAAATTTCATTTTTTTGATGCATAAAATATTTTTTGTGATGCATATTTTAAATTTTATAAATTTATCTACTTGAAAGAAATTAAGAATTTAATAGAATTTTATGCAAAAATTTGGGCTTGAAATTTTATGTGTAAAATCCTGCGTGCGCAGGGTGATAAATTTTGCCATAAAATTTTTATGGCAAAATTATACGATCAGGCTCGCAGTACGTTTAATCTTAGCTACAAATAAAATCATTTAGGCTCTAAGGCTTATTCTACTAGATAAGCTTAATTGGGTATTTATAAAAACAACTTGCGCCGTAAAATACTTGTGACAATTTTGCACAATATTGCTTTTAGGAATTAAATTCCGCGACGTCAAATCATAAAAATTTTAAGGATTTCGAGCTATTCAAGAAGTAAAACGCCTATTTTTTCGCTTCTTTCTGCGCTGCCGGCGGGTCGAGCTGCATGATCTTATCGCCTAGGCGCTGAAAATTTGCAAGGCTTTTTAGGTGGAAATACGCTAGCTCCAGATATCCGCGGCGCGCGAAATCCGCAAGCTTTTTATCGCTTAACTTCAAAAGCTTTTCGCGATTTACGACCGAAAAGCCGTTTAGCAGGGACGATTCCTTGCCGCTAGAGTTGATGCCAAGCTCCTTGGCCTCTAAAATCCCCGCCTTTTGAAATTCCGCTGCCGCAACGCGCGTGCGCATATCTAAATCGGCGTAATTTTTCATCACCTCTTTTAAATTTTCCAAAAACGGCGTCGGCTTGCCGTTTTTAAAAAGCGCCTCGCCGTCGCCTTTTATCTGCTGTGCGTCCTCATCAAAGCAGATCGCCGTCTGCTCGCCGATCTGGGCTAAGAAAAACGGATAATTCTGCACCGAGGAGGGCACCGCTCCCTTATAATCTTTATCGATTAGAACGTTTTTGGTGCGCCCTAGCAGCGCCACCATTTTGGGCTCTTTTTCGATGGTGAATACTATAACGAGGTTGTCCGCGCAAAACGGGATCTCCGGTGCGATCACCGGCACAAAAGGCGCGGTAGGGAATGCATCCGCGTGATATTGTAAATCCGCGTGTTTAACGCTATCTAATACGACTGGGGTCATGTTGATCCTTTAAAAAATTTTAGCAATTATATAAAAAAGAATATTAAAATTCTAAAGATTTTTGGAATTTCGTTCGTTTTTATTTGCGCAAATTTAGACGTTTAGAATTTTAAATTTGATAGAATTGCCGTTAAATTTAAGGAGCGAAAGTGGGCTTGGATGAGCTTTTGGCGCTCGCGACGGACGCCGCAAAAAAAGCAAACGCCGCGATAATGCAAAACTACGACAAATTTGATGTCTTTGTCAAAGCGGACAGATCTCCGCTTACGAACGCCGATCTTGCGGCAAACGATGTGATAATGAGCACCCTGGAGCCTAGCGGCATCGCGATCTGCTCGGAAGAGTGCGTGCTGGATAGTAAGCGGCGCATGAGCGAGGAGAGATTTTGGCTGATAGATCCGCTGGACGGCACGAAGGAGTTTATCGCGCGCAACGGCGAGTTTTGCGTCTGCATTGCGCTAATCGAGCATGGGCGCCCGATTTTATCGGCGATCGGCGTGCCTGTAAGCGGCGACGTATACAGCTCAAACGGCGGCGGAGTTTATAAAAACGGCGTGTTGCTCGTTCGCCCCGTTAGTGCGCCGCAAATCTTCATGCACGGCCGACATAGCAAATCCGAAAAATATCCGCAATTTGCGCAAAAATTTAAAATGCAGCTCGTGCGCAAAGGCTCTGCGATAAAATTTTGCATTTTGGCCGAGGGGGGGGCCAGCGCGTATGCGAGATTTAGCGACTGCTCGCTTTGGGACATCGCCGCGGGAGATTTTTTGCTGCATCAAAGCGGCGGAGCGGTAGTGGATCTAAAGACGATGAAGGCGCCGCTTTATAACGGAAAAAGCCTGATAAATAACCATTATTTGGCGGTCGGCGCGAATGCGATGAAATTTTTACCTGAAATGTTGGAGTTTGCGAAGAATTTTTAAGCTAAATTTATAGTAAACGTCTTATAATATAAGTCTAAAAATTTTTTATCAAAGGATAAAAACATGAAGGGCTTTACTATGATCGAATTAATTTTCGTGATCGTGATTTTAGGTGTTTTGGCGGCAATTGCCATTCCAAAACTAGCAGCTACGCGTGATGATGCGGAAGTCGTTAGAGCAGCGCAGAACGTATCTACATCACTGACTGATCTAATGGCTTATTATACTTCGCAAGGCGAGTATGATAATAGCACGACAGGTTTTAATAACATGACGAATGTTAAAAATCCTATTACCGCAAAGAATAAGGTTTGTGCTACATACACTGTCGATAGCAAAAATAAGGTTACTCTTAAAAAGAGTACAGATGGCCTATGTGCTCACGTATGGGAGATGCCGGGGCTAAAGAATATAAATACTGTATATTCGTCTGATGCTTTGCTAATTATTACACAGTAACTTCTTTGGCGCAGAGGCTACCTCTGCGCCTTCTTATTCAAAAACCCAAGAAAAATTCCAATCGTCCAAATAATTGCGAAAAATATAAAGATAAAACTCCAAAATTGTGCTAAATCCACGCTTTTACTTGCCGGGAATAGATACCAGCCTCCGCTATAAAGCGCCGTTAGTTTGGCTTGCAGTTCGTCTAGCGTTGTATCGGTCGGCACTGCCGGAACGTCGAATGCGCAGCTGTTAAACGGCTTAAAAATCGGCACCGCGCTTAAGTCGAAATTTAAAAATTTAACCGCCCCGCCACAGCCGCTCATCCCACTCATATCTCCGCTCCCTCGCAGTACCGTGTGAATTTTAGCTAAATTTAGCGATGAGGCAAATCCTAGCACCGCACCGTAGAACCACATCGCATATCCGCAGATCGCGCCGTGAACGTCCTTGCCGCAAACCGCTAAAATCACCGCTCCTAGCGCTATGGCGCAAAGCGCGAATCTCACGTGAATGCTAAAGCTTTCCGGATAGATAAAAAGGAATTTTTGCAAGAAAAAATATGAAAACGCTAGCCAAAAAAGCGCCCAAATAGCGCAAAAGGCGAGAAATCTTTTAGAGTATCTGTTTTGAAATTTTAAAATCATAAAAATCCTTTCCGCGCATAATTTTATAATAAATTGCAGATATTTTTGCTAAAATCCCAGCTTTCATAGCAAAAATTTCAAGCAAAGGGTAAAATTTTGAGGAATTTTTTACGCAAATTAGAAAGGGCTTTTGATGCGTTCGCAAATATCTTAGGCGTATTAAGTATCGTATTTTTGGCGCTTTTAGTTATAGTTGTTTTTTACAATGTTGTGGCGCGTTATCTTTTTCCAGCCGCAAATTCCGTCGCTATGCAAGAACTTACGTGGTGGCTATATTCGGCGATGTTTTTATTCGGTGTGACCTACGCACTCAAAGAAAACGCACACGTTCGCGTGGATATTTTTTACGAAAAATTTAGTCCTACTGCAAAAGCGCTCATAAATATCTTAGGCACGATATTTTTCATTTTGCCTTTCGTGGCGCTCGTGGCATTCTTTTCGATCGATTATGTAAGCGAGGCTTATACGAGCCATGAGGCCAGCGCCAATCCCGGCGGTATGCAGCATCTTTGGATCATCAAGTCCGCAATCACGCTTAGCTATGCGTTTTTATTTATCTACGCGTTTGGATTTTTGATTAAAAATATTAACGCCCTGCTTGATGTTAGGGAAAACAAAGGCTCGGAATTTCTTAGTGGGAATTCTTCGGGCGCACAGAGTGTGTGAGGGCAGAATGAGCTTAAATTTAAAATTCTATAAATTTTACGCTTTTCGCGCTTGGGCGGAATTTTGCCACGGTAAGATAAAAGGTGGCGAGCTATGATAGGCATAGTGATGTTTGCGGCAGCGCTTTTTATGCTGCTACTCGGTTTTCCCGTTGCGTTTACGTTCGGCGCTGTGGCGGTGATTTTCGGCTTTATCTATGGACTTAGTGAGGCGTGGGATTACGCGCAGGGCTTTGAAATTTTAACCGAAGCTTTCGAGGATATGAGCAGGCAGTTTTTTTCACTGATGCCTAATAGAATTTACTCGATTATGGAAAATCAGCTATTAATTTCGGTGCCGCTTTTTATTTTGATGGGTATGATTTTGCAAAAGACTCGTCTTGCGGAGCGTTTATTAGAGTCGATGGCATTTTTATTCGGCGGCGTACGAGGCGGCGTGGCGATCAGCACCGTTTTGGTGGGCGCATTACTTGCGGCTACGACGGGCATAGTGGGCGCGACTGTCATCGCTATGGGCGTCATCAGCCTGCCCGTGATGATGAAATACGGCTATGATAAGCCGCTGGCTACCGGCACTATCGCTGCTGCAGGCACGCTTGGGCAGATTATCCCGCCTTCTATCGTGCTGATTATTTTAGGCGATATACTTTCTGTCTCTGTGGGTGATCTTTTTTCTGCAGCAGTTATTCCTGGGCTCGTGCTAGTGGGTTTTTACGTGATTTATATCGCGATTATTTCATATATTTGCAAAGATTATGCGCCGCCTGTTCCGCCGCTAGAGGGACTTAGCAAATCAAAGCAAATTTTTATCGCGCTTAAAAACGTCGTGCCGGTGCTCGTGCTGATTTTGCTCGTCTTAGGATCTATTTTTGCGGGCATCGCTACGCCTACGGAGAGCTCGTCGGTAGGCTGCTTGGGTGCGATAGCGCTAGCTGTTTTATATCGCACGTTTTCGTTTAGGCTGATCTATGACGCGCTAAAAAATACCGCTAAAATTTCGGGCATGGTTTTTATGATTTTGATGGGCGCCACGGCATTTTCGAT
The DNA here is from genome assembly GCF_938017705.1 of uncultured Campylobacter sp. GTDB lineage: Bacteria > Campylobacterota > Campylobacteria > Campylobacterales > Campylobacteraceae > Campylobacter_B. The sequence goes on from NZ_CALIIS010000088.1 coordinate 40,359, forward strand.
GATTTTTTCTTACACGGGCGGAGATGAGGTCGTGAAAAATTTTATGGAGAATCTGCCCGGTCAAGCGTGGGGATTTATCGCGCTTACGATGGTAGTTATCATAGTGCTTGGATTTTTTCTCGATTATGTTGAAATTTCATATATCATTTTACCGATACTTTTGCCGATAGTAGAGTCTTTGCATATCAATCCCGTGTGGTTTGCGATCTTAATCGCTGTAAATTTGCAAACGTCGTTTATGACGCCGCCATTTGGATTTTCGATATTTTTCTTAAAGGGCGTGACGCCGCCGCAAATCCATACCACGGATATTTACAAGGGCGTGTTACCTTTTATTTTATTGCAAATTCTAGTGCTATTAACGCTCGCAATCTTTCCGGGGGTTTTCGGTTTAAAAGCTTTTTTAGGCTAGAAATATTAAAATTCACGCATAAATTTAATCTAGGAGCTAAAAATGGCTAAAAAGCTTATCGACGTTATGGATACGACCTTTCGCGACGGATTTCAGTCGGTTTTCGGCGCGCGCGTGGCGATGGAGGATTTCCTGCCCGCCGTTAGCGCGGCCAAAGACGCGGGCATCACGCACTTTGAGTTCGGCGGCGGCGCGCGGTTTCAGAGCCTGTATTTTTACCTAAACGAAGACGCGTTTGAGATGATGGATAGATTTAGAAGCATCGTGGGGCCTGAGGCGAACCTGCAGACCCTTAGCCGCGGCGTCAATACCGTCACGCTCGATACCGGCAGCCGCGAAATCATCGATCTGCACGCCAAGCTTTTTGCCAAGCACGGCACGACGACGATTAGGAATTTCGACGCGTTAAACGATGTGGAAAATTTAAAATTTAGCGGCGAGTGCATACATCGCCACGGACTCAAACACGAAGTCGTAGTCACGATGATGGATCTGCCGCCGGGATGTAGCGGTGCGCACGACGCAGCGTTTTATGAGAGAATTCTGCGTCAAATTTTAGACGCGCAGATTCCGTTCGACAGCGTCTGCTTCAAAGACGCAAGCGGTACCAGCAGCCCGCAGAAGGTCTATGAGACGATCAAGCGCGCGCGTAAAATTTTAGGCGACGGGGTGCATATCCGTCTGCACACGCACGAGACGGCGGGAGTTAGCGTCGCATGCTATCAGGCTGCGCTCGTTGCGGGCGTGGACGGCATCGACCTTGCCGCGCATCCCGTAAGCGGCGGCACCAGCCAGCCGGACATTCTTACGTTGCTGCACGCGACGAAGGGGCAAAATTTCGACCTGGGACTGGATGCAGAGAAAATTTTAAAATACGAAGAGGTTTTGGGCGAGTGCTTGAAGGATTACTTCATGCCGCCAGAAGCTACGCAGGTAAGCCCGCTCATTCCGTTTAGCCCGATGCCCGGAGGCGCGCTTACGGCAAACACTCAGATGATGCGCGATAATAAAATTTTAGACAAATTCCCAGCCGTCATCAAGGCTATGCGCGAAGTCGTCGAAAAGGGCGGTTTCGGCACGAGCGTAACGCCGGTTAGCCAGTTTTATTTCCAGCAGGCGTTTAACAACGTAATGTTCGGCCCGTGGAAAAAGATCGCCGAGGGCTACGGCAAGATGGTGCTAGGCTATTTTGGCAAAACGCCCGTTAAACCCGACGAGGGCGTGATTAAAATGGCGGCGGAGCAGCTGGGGCTAGAGCCTACGACTAAGCACGCCGTAGATATCGCCGATGCCGACGAGAGCAAGAGCGTCGCGTATGCGCAGAAGATTCTACGCGAGCAGGGCATCGAGCCTAGCGAAGAGAACATATTTATCGCGCTTGCGTGCAAAGAAAAAGGTATCGCGTTTTTAAAAGGCGAGGGCAAGGTGATGAGTCGTAAAAAAGAGGACGTAGCGCCCGCCGCAAGCCATCAAAACGGTAATTCTAAAAACGGCAAATTTGACGTTAAGATTAACGGCAAAATTTACAACGTAGAATTTGCCGGACAAAACGTGCTCGTAAACGGCGATCGATACGACGTCAGCTTCGATACCTCAGCGCCCGCAAAGCCGCAGCCGCAACGCTCTGCCGGCGAGCAGCCCACTGCTAACGCGCGAAGTGGTACGGACGATAACGATATAAAAGCGACGCTTCCTAGCAACGTATTTAAAATTTTAATAAAGGAAGGCGACGTTGTTAAGGCGGGGCAGAATGTCATCGTTCTTGAAGCGATGAAGATGGAGATAAATATCGAAAGCCCACGTGACGGCATAATCGATAAAATTTTGATCGCTCAAGGCGATATGGTCGATGCCGATCAGGTGCTCGCGATTTTAAGATAAGCTCTAAAATTTAGGCGGCGCTCCCGCCTAAATTTCATGAGGGCCATCCTCGGTGCTTAAGCAAGCTCACCTAAATTTTAAGCTATAATAGCGCAATCTTTTATCAAAATTTAATTTAAAAAGGACGCAAAATGACAACTCCGAACGATCTGGATAAACTAGGTCTTAAAAATATCAAAAAAATCAACTACAACCTAAGCTACGACGAGCTTTTCGAGCTTGAAAAGGCGATGGGCGAGGGACGCGTGTCAAGCAACGGTACCTTTATGGTCGATACTGGCATCTTTACGGGTCGCAGCCCCAAGGATAAGTACTTCGTAAAACAAGATCCGAGCCAAAAATACATCGCTTGGGGCAAGATAAATCAGCCTATCTCAAAAGAGCTTTTCGATAAGCTTTTAGCCAAAGCCAAAGCCCAGCTAAGTGGCAAGGAAATCTTTATCCAAGACGCATTTTGCGGCGCTAGCAAATCCAGCCGCAAAAACGTTCGTTTCGTAACCGAAGTCGCGTGGCAGGCGCATTTTGTAAAAAATATGTTCATCCGCCCAAGCGAGAGCGAGCTAGCGGAATTTCATCCCGATTTTGTCGTTTACAATGCGTGCAAATGCAAAAACGAAGATTACGCGAGCGACGGGCTACACTCCGACGTTTTCGTTATTTTTAACGTCGAGGAAAATGTCGCGGTTATCGGCGGCACGTGGTACGGCGGCGAGATGAAAAAGGGAATTTTCTCGATGATGAACTACTGGCTGCCGCTTGCGGGCAAAATGTCGATGCACTGCTCGGCAAACGTGGGCAAGCAGGGCGACACGGCGCTATTTTTCGGCCTAAGCGGCACGGGAAAAACGACGCTCTCTACAGATCCAAACCGCAAGCTGATCGGCGATGATGAGCACGGCTGGGACGATGAGGGGATATTTAACTTCGAGGGCGGCTGCTACGCGAAGTGTATAAATTTGGACCCGAGCAGCGAACCTGAAATTTACGCGGCGATCAAATGCGACGCGCTGCTTGAAAACGTGGTCGCCAACGAGGCTGGCGTCGTGGACTACAAAGACGGCAGCAAGACCGAAAACACCCGCGTCAGCTACCCGATCTATCACATCGACAACTACGAGCCAAGCTCTGCGGGCGGCCATCCGAAAAACATAATCTTCCTGACCGCCGACGCATTCGGCGTTTTGCCGCCGGTCGCAAAGCTAACTAAAGAGCAGGCGATGTATTATTTCCTAAGCGGCTATACGGCAAAAGTCGCGGGCACCGAGCGCGGCATTACCGAGCCCGTGGCGACCTTTAGCGCGTGCTTTGGCGAGCCGTTTATGCCGCTGCATCCGACCGTTTACGCTAAGCTACTGGGCGAAAAGATCGACAAGCATAATGTCAGCGTCTATCTCGTAAACACAGGCTGGAGCGGCGGCGCGTACGGCGTTGGCAAACGAATGAGCATCAAAGCCACGCGCGCGTGCATAAACGCGATCCTAGACGGCAGTATCAAAAAGTGCGAATTTGAAAATTTTGAAAAATTTAACCTAGCGATCCCAAAAGAGCTCGCAGGCGTCGAGACGAAGCTGCTAAACCCTATTAATACGTGGACGCATCCTGCGGAATATAAGATCACGCGCGATAAGCTAGCAAAGATGTTTGAAGAGAATTTTAAACGCTACGAGGACGTAAAAGAAGGGGTCGAGTTTGCTAAAGCGGGCCCTACGGCTTAGGCTCCTGGGTCTTGGGGCGATTTGCGCGCTTTTTGCCGCATGCGAAAACACCCCTTCAAATTTAAAACAGCCGCTCGTTGCGATGAGCGGCTTTTCCTTTTACGACGATCCGCTAAGCTACATCAACAATGTGCGCGCAAAATCGGGGCTAAATCAGCTTTCGCAGAATGAAATTTTAAATATCTCCGCGCTTAATCACGCAAAATATGTCGTCGCAAACGAGGCGATGTCGCACGACGAGAGCCCGGGCAAGCCGAATTTTACGGGCGAAAATCCGTCAAAGCGCGCTTTTTACGCAGGCTATAATGCCGCAGTACGGGAAAATTTATCCTATAACTCAAGCGATCTAAAAAGCGCGATCGACGGGCTACTCAGCGCGATTTACCATAGATTTGCATTTTTGGATTTCGCCTCGGATGAGATCGGCATCGGCTATTTTGAGCACGGCAAAAAAAGCAGCTATGTTTTTGAGATGGGAAATTCGCGCCTCAACGCCTTTTGCTCGCGGAATTTAAACGACGAAGGAAGCGGTAAATTTCTACTGGGGATGTGTAAAAACGAAACGCTACGGATGAGGGAGGATAAGTTCAAAAGCGCTACCGCGCTGAACTCGCGCCCTTACGTCTACTACCCGAACGACGAGCCTGCGCTCGCATTTTTCAGCAATGAAATTCCAGACCCCATGCCAGAGTGCAAAATCACCGCAAATCCCGTAAGCGTGGAATTTAATTCCGCTCAGCCGCCCGTAGCGATGAAAAGTTTTAAAATTTACGAAGGCGGCAGGGAGCTTCAAAACGTTAAAATTTTAGACAAAAACTCCGATCCTAACGCGATTTTGAGTGACAGGCAGTTCGTACTTTTCAGCAGAGAGGTTTTTAAATTTGATACCAAATACGACGCGGAGTTTAATTACGAGCAGGGCGGGAAGCAAAAGACGCTGCGGTGGGAGTTTATCACGCAAGCGCCTAAATTTAGATACTTCGTCGTACAAGGCGGAGAAAATCTAAGCGTGAAAAACGGCGCGTTTTACGACATGTTCGTAACCCCGAAAGACTGCAACGATTTGATGAAAAGCTATAAAACCAGCTACTCTTTTATGGATAAGCCCGAAATTTCAAGTCCCGCGGCAAATATGCTGCGCGTAAAGCTAAACGGTGCAAAGGGCGCAAAGCTTGAAATTTCGACTGATAACGGCTCGGTAATAAACCTGTATTTAAGCGACAACTCCAAAAGCTACGGCGGCATGGGTAAAATTTACGCCGCAATCGCGGTGGTTTTGGCAGCGATCATTTTGTTTTATCTTTTGGCAAGAAGAAGAGGGCGATAGGCGAGACCTATTTTCGCGACCTCTGCTTTTGTCTGCGCGCACATGGGTACATAATGCCTATCTGGCGTAAAATTTAATGCAGAGACCTGCTTTTAAATTTTAAATTTCATCCCCGTTTATCTCATCCGCAAGTTTTAAAATTTTAGCCTGTACCGCCTCGGGAGCGTAGATATCGATCCACTCTATCCCGCCCCCAGCACTAAAAAGCACGGCGATCCGCCCCTCGCTCATCGCGCGCTTAGCAAGCTTGGTTGCCGCGGGGCTATTGCCCATATTTGGCGTTTCGTCTATACTTATCTCGGCGCAGCAGCGTAAAATAGGCGTTAAATCAAACTCTCCCTCGAGCGAAATAATAACCGAGCCGCGCCTAAAGCTGCAAGCGTTCCAAAAGATTTCGGCGCCGTTTACGCATTCGCGCGAGAGATCGAGGCGAAATTTGCCCCGCTCGCGCACGAGAAAACTAAACTCGCTCAAGTTTAGCGGGTGCTCCACGCTACCGAAAGCTCCCACGATGCTATCTTTGCGGCCGTTATAGACGTAGGCGGCGAGTGCGTTTTGCAGTAGCGGCGCGATGATCTGCTCATGCGCGCTCGTGTGATCGTCATCTCTGGCGCGGCCTGCGATCTTTACGAAAAACGGTTTGAAATACTCCATAAACGCTCCTTAAATTTATAAAATTTACTCGTTTTTGCTTTTAAATTTAACGCTCGCGGCGGTTAAATTTAGCCTGCCGTCGCCGCATTTTCGGCTCGTTTTTCAGACATCGCCGTTTTAAATTTTAAAATTTTACGTAGGCTTTAGCGCGTAAAATTTCAGATGCCGTTTTTCTAAATTTAACGCGCTTTTAGAACGCTGTGCGTTTAAATTTACCGCCTCAAAATTTCAAATTTATCGCCGTGCACCGCGATCGCCTCGGCGTTATTTATCGGCGCCAAATTTAGCTTGCCGCCGTAAGCTTTTAAAATTTCAGCCGCGCTTTGCACGAACGGCTCCTCACCGTAGTGTACTACTGGATAGAATTTAACAAGATCTAGCCCAGTTTGCGCTGCTACTGATTCACTACCACTCGCATCGTCCATCACGCTCGCGTATTCCACGCTGGGAGCTGCGATCATAGCGCCCGCCGACTCGCCCACGTACACGAGCTCGCCGCTTCGGACGCGATCTGCGATGAGGCCAGTAAGATCTTTCTTTTTTAGCTCGCGCAAAAGATAAAAGGTGTTGCCGCCGCTTACGTAAAGCACCCGCGCCG
>NZ_CALIIS010000089.1 GCF_938017705.1 uncultured Campylobacter sp.
AACAAAAAGCCTTTGACATCTATATTCAAAGCGCGAACCTAGAGAACGACTTTACTCCTATATCGGAGCGAGCTTTAGCTAAAAAGCTTCACGATATGGGGTTGAAAAGCTCTATGAGCGCAATAGGTAGATGGAAAAAGAAATTTGGCTGGGTACAAGCCCTACAAAACAAAGTCACTTTGGCTATGAGCGAGGATAAACCCGTAAGAGATATGCTTCGCAACTCCAGCCTCAAGGCTGTAGTGGAAAACACCAAAGTAGATATTGAGCGAAACGACGTGCTTATGGCTAGCTCATATCAATTTTTCGAGAGCGAGGCGCGCGAAATTTTAGAGAAAAAACGAAACGGAGAGATCATTTCAAGAGAGGAGAGAGAGACGATGAAATTTATAGCTACGCTTAGCACTACTCGCAAGGATAAGATGCTGGATCGTATGGCGCTTATGCCGCGCGACGCCGTGAGCGCCGATGAAATTTTATCGCGATTTAGCGCGATTTCGTTGGAGGTGGAAGATGACGCGATCGATATTGAGCCATCTGAAGCAGGTGATGGTTAGCGCGGGCTTTGCGATCCTGATGATCGCCATATACGCATTAGCGCAAAATTTATTTTAAGGAGAGAGATATGCAAATAGAAATTGCATTATGGATCATCGTGATTTTAGGAGGCGTCCTTACGGCGACCGCCGGCATCGCAGCGTTATTTTTGAGGGAGAAAAGCCATGAATAAATTTGAGGTGGGAGACTATATTTACAATAAAAAAACTTTTAAAGGAAAAAGCGTCATCGCTAAGATTTTTGAAAAAGATAGCGACACATATAGCATCTGTATGTCAAACGGAATCGCCACGGCGATGCCAAAACATATCTTAGAACGAGATTGCGTAAAGATAAGAAACCTGAACGAATTCCAAAACGAGATTGAGGCTATAAGGTGCGTTCTTAAGGATACAAAATATGAGTAGTTACACACATATACCGCGCATTTACATTTGCTCGCCATATACGGCGGTAGCTAACAGGCGCGAAGCAAGACGTATAGCTATCAAGGCGCTAGAGGAAGCCGACGAATTTTTTGACAGCAAGGGGCTAGCCGTAGAACTCTTTTCGCCCGTGCTCGCAAACTCGGTGCAGTATGCGGATAGAAGCTACGACGAGATTATGAAAATTTGCTTTATGCAAATCGACACATGTGGAGAGATTTTTATCCCTAGCGCCAAAACCTGCGATCTGTCTTTGATAGTCGGCTCAAAAGGCATAGGGCTAGAGATCGAATACGCAACTGCGAGAGGGTATAAAATTCACAACTATGAGTCCCTACGCAGGGAAAAATTTCATCAAAATTTAAAAGGATAGAAAAAATGAGTAGCCCCGACCGAGAAAAAGAGCGTGAGCTTTTGCGCAAGATAGACGGACCTGCAGAAAAGCGCGACAAAAAAAGTGCGCTCGCAGAACAAATCCACAGACGACTGCTTGAGCTAAATTTAAAGCAGTTGAGGAAAATTTTAAAAAGGATCGAAAAATGAATGAAATCTTGTTATTAATATACTTGGCGGATCTGTCGGATAAAATGTATCCGCTATTGTTGGGTAGCTTCTGCGTCCTTTTAGCAGGCATAATGTTGTGGTTTGGCGGCATTCAATTCGACGACGATACGAGCGCGCGAATGGTAAAAACCGCGAGGTGCATTATTAAAATATCGATAGTCGTCGCGGTTTTTGCTTTTCTATACCCGTCCAAAAACACCCTTTATATCGCCGCTAGCGCAAAAACAGGGCAGATAGGGATAGAAAAATTGCAAGGTAGCAATACTTTAGAAAAGGCCATCAAGCTACTGAATAAAAAGCTAGATGAAGCTTTAGCGGAGGAAAAGAAATGACAGAATATCAAAAACCAAAAGAAGCGTCGTCCGTGCTCGGACGTTTTGAAAACGGCGGCATCACAGCTGGAGTCGCCGCCGAAAACCAAAGGCTGCTGACGCAAAAAGAGGCTTCGATTATGCTGGGCTATTCCGAAAACAGCAATATTCTCGCCAAAATGCGAATGCCAAAAAACAAAGGGAAGTGGAAATTTATGCCGCGCTTCATAATATTCAACGGCGAAGCCCGCTATCCCCTTGATTGGCTCAACGAGGATATTAAAAAGCTAAAAGAGGGGTGCTAGCCCTTGCGACAAGCAGGACGGAGTATTAATGAGAGCGTTAAAAGATCATAAGCGGACAAGGTTCATGTTTTTGACGACAGCATCGCTCGGTATAGTCGAAATAAGGACAGGCGCAATGTATTACTTTCTCGCCGCGGATAGTTACCTTGACCTCGTTCTTATACCCTCCATAAGCGGAGTATACCAACGGGCAGTTTCTAGAAAAGGTTTCGGTCTTCAAGCCATTTTCTATATCGCGGATTTTTTGCGGCAGAATAAATTTTACCGCGAACACATAACCTCCGAAAGCGCCGAGACAGAAAGCCGCAGCTTCGGAGCCGAAAATGTTTTTTAAAAGATCTAAAAATTCCATACGGGAATTATATCGAAATTTAAGGAGAAAAGATGATTTGGATTGTTTATTTTTTAATGGGTTTTGGCATAGGAGCGATCGTCGCGAAAGACTATATCGGATATAAGCGTATGAAAAAGGATAAGGGCTTATGATCTCGCGGCGTCCGCTAAGCCCGTGCGAGCGTTAAAAGATCATAAGCGAGCAAGGCTTTTGCGTTGTTTTACGAAACGCGCGTAAGGGCTTTTAAATTTAGGTTTTTGTAAAATTGAAGTAAATTTTGAAGGATAAACAATGGGTAAACATATAAAAATAACGGAAGATATGATAAAAGAAGCTTTTAAGGAAAAAAGCATATCTGCATTTAATGTTGGAGTTATCTCAGAGGCAATACATATAGCCAATGAAAAATATAATAAACAGGATATACGAACGAGGGAGATTTTAGATTTCTTAGCCACTATAAAGGACGAGTTTTGGGATTTAGAAAACAAAATGCCACCGAAGCAAATATGGGATATGCTTGCTAAAAAAATTTTAGAGTATTTGAAAAATAGCGTAATAGTTCTAGGATACGATGTTGTCGATCAAGAAAAAGCTGTGGCATATGGCAGGGTCGCACGGCAAATAAAACTTGATACAGATCCTTTGTATTCAAACTACTACCTTATAGAAGAGGAGTTAAAAAATAAAATCTCATCTATAGTGGGGTATCTAGTAAAGCCGTCATCTCCTCAAGGGGCTGATAGATATATATATTTTGCCGACAAGGACAGCGAACTTTTATATGTGCTAGAGTGGCATTTTGACGCCGACTATGGAAAAGAGCAAAACATAGTTAAGCGCGTATGTAAAGAACTAAATATCACGCAAAGAGAGCTGGCGGAGAGGATGGATATTCCCGAAAGCACGGTTGCAAGGTGGAAAGGCGGCGACCTGCCGAGACTTGCCGAGCTGTATCTAAATGCTTTGCTTGAGAATATCGAACTCAAATCAAAGCTAGAAACAATCAAAAAAGCCCACGAAATCGTATCAAATCTATAAGGAGAACGAAAATTTCGTTACCCTTTATTTTCATTTTTAGAAGTTTATTTTAGCTATTTTTTCAAAAATGAATAAAAACCCTTGACAAACTTTCAATAATAATATATAATTCGCTTAAAATATTTCAAAAATGAAAGGTTTTAAGATGAATTCTTTATTCACACAACTAAGCCCGCAAGTTGAAATTCTAAATTTCCAAACATTCACTTCTGAATACGTGGCTCAACGTTATGGCGTAAGCAAACAAACCATTATCGACCACAAACGCAACCACGCAGACGAAATCGTCGAGGATATTCACTTCATCTACGAGCTAGCTGACACTAAAGGCGGCAGACAAGAAATCCTAAAATGGACGCTCCGCGGCATAATAAAACTCGGGATGTTTATTCGTAGCGAAAAGGCTAAGGGTTTTAGACTATGGGCGGAGCAGGAGCTCGAAAAAGCGATTTTGAAGCAGGTGCGGGATTATGCCGCTATACGCAAACAAAATTTAGTTTACGAGGGTGAAATCTCAAATCTGAAAGCGGATGCCGAGCTTGAGGCCAAGAAATACGGCAGAAAGCTCGCCTACTATAAAGGCGAGACCACAAAAGCGAAAAATGCGCTCGCCTCATATCGCGCCAAGCGTACCGCTCGCGCGGGCTTTCCCGCTCGCATAAACGGCGCCGAGCTATCGGCGCTTAATAAGGAGCTAACCGACGTAAAACACGAGGCGATCTCTCATATGTCCGAGGTCTTTCGACTAAGGGGCGAGATAGAGGATATGGCGGGCGAGTTAGCGTTAGCCAATCAAACCATAGCTTCCCAAAAAGAATATATCGCGCGCCTGAGCTCCATCGTAGTGCAAGCAAGCATTGAGCAAGCGCAGGCGCCGGCAGCTATGCGGCATGAGCTCGAGCTTTTGCAATCAGATCTTGCCTGCCTGCAAAACAAGCTTTCTGCCGCTCTGTCAAAGCTAAAAGAGCAAAGCGAAAGCAATAAACTTTATCTAAAGGACGAGCGATGAAAAGCATAGGTGGACGGATTTACCCGAGTGAAGAAGGAGAACTTCTTAGCAAAAAGCAAGAGGCGCAGCTGCAAGAATTGGAGCTCTCTTTTAAAGAGGTCTATGGCGAAGATTTCAATATGGATAAAGTTCTAGATAAGCTTTTATATCTCGATACCCTCTACCCAAGCTATGCGAAAGAGCATTTTAATCCTTTGGGTCTACTTGAAATTTATTGCAGATATTTTAAAAAGGATAGCCCCCACAAAAGACGCAAACGCGCCCGCCGCAAAAATAAAGCTAAAAGAAGCGCTGCGTCCGTCGTCATAAACGGCGGGAATATTCAGATAGGAGGTGGAAGCGTGCAGAATAACAGGAAAGGCTCAATACCCAATGGGAAGTAAGAGCTTAGATCATATGGCGCGAAAAGGATGCGATCAAACGCGGACAGCTTAAGCTATTAAGTCGTCCAAATAATCCGCCCACCACTGCAATACCCGCAAATGCTCCCGCGAGTTGAAGTCCCTAAAATATGCTTTATCCACCTCATTACCGGGCGTATGTAATAATACTTCATCGATGATACGCTTTTCAAACATCGCCCGCTCGCCGTCGGTTGCCCGAATAGCAAAGGTCGCAAACATCGAGCGAAAGCCGTGCGCGTGTAGATCGGCTATACCCAAGCGCTTCAGCGTTTTTAATAGCGTGCCGTCCGAGATAGCCCAGCCGCTACGCTTAGAATAGGTGCTCGATTTGAAAACTATCCCCTCCGCGCTTATCCTTTTTTGATCCTCTAAAATTTGCTTTGCCTGTCTCGGTAACGGCAGGCGCGCATTTACCCCCGTTTTATTGTCCACTTCTTTGAAATATACAAAATCCCCATCTACCCTATCCCAGTTAAGCTCTCTGATCTGATGTGGGCGCTGTGCCATAATCAAATTGAAAAAAAAGAGGTTTTTAATCGTCTGCTCTATAAGGGCATCTCTCACAATTTCTATAATCTCTTTTAGACGCCTTGGATCCGTCACCGCCTTTCTGTGCTCTACTTTTTTCTTAGGATAAATTTCGCTCATATCATCGATGATCTCATAAATAAACGATATATCGCCTGCCGCGTTTTGGGCGCGAGCAAATTTAAGTACGTCGCGCAGGATTGGGATTATCTTTTTAGCACTTGCAAAATTCACGCCCTTGGTGGCCGCGATCACCTCTTTTGTGCCGATCTCATTTACCGCCATATTGCCTAGAGGTTGCAGCAGATGTTTATTTGCGCGGTTTACCATCTTGCGACGAGATTGCCTTATTTTCTCGCTATCCTCGGGCGGAATTTTAATATTCAGCCACGCGTAAAAGATATCTTTGAGTTTCTGCTTTTGTAGTTCATCGCTCGCGCCGGACTTGCGCAAACTCATTGCTTTTTCTCTAGCTTCGGCAAGGCTCATATCCTCAAAACTTCCTAGCGTCGTGTATCCTCTTTTTGTGCGCAGCTTGTAATATCTGCTGCCATTTGCGAAACACACGAGATACAGCGCGCACGTGCTATCGATAGAATGCGCCTTGAGTTTGCCGCTGCCCTCAAATTTTAATTTCTTAACCTGCGTCGCGGTTAAAATTTTAGCCATTTTATACCCTTGTTATACAGAAAGTTATACATTTTTTACGAAAATAATTATAAATCGATATAAATTAATATAAATTGAAAATAGCCCTAAAATGCCTTACTGTCGGTAATCTGTAAATGGTTATACATTGATATAAATGGATATAAAAATGAGTAATGGTGACCCACAGGAGATTTGAACTCCTGTTACCGGCGTGAGAGGCCAGCGTCCTAACCACTAGACGAGTGGGCCGCGAAATTGAAAATGGGATAATAGCGAAGTGTATATAAATTTTGGATTAAATTATATATTTTCAACAAAAATAATGCAAAATGCCAGTTCAGACACCAGCTACTTTATCTTAATTCTAGCACGACGAAATATAATATGGAGTGAAATTTTAAAAAAAGCGAAACAATACACAAATCTTCGCCATTCGCTTTTGCGCTGCGCTTAAATTTCAGATGCCGCGTAAATTTCATGCCGCTGCTTTTAAATTTAAAAAGTTAAATCCATTTTAAACAGAATTTGCGTAAAATCCCATTTCAAAAATGTATTACGCGAGCGGCGGCGCCAAAGTAAAATTTGCGGTAACTACGGCGTTAAATTAAAAGCACTCGTAACGGCGGAACTAAATAAAATTCGCGGCAGTAGCCCAAGGATGAGATATTCGGCGGCGTGCTGAGCTTAAATCATTCACAGCGACGTAAAGTACGAAGTATGCACGGCGGCTAAAATTAAAATTCGCAGCGGCTAAATTTAAAGCCCGCGTGGCGATAATCAAAGCAGCGCCCGCCGTTCATCTGCGTAGTGCAAGCAGCGAGCCGCGCATTAAAATTTAAAGGTATAAAAGAATGAAGATTTTCAAAGAGCGAAGCTGCAAGGCACGCTCGGCGCGCTCTGCCTACTGGCCGCAAGCGTAGCGTATTCTATAAAGGCGAGATCGCGTACTTGGATTCTCAAATCTTAGTGTGGATTTTTGCCTTCACATTCCTTTACCACGCGCTTAAAAACATCCAAAATATCACGGGTCCGCAGGTTTTTATAATCTTCAAATACGCCTACAGCATTGCGCTTGCGGCGCTGCTATATTTTTCAGCCATTTATATACTTAGAAGATGTGATTGTAATAGGCTGCAAATATACGTGCCGTATTTGATATTTGCGGTTACGCTCGCTTGGATAATTATAAATTTTAAGTTGCGCGCCGCTACCGGATGCAAGCTTTTTGCCGTATACGCCGCGCTGCTAATCGTTGATGTCGCCGCAGACATCATCTACGGCATGCTGCAAGTACTCGCGCCGCCCCTCATCACCCCAAGCGTCGTAAAATACATGGCGCTAGCAAATTTAATCTTAAAGCCGTTGACGCCCGCGGTGATGCTTCTTGCGTAGCTTAGTATGAAAAGCTCCGCGAGCTCGCAGGATCTGTGGCATTAGGCGCGCAGGGCGACGATTTTACGCGAGAGGTTTAAATTTGAATCGCCGCATTGCGATTGTTTTTCGATCGCCTAAGCGGTACAATTTCGCACATTTTAAAATTTACGGTGTGACGAAATAAGCGCGGGATTTCATCTTGCAAAGGCGGAGTTTGGAATTTTAAATCCTCGTTGCGCGCCACTCAGCCCGAGCGTATCGGCGACGGCGTTTGCAAACGCGGCGTAGCAGGGGCCTAGCAAGCGTCTGCGCCAAAGACGCTCGCTTTTTTTTGACGCCGTTTTGTAAATTGTAGCGAAAAATGCGCCGCGAAAGGTTTGTAAACTTTGCTACGATGCGACTATTGAGATTTACATCGCGACGTTACGATGCCTTGAGTTTAAAATATCTTCATCGCGCATAATGAAAGCGGGCGTTTCAAATTCAATGCATACGCCTTTTGCAGGCATATCGGCTCGTATCCAAACGAAATTTTATCCGTCGTTTGCGCTCCCGAGACGATGCGCTCGGCAAGCCCAATCTTTTTCAATAGTATGCAGCTAAAAAATTTGATTTTATACCTAAATTTAAAAGCTCCGATTTCAATTTAAATCCCGCCCTTTGATTGCACCGACGCAGGCTAGAGCATACTTTAGCCGCTTAAAATTTATAAACGAAGCGCAATCCCGCGTTGATCCCTTCTTTCTTGCCGCTTAAACCCTCTAGTTTCAAGGAAGTATCCAGCTTGCCGCTCGAATACTTCGCGCCGATCTCGCCGATAGCGGTATTGCCCTTGACGCTCGCGGCATCAATATCCATAGCGTAGGTACTATTATAGCCGCCGATCTTGCCTTTAAATTCTCGCTCGAAAGCGGCTCCCGCGAAAAGCTCCACGTTATCGCTTACGTCGAAATTAAATCGAGCGCCTGCCCTGCTTCTTACAGAATCGATACCCTCCAGCTTGATGCCCTCGCCCAAGACCTCCGTTTTCTTAGAATCGATATGCGTATAAAAGCCCTTGACATAAACGTCCGCATTGAGATTAGCGCTCAGCTCGAAAATCTTGCCGAGGGCTAAATTTGCCCCGTAGTAGGTTCTCGTTACGTCGTATTCGGCCCTTCCCGAGGCCAGAGAAGCCTCGTAGTCCGATTTGATACGACCGATTTTGGCTCCCGATTTGACATAGAAATTTTCCGCCAAGTCGAATTCGCTCACAATGCCCGCCCCCGCGTATTTGAGATCGCCGCTGCCTTTGACGGCGAAATCATTGAAGCTCTCATATTTACCGCCGCCCGTTTCTACGTATCCTCCCAGGCTCGCGCCGTCCCCAATACGGCCCATCGCTCCTGCGAGCACGGAGATACCTTTGTTTTCTACATAGGAGCCGGAATTGTAGCGCATATTAAAACCTCCCGCATACGCAAACGTTCCGTCTGCGGTATCCGTTATTCCCGAAAGGATATCGTCGCTTTGATTTATCGCGCCCAGCACCGCAGCGCCGGTTTCCAGCGTATTTTTATTTTGTGCCATTAGCTTCGCTCCGATTCGATCGGAATTCGGCAGAGGCTGCGGATCGGGATTTATCGTGATTTTGGTTACGTCGGCGATCAGGTCTTTATCGTCGTTAGCGCTACGCAAGGCGAATGTATAGGCAGTCGAAAGCCCGCTTTGAACTAACTGTTCGGAGCGGTTAGCCATATCGCCGAATTTTATCCCGCTTGCGGTTTTTATGAGATTTACGCGATCGCCCGATTTGAGCTTATCCGCTCCGTTTGCTATACCCACGCCGATAGTCGCTTTGCTTATATCGGTTAGCTCGCCGCTTACTAAATTTAAAATCGTCTCGTCGTTTGCGGTATCCGCGGCTAGATAGAAATTGAGTTTTTCAAAGCCCGCGATCGATTTAAACGTATCGTTTTTGCCGTAGACGTTGAAAGTGTTACCGCTTAATTTTTGGTTTTCCCGACCGAATGCGACGCAGAGATCCAATCGGCTCCAATCTTTATCGCGGACATATACGTTAAGCACGTTATCTCTCGCTTCCGCACCGTCGTGCGCCCACATTATATTTGCAACGTCTATCCTACCGCGAAGATCGTCCGCATCTTTGAGATTTACGACGTTGTTCGTAAGCTTACTATTTCCCCATGCAAATGCGGCCCGCATAGCGCTCAACGAATCGCCGATCGTGCCGCCGTTGATATTTAAAACGTTACCATCGGCGGTACCGCTATTGCCGAGATACGCAGCGGTAAAGGTAGTCGTTAAACGTTCGCCTTTGGTACCGTTGATATTAAGCGTATTTTCATTCGCCGCACCCCCATTGATATCTACAACCGAAAGACCGTGATAAATCATAGTGCCGTTTAAATTTAAGACATTTTTCGTAGCCGTAGCTCTACCGTTTGATTCAACGAGATGCGTTTTCCTGAGCTCACCGCCGTTTAGATTCAGCGTATTTTCGCTAAATACGGTACCGTCCTGCTGCGAGGAAGCTACGTTTATACTATTGAGCGTACCGCCGTTCATCGTCAAAGCATTTCCCTTAAGCGTCTGATCGGCTGCCGTGGCGCTATTTACGATGATATTATTCAACGGGGAATTATCGCTCGGTTGGCTATCGAGCGTAATTATCTGCGCGACGGTCGGATTTTTTACCGTTAGGGTTCCGTCGTCGACGTCTTTTTCATAGACGTCGTAATTATTTAAATCCGTGGTTTTATCGATCGTAAGCGGATTCGCAACGGGTATGGCGTAAAGTTGGCCGGCGAGCGCCAAAGATAAACTCGCGCCGATAGTTTTACTGTGCATTTTGAACTCCTCCATAAATGCGAGATGAAATAGCGGCAAGCGAACTCAATTTAGCGACGCTTTTGCACGCTAAAATTTGAAATGTATTATACTCCTATCAATATTAAAGAATTATTAACTATTAAATTTTTAAAGTAGCATTAAAAAATATTCGTTTTGCGGCGTAAATTTAAAGCACAAACGCAATAAATTTCGCTCAATTTACATTGTGAAATCGCAAAAATCGCCCATCCTCAAGAAACGAATTTAGCATCACGCCGGCGCATAAATTTGCAGCGCAACGGTAACGCCGAATTGATGCTGCGGGCTCGTAGCAAATGCTCCGCGATATTGGTAAATTTCCGAGCGCGATTGCGTTAGACGGTCGCTTCGCGCCGAAAATACGGGCGTTAAATTTGACGCTCGCGGCAAAATCAAGTGCAGCTTCGAGCCGGCCCGATCGTAGACGGCATCGGAAGCAATACGGCGCGTAAAGCCTTAAATTTCGGCGTGGAGCCGTTTACCGCCCGTATCCTCCCCTACCTTTTAAATTTTCGTCGTAATCCACCCCGTTCGTCATTCGCCTGCGCGAAGCGTCAAATTCATCGCGCAGCGGGCTTTTGCGCACGTTAAACTGCAGCGGCTCTATGCCTAAAATATCGGCGAGCACGTGAGCCAGATCGTCGCTCATAAAAGGCTCGTCCTTCGCCGCGCCTATGCGCCGCCAAAGCTCCGCATGATCGGCGATAAAGCTTTTTGAAGCGATGAAAAGCAGCGGAATTTCGTAGGTGAATCGGGTATTGATGTTGTGCCCGATGAGGCCGTTTTGCTCATAGATATTCTCTCCGTGATCGCTGAGATAGACGATGAGGCTGTCCTCATCCGATGAATTTCATTCACCACGTAGTCGTTATACAGCACGCTGTTATCGCAGCACGCGAGGGCGACCTTTTGCTTTTGCGTAAACGGTAAGGCGATATCGTCGCTTTTAAATTTATCAAATTCCTCGGGATAGCGTTTTTTATAGTCCATATGATTTCCCATGAGATGCACGACGTAGAAATTTCGCTCGCGCTGCGATTTTTTCGCCTCTTTGATGATCGGCAGCAGCGCGCCGTCGTGCGCGACTCGCATGCTATCGAGCTGATCGCTTGTGGAAAGAAAGATGCTTTTTTTCGGCGCGATCGGCGGCACTTTTTGCGCTAAGGGCAAATTTGCCGAAGGCTTCTTGATTGCTGATCCACATCGTACGAAAGCCGCTCAGCGCGAACATATCGATAATGCTAAGGCTCTCAAACCACGGCCTTTCGCGCTCGCTTTCGTAGTCGCTGAAATTAAGTATCCGCATCAGCGCGGGATTGGTCGCGCCGTAGCACGAAACCGTATCGCTAAATTTAATAAGCAGCCCCGCCGCTGCAGATCGTTTAGCAAAGGCGTCGTATCTTTGCCGTATCCGTAAAGCGACATATGGCCGCGCTGCAGGCTCTCGCCGATAATCAGCACGACGTTTTTAATCTGCGTTGCGTTAAAATCAAGCGCGGAATTCGCCCGCTTCACCTCGTCGTAGCCACGCTCGATGTTTTACAGATCGGCAAAGAAATTTGCATCGCCGAGATAATCTTTTACGACGAACGCGAACTCAAGTGGAGCGTATGTGCCAAGCGTCGCGCGATAACGCTCGCCGCCGCTTGCGATTTTGGTCGCCGTAAAAATGCAAAAAATGACCACACAAATCGGATAGATCACGCTAAATGCGGCTCGCAGCCTCGCGTTGCACGAGCTTTTTTTAAACTTCAGCGCGACAAACGTCGCGGCCGCGAATGCGAGCAAAGAGCAGATCACGCCCGCGCTGAGAAATTGCGCGGCGAATTCCTTACTTTCGTTCGCGTCGGTGTGGATTATCGCATCGAGCGCGACGACGTTAAAAGCTGAGTCGAAAAAAAACGACCAAAAAGAGCGAGATAGCCGCACAAAGCGCATTGATCGCTAGCACAAACAGAGCGGCAAGCCCGAAAAATCTTCTAAAAACGACGAAGCAGAGATGAAAGATGAGCAAATTTATGATCAAAATGCAGCAAAAATCCTCAAAGATCCGCGAAAATATGCGATCTTCCACGCCGTAAAAGTAATACGCCCGCGCCGCGCAAACGATCAAATTAAGCGCGACGACGAGCCAAAATACACCCACCGCGCCGCATAGGCCGAAATAAAATTTCGGCGCGGGCGCAAGCAGAGCCCTCGCTTTACCAAGTAGTAGTTGAACCATTTTTGCTCTTTATTTTTAAATTTACATCTGCCGCATCGCCGGAACCGCTGCGGCGCAGTCTCGCATCCACAAATTGTGCCGCGCTTCAAGTCGGCTCACGCCAACGCAATGAAAACAGGCGGTAAATTTTACGCTTACAAATTGTGCCGCGCCGAAATCTCTACCGCGAAATTGAGCGCGTCTGTTTTTGCGCCGCGATCGGCGAATTTTTGCGCGACACGATGCCGCAAGGCAAATTTTACCTGCCGAAATTTGAATGCGGCGAAATTGATGCGACATTTTCTGTTGCGAAATTTGCCGCACGGCGCGCTTCCTAAACGGCAAAATTCCGTGCCGTGTCGCGTATCAAAAATACGACGCGATTGAGCGCATAAATTTAAATCCGCAAGACGTCGCACCAAAAACAACTGCCGCGCGCAAATCCCACGCACAGACGCACGCTCGCGCAGAATTTACGCGCAAAATGCAAGCCCGCTTTTTGCATCAAATTTATGCAGCGGGTATTTGCCCGAAATTTCGCAGCAGACCGGAGCGTGCAAATTTCACGTCGAGCAAACGTGCATGCACGAGGCGCTAACGTATCGAAATTTCGCAGCGAATGCGTGAAATTTCTCGGCGCGGGCGCATCACCAAATTTCATCACCAAATTTCATCACCAAATTTTCGCCGGCCGAATTACCTTACTCGTAGCCGAAAATTTTAATCCCCGTATCGCTCTGCTCGTAGCGCAACGCGGGGATTTTTTGTAGTAGATCTTTTAGCTTTTCCAGATCGTTTTTCCTCCCGCCGTCGAAGGCTCGCGGCACCCACACCCACGCGATCTCGTCGTATGCAAACGAACCTACTGTAAAGCTAGCCCGCTTTGAGCCCGCCTCCCATTTGATGGAGTTTTTGATAGCATAGAAGTTTGGATAGAGGATTTTTTTGATGATGAAGCATTTGCAAAATTTAAAATCCGCAAAAAACTCCGCCCACGTCGCATCCTCGGTAAAATAGCCCTTTGCGCGCAGACGCTTTTTCTCTTTGCGCAGCCTAATCGGCTCGTAAAATCGCTGCCAAGCCCTCGCGCAGACATCCATAAACGCGAGCATGCGGGCGAAATAAATTTTAAAAAGTGCCTTAAAAAGCTCCATCTACTTCTCGATCTGCGATTTTAGCGACTTGTCGATTGCGATCTCGCTGGAGCTTATATCGATCGTCTGAAGCGCCTTGTCCTGGAAGATAAATCCGACCTCCTTCGCGCCGAAACTCTTGGCGATTGCCTCCAGCGTGTCGGTCGCGGATTTGTGTATCTTGCCGCCAAGATCGTTGATGATTTTTAGCGAGAGCTGCTTGACCTCGTCCTTTGCGTCGTCGATAAGGTGGTTTTTATCGCTTTCATCAAAGCTCGCGCCGAATAGCCCATTTAGCGAATCGGGCAGCAGGAACGGCAACAGCTTGGCGTTTTTCTCGTCGTAAATTTTCATATCTTTGATCGAGTATTTGTATTTGCATGGCGGCATCTTGATCTCGTAGCGATCCTCGCCCTGCGGCAGTATCGCAAACTCGGGGCTTAGCAGGTCGTAAACAAACTCGATCTCAAACTCGAAGATGATGGCGATCTGCTTTTTCGTCATCAGCGGCGAAACGAGCGAGCCCAGCAGCCCGCTGCCTACGTTTTGCTTGCGCGTTACGATCTCTTTGGAGTAAATTTTAAAAACGCTCAGCTCGCCGATGCTTTTAAGCCGCGTGATGTCGGTGGCGATCTGCGGCTTGCCCGCCTGCTCGCCGCTTTTGCGCATCTTAAAAAACATAAAAACCAAGATGCAAAATATCACTAAATTTAGAAGAAAAGCAAAATTTTCCAAATTCCATCCTTTAAAATTTTATCGGTATTTTAGCAAAATACCGCGCCGATTTGTAGTGCAATTAAAATTTTGCGATTTTTGCGGCAAGAAATTTTAAAATCAAAGAAAGAATTTTAAAGAAGCGAAGCACAATTATAAATTTAACGCGGACGCAGTCCGCCCCTTGAGCGTGCCAGGGGTTAGAGGATTTTAAGGGGAAAGGGGAGCGCCTCGCAAGTAGCGCCCCTTTCCCCTTAAGAGAAAACGCCGCCACGACCTAAATTCTAGAGGCAAAATTCTATACAGAAAATTTTAAATTTATTACAAAATAAAATTCTATTTAAATTTCAGCCGTGACATGCATATCTTGGGGCGGGAAGGGGGCTTGAATTGCGAGGTCACACTTCTCGCAGAGGCGGCGCTGCCCCACAGCACCGCATTGCTCTGCTCACCCACAAACCCCACCCAACCCCCGACGACGCTTTAAGCGGGGCGGACTGCGTCCGCGCTAAATTTAAATTTCGGCTTGCGCCGTATATTTGGAATTTTAAATTCTACGTAAAATTTAAAACCGCGAGCCGCAAAGTATTTCGACGCAGCGAGTATAAAGCGGCAAATTTAAAATTTAGCGTGGTGAGTCAAAGCCGTAGCGAGCCGCAACCTGTGCGCAAGCGAGTGTAAATTTAGCCGCGCCGTAGCATTGGTGCAAACGCGGAGTAAATTTTACAATCTCGGCTAAATTCAAGAGCAAATTTTACAAGCGCAGGCAAATTTCACAAGCCCGAGCAAAATTCTACAAAATCTCCCTGAAATCATACCCTGCGTTTTTGAGCGCCCAGGCTATGTCCTCTTGATGAGCCTTGCCCTTGGTCTCAAGCGTGATTGTGATCTGCGCGTCGCCGTACTCGATATTGGTCGAGAAGCGGTCGTAGTCGATCTTGACGATGTTTGCGTTGGCGCGGCGCAAAATTTCGGTAAGCCCCGTAAGCGCGCCCGGCTTATCGACGAGCGTGACGTTGATCGTCATCTTGCGGTGCGATTTTATGAGGCCTTTTTCGATGATGATGTTTAGCATCTGCACGTCGATGTTGCCACCGCTTAGGATGATGCCGATCTTTGCGCCCGCGGGGAATGCAAATTTCGCGTTCATCAGCGCCGCTACGCCTGCCGCGCCCGCGCCCTCGACGATGATTTTTTGCTGCTCGAGCAGATAGAGTATCGCGCTTGCGATCTCCTCGTCATCGACCTGCACGAACTCATCGACGCACTCGATGATCGTGCTAAGCGTGATCTCGCTAGTATCCCGCACGGCGATGCCGTCGGCGATGGTGCGGACAGATTTGGAATTTAGCGGCTTTTTCGCGACGAAGCTATCGTGCATCGCGGGCGCGCCCTTGGCGGCTACGGCGATGATTTTGATGTCAGGGTTAATCTGCTTGGCGCAGCTGCAAACCCCCGTCGCAAGCCCACCGCCACCAACCGGAACGACGATGTATTCAAGATCTGCGACCTCTTCGATCATCTCAAGCGCGATCGTGCCTTGGCCCGCCTGGACGAACTCGTCGTTGAAAGGATGCACGAATGTCAGATTGTGCTCCTTCGCATATTCCAGCGCAAACGCGTACGCTTCGTCGAAATTATCACCCTTTAGGATGATCTCCGCGCCCAGAGCCTTCGTGCCGCTTACCTTAAGTAGCGGCGTGGCTTCAGGCATTACGATCACGGCATGCACGCCGAATTTTTGCGCGCTCATCGCTACGCCTTGGGCGTGGTTGCCCGCGCTTGCAGCTATTACTCCATGTGCCCGCTCCTCGTCCGTAAGATGCGCGATTTTATTATAAGCGCCGCGAATCTTATATGCGCCGGTGCGCTGCAAGTTCTCGCTTTTGAGATACACTTCTGCGCCGTAAAGCTTGCTGAGCTTCGGCGCCAGAGCAAAGGGCGTTTTATAGACGAAATCGTTTATCGTGCGCTTTGCTTGGATGATTTTATTTAGATCAACCATCTACTTCCTTTCGTAATTTTAAATTTTGTTATTATACATATTTTAGGCGAAATTTTATCCAGCGCGCCGTCTAAATCCGCGACTTCGGTTTTAGATCCGCTTAACTCCTGCGCCGCAACAGCACGCCGCATTCGATATGGCTCGTATGCGCGAACTGATCGAAGATCGCAAATCTGCGCACCTCATGCGTAGCGCAAAGCGAGCGTAAATTTTCAAAAAGCGTCTGCGGATTACAGGAGATGTAGATCAAATTTTGAAAATTTTTTATGAAATCAATCACGCTAGGCTCCAGCCCCGCGCGTGGCGGATCGATCAAGACGTGCGAAAAATCGTAGCCGAAAATATCGATCCCTTTTAGCCGCTCAAACTCGCGCCTGCGCGCAAACGCGCTCATCAGCTCATCCGCGCTAAGGCGGATGAATTGCGCGTTGCAAACGCCGTTGAGCTCGCAGTTTATGCGGGCATTCGCGATCGAACTTTTTGAAATTTCGCTCGCCAACACGCGGTTAAATTTAGCCGCAAGCGGGATAGTGAAGTTGCCGTGCCCGCAGTACAGCTCCAGCAGATCGCGCGCGCCGGAGCTTTCTGGGCGCACGGAATGTTTTTCGCAGCTCGAATTTTGTGCTGCGGACTGCTCGCGGCTAAAATTTTGCGCGACGGAATTCTTTTTAGCCAAATTTTGCGCGCTTTGCTTTTCGCAATCCAAATTTTGCGCGGTCAAATTCTGTTCGATGAAATTTTGAGGGGCGGAATTTTGCACTTCCGAATCCTTGCGAGCGAAATTCCTATCCGTAGAGCTCTCGCCTGCGGACGCGCAGTTAAATTTCGCGGAATTTTCGTCGCTACATTCTGCGCAAGCGGAATTTGCTTCAACAGAATTCCGGCAAGCGGCATCCAATTCAGAGGAATTTTCAGAAGCGAAATTTCTATCCATAGAATTTTGCGTAGCAGACTGCTCACAGCCCAAATTTTGCGCGGCAGAATTCTCTACTATGAAATTCCTAGCGGCGAAATTCTGCGCGCCGCGCCCTTCGCCCGCGCCGTCTTTGCCGAAGTCTACGCAGCTTCTCGCCCAGGCGATCATCTTTTCGTTCACGCCGCGGTTGGGCTGGATGAAGGCGTTTTCGCCGAAGCGAAATTTATAAACTCGCCCGTCCACGCAAAGCTCGTCTGTGAGGCTTAGCTCGCCGCTTAGCAGCTTCTGTCCGCGCGCGCGAGCCATAACCCTGATGCCAAGCTTGCCCGCCAGCTCGCAAATAGCCCCCTGCTCGCGCTCGCCCAGGCGCTTGTGATAAAGCAGCGTCGCCAAAATCCCGCTAGCGCACGAGATAAACTCGACGCCGAAGAGCCTTTCTTTTAAAGCTTCGCTCCGCCTAAGCGCCTCTAGCAGCCGCGGCATTAAATTTGCGATAGGAAGCGCTACTTTGGGGCATTCGTTAATTAAAATTTTCTTGCTACGTGCGCCGCCCATCGTGTAGGCAAGATCAAATGCGCCGTGCCAAATATCGTGCCAGATGCCAAATTCCGCCCTGATACGATAATTTTGCGGCTGTGAGGCAAAAAACTCAAACTCGCCATCAAAAAATTCTCTAAGCTTATCGGCGATCAGACGCTTTTTGTATAAAATTTGATCCTCATAGGGCTCGCCGAGCGTGCAGCTACCGCAACTACCGAAGCTTTCGCAATTCATACATCCACTCTTTTACCCACCACGCGCAGTAAAAGAATGATAGCCGCGATACCCAAGATCAGACATCCCCACACGCTAAGCCCAAAGCCCGCAGGCAGATAGCCGCAAATGATACTGATGCCGCAAACGACCAGCGCATAGGTCATCTGCGTGCTTACATGCTCGATGTGATCGCAGCCTGCGCCCATCGAAGAGAGGATCGTCGTATCAGAAATCGGCGAGCAGTGATCGCCAAAGATCGCTCCGGTAAGCACCGCGCTTACGTTTACGCACATAAAAACGTGAAATTCCTCGCCGCTAAGTCCGTATTTTTGCCCCACGGCGTGCGCTAACGGTACGGCTAGAGGGGTGACGATGCCCATAGTACCGAAGCTTGTGCCCGTTGAAAAGGAGATAAACGAGCTAAGCACGAAGATCACGATCGCAAGAGCAAAGCGCGGCGTAGCGTCGCTTAGAAGCTCGACTAGGTAGCGCGAAGTGCCAAGCTCCTTGATAACCGAGCTTAGCGACCACGCAAAAAGCAGGATTATGACGGTATTTAGCATACTTTTCCAGCCGCCAACCCAGACCTCGATCGCCTCTTTGACGCCGTAAATTTTTTGCGCGATGCCCAAAACGACGGCGATGATCGATGAAAAGAGCGCGGATTGAAACAGCACGACCGAGGCATCCGCCGCACTAAAAGCGGTGCGGATCGATGTAAAACTAAGAGGAGCTGCTTTGACCGCCTCCAAAGTCTCGCCCTCCAGCGAGCTGTAGCCGTTTAGATAAAAGCCGATGACCGAGAGGACGATCATCGCGCCTAGCGGGATCAGTGCGTTTATCTTGCGAAGCACGACGCCCTCTTTGGGTACGAAAATTTGATCCTCTAAATTTTTGATCTTAAAATCCGCAGCTCCGCTCTTGCCGCCGCGAGATGCGATCTCTGCGCGATACATCGAGCCAAACTCCCTGCTCATCACGGCGGTGGCAACTACGAAAAAGATCATGAAAATATTATAAAATCTATACGGGATCGTCTCAACGAAGACGGTAAAGGCGTTTATGTTTTCTATGCCGATCTGCGAATAAGCCTCTTTGATCGCCGAAATTTCAACTCCGACCCACGTAGAGATCACCGCGATACCGGTGATCGGCGCGGCGGTCGCGTCTATGATGAAGGCGAATTTCGCGCGCGAAATTTTAAATTTATCCATCAGAGGCCGCATGATGGGGCCCACGATCAGCGCGTTTGCGTAATCATCAAAAAATATCACGATACCCATCAGCCAGGTGTAAATTTGACCCAAAACGGGAGTGTCTGCGTGTTTGCTAAGCCAGAGCGCAAGCGCCTTCGTGCCGCCGCTTTTGGTAACCAGAGCGATGAGCCCGCCGATACACATGACCTGAAGCAAAATGCCCGCATTCCACGTATCCGCCATCGATTTTACCATACGCGAGCACAGATCGGTAAAAGCGAAAAGCGCCGAAGCTGCGATATTTTGATCGACCATACCGATAAGAAAGGTTCCGCTTAGTACGCCCAAAAACAGCGACAAAATCACGTCCTTGGTGATGAAAGCAAGCACGATCGCCGCAACCGGCGGGATAAGCGTGAGTGCGCCGTAAAGCTCGCTGTTTCGCACGGCGGGCTCCACGTCCGCAAGCGCCAGCGCGGGCAAAAAAATCGCCGTAAAGATAAGCAAATTTTTTAACATTTTAATCCTTGATATGGTTGATAAAATTTTAAAGCTTAGCCCGCATTTGGACTAAGCTTTAAAATTTCGCGCCTACTACGGCTGCCGATCCCATCTTTGCGCAGATCCGCTTCATGCGCGCAAAGGGCTTTAAATTTTAAATCCGGCGATTCGGATCTCGCGCGGCAAGGCCTTAAATTTTAAAATTTAAAGCGCGCAAATTCGCTCCGCGTAAATTTAAAATTTAAAGCGAAGCGGCGTAAAATTTGCCCGCCTTGAAATTTTAAAATTTAAAAACAAGCGCCCATTTTAAACTTCCGCTGCAAACGAAATTTTATCGCTAAAAGCCGCAGGCAAGCAGATCCGCGCTTTAAATTAAGGCTCATTCTCCTTTGCGGGCGCTCCGTCCGAGCCCTCATCGTCCAGGCTCTCGCTAGGCTTTAGACCGATCGATTTCAGATAGCTCTGCGTCTGCGCATCGCCCCCTAAAATCGCATAGTCCATCACGTTTAGACCCGCCTCGTCGCTTAGCTTTTCGTTGGCTCCCGATCTTACCAGAAGCTCGACGATCTGCTTGGTGCCGTTTTGCGCCGCATACATCAGCAGAGTCTCGCCCGCGCCCGCAAACGTAAAGGCGCAGGTATCCTCGGTGCCGCCCAAAGACGCCAGAGCCTGCATCTCGGTGCTGCTTATCTGCCTTACGTTCACGCTTGCGTGGTTGTAGATAAGAAGCTTCACGAGCTCGTAGTTTTTCATCGCTACGGCGTAAAAGATCGGCGTTTGACCCAGAGAGTTTTTATAATTTACCTGCGCGCCTTTCGAGATCATAAACTTGGCGTTTTCGATACTGCTCATCGCGTAAAACAGCGAGTTCTCCTCGCCCGCATTCACCTGCGCGCCGTGCTCGATCAAAGTGGAGATAAAGCGCTTATCGTAACCCAGCAAAAGCGCCAAATCAAGGGCATCGTCAAGCTCATACGAGGCGAAGCTTTTGCTGAATAAAAGCGCGTTAAACTCATCCGCGCTCACGCCCTGCTTAAGCGCTAGCTCAAGCTCGCTGCGCGCGCCTACTTCGCGATCGTTTGCGGCGTATGAGGCAAACTCGGCGATAACGGCAGTCGCAAGCTCGTTCGCTCTAGCGTCATCGAAGCTTGCAGCGAAATGTTTTTTAAGCGCCTCGCTCGCCGCTGCGAGCTCGGTTTTAAAATTTCGGTAATTTATAAAATTCCCGATCTTTCGCTCGGAATAAAATTCTAAAACTTCAAACGATTTTTCGCTGGTTTGCGCGTAGTTTTTCTCTTTGGCGTAGCTCAAAAAGCCCTCGCCGTCCATACCCGCGAATGCAAGCACGCGCTCGAACTTTTTTTCATTGACCAGGGCTTTATTGCCGACGCAATCGACGTTTTCGCCTCTGATCTCGACCGCGCTCTGCCATAAGCTTTGTAAAAAAGGGGCGTTAAGCAGCGAGCCTTGACAGCCAAAATCGCTTTGCAGCAGCTCCTCGTCGCTCAAACTCGCGCCGAAAAATCCGCGCGTATCCTCCTGCATCTGCTCGCAAGAAGCGCCAAAAAGCGTGCCGCAAAAAACAAACGAACCCATTAGAATTTTTCGCATCGCTACCTCGAATTGCATTTGAAGCGTTATTTTACCTTTAAATTTATTTATTAAAACTTAGTGCGGGCGGTGGACTGCACGAAATTTCTTTAAGCTTATGGAATTTTGCGAAATTTCTGAAATTTTACGGTGCGGCGGCGAACGACGTTAAGCGACGGATAGTTAGCGACGTAGCGACGGGCGGCGCTATATGTGAGCACGGCGACGGGTTTCTTTAAAATTTTAAATTTATGCGCAGGCTAGCGATAAAATAAAATTTTGCAAGCTGTACAGATCTAGCGGAATTCCGCGTACGATTAGCCGCGAGATAAAATTTTACGCGCTCTTCGCGAAGTAGAATTAAAATTTCTCCGCGTAAAATTCCGCGCCTAGCGCAAAATCCGCCGCGTTAAAATTTAGCAAATTTTAATCTTATGGAATTTAACACGACCGTTACGGAGCTAAAGCACATCGCCGCGGCGCCGTACATCGGCTTTAGAAGCACGCCAAGCGCTGGATATAGCGCGCCTGCTGCGATCGGGATACATACGGCGTTGTAAAACAGCGCCCAGAAGAGGTTTTGCTTGATCGTCCGCATGGCGGCTCCGCCTAGACGAAATAGATACAGCACGCTCGCAAGGTCGTTTTTTATAAAGATCACGTCGCCCGCGCCCTTGGCTACATCGCTGCCGCCGTTCATCGCGATGCCGATACTAGCAGCTTTTAAGCTCGGCGCGTCATTGACGCCGTCGCCCACGAAAAGCACCCGCCTGCCCTCGTCCGTCAGGGATTTGATGAACTCATATTTGCCGTTTGGAAGCACCCCGCTTCTTACCTCATCGATGCCGAGGTTTTGAGCGACGAAATTTGCCGTTTTGGCGTTATCGCCCGTTAGCATGACGGTTTTTACGCCGCTGTTTTGCAGCGTCTGAATGACGCCGTGCGCTTCGGCTCTGATCTCGTCGCTAAATGCGATAAAGCCCGCGTACGAGCCGCCTATCGCACAGTAAACGACGCCAAAGCCCCTGTCTAAAAGCTCCTCCGCTTCTACTTCGACGCCCACGTCCACGCCGCGCTCGCGCAGAAAGCCTGCGCTACCGCAAAGAATTTCGCCGGTGGGATTTTTTGCGACGATACCTTTGCCTACGATACTTTCAAACTCGCCGTTAAATTTAGAAATTTCGCCGAATTTCAGCTCGGCAAATTTTACGATCGCCTTTGAGATCGGATGCTCGCTAAGCTTTTGCGCACTTGCCAGAGCGTAGAGATCTTGAGCGCTCAGATCGCTGAAGCTTACAGAAATTTCGCCTTTACTAAGCGTGCCGGTTTTATCGAAAACCGCGATGTCGGTGCCTTTTAAAATTTCTAAAATTTCGGGATTTTTGATTAAAATTCCAGCCTTTGCGGCGTTTGAGATCGCGCAAACGATAGCGATCGGCGTCGCAAGCCCTAGCGCGCACGGGCAGGAGATGATAAGCACGCAGATAGCGGCAGATGCGGCGTATGATAGCCGTCCGTCAAGCGCCATCCACACTATAAAGCTAACAAGCGCGATCAAAATCACCGCAGGCACGAAGATATTTGAAATTTTATCCGCAAAGCGCGCGATCGGCATCTTTTTGTTGCCCGCTTCGTTCAGCAAATTTTTAATCTCGGCAAGCAGCGTCTGATGCGGGAATTTCGTCACCTTTACGTAGATGACGCCGTCCGTGCTGACACAGCCTGCGTTTACCTCATCGCCCACGCCTTTATAAACTGCCAAGCTCTCGCCGCTGATGAGAGAGGCGTCGATCTGCGCGCCGCCCTCGACGATAAGCCCGTCGCAGGGGATGCGCGAGCCGTTTTTTACTAACACCTTGTCGCCCGGCTTTAGCGCTTCTGCGCGCACTTCGGCTATCGTGCCGTCGTCTTTGATCAAAAGCGCGGTTTTAGGGCTTAGATCGATTAACCCCTTGATGTAGTCGTTCGCCTTCATCTTGCTGCGCTCTTCTAGGTATTTGCCGAGCGAGATAAAGGCGATTATCATCGAGGCGGACGAGAAATAAAGATTGGTAAATTCGTTCTGTACGCCGTGCGTATAGACCCACGCCGCGGCCGTTAGCGAATAGGCAAACGCAAAAAAGCTTCCCATCGCCACGAGCACGTTCATATCAAAGCTTCTGTTTTTCAGCGAGCCGTAAGCGTGATAAAAGAAGTTCTTGCCGCAGTAAAACAGGCTCACGCACGCCATTGCCGCGCAAAGTAGCGCCTTTGGGACGAAGCCTAAAAATCCGCTCATCTCCACCGCCATTACCGCCGCGGCTAAAATGAGAGCGAGGATTAGCCTAAATAGCGCCGCTTTGAGGTTGCGTCGCTTTTTGCGCTCCAAATCCTCGTAATCTACGGCGATATCGTATCCCAGCTTTTTGATCTTGGCTTTTAGCGTCTCCTCAAGCGCTGGATCAGCAAGTACGAACTCGCCGCTGCCGTTTGCGAAATTTACGTGCGCCTCCTGCACTCCCTCGATCTTGCGACTTACCCGCTCGATCGCATTGGAGCAGTTTACGCAGCTCATCCCGACGATATTTAGAGTGATTTTGTTTGGCATTGCGTTAGTTTTTAGGCCAGCTTTTCTGCGATGCTAAAGCCCAAATCGTCCATCTCCTCTTTAAATTTAGCCTCGTCGCTCGGATCTAAGCTTAAACTTACCACTCCGCTTGCTACGTCCACCTCGATCTCGCCGAAATCATCCTTAAGCGCGTTTTTGATCGTCCTCGCGCAGTTTTCGCAGTGGATATTTTGCGCCTTAAATTTTACGCTTTGTTTCAAAGCCATGAACCTCTCCTTTGGATTAAAATTTCAAAACTTATACTACTTTTTAATAAATTTTATTTCAACGCCCGCTCCTGAAATTTAAGGGTTTTTCGTTATAATCACCCGTTTTTAAATTTAAGTTTTAAGGAATTTTATGGGACGAGCTTTTGAATACAGACGCGCTTCAAAAGAAGCTAGATGGGGGAAGATGAGCAAACTTTTCCCAAAACTGGGCAAGGCCATAACGATGGCTGCGAAAGAGGGCGGCGAAGATCCGCTGATGAACTCCAAACTGCGCGCCGCGATCGCCACGGCAAAGGCGCAAAATATGCCCAAAGACAACATCGACGCGGCTATCAAGCGCGCAAGCGGCAAGGATAGCGCCGATATCAAAACGATCTTTTACGACGGCAAGGCGCCCCACGGCGCACTTCTCATAATCGAATGCGCCACCGACAACCCGACCCGCACCGTCGCAAACGTAAAGTCGATTTTAAATAAAGCCAAAGGCGAGTTTTTGCCGAGCGGCAGTTTGAAATTTATGTTTTCGCACAAGGCCGTTTTTGAGACCAAGCTGCCGAGCCGCGACATTGAGGAGCTGGAGCTTGAGCTCATCGACTTCGGTCTTAGCGAGCTTGAGATCAACGAGTTTGAAAACGACAGGGGTGAGCTTGAAAAGACGCTTCTAATCTACGGCGAATACGAAAGCTTCGGCACTCTAAACGAAGGTATCGAAAAGATAGGGCTTGAGATCATCAGCGCAAGTTTAAAATTTATCGCTAACGAAAAGCACGAATTTAGCGAGGAGCAGCTGGGCGACATCGATGCACTGCTCGAGCGGCTAGAGGATGACGACGACGTGCAGGCAGTTTACACCAACATCGCATAGGAGAAAAAATGGAAAGCTTAAAAATTTACGACATCGACGCGACGGCTTTGGCGCGCGATAAATACGCCGTGATAAAAACCGAAAAGGGCGATATGAAGCTGGAGCTTTTCGGCGACGAAGCCCCGCAGGCGGTTACGAATTTCGCTAGCCTTGCGCGCAGCGGGTTTTACAAGGGGCTAAATTTTCACCGCGTAATTCCAAATTTCGTGATCCAAGGCGGCTGCCCGCGCGGCACCGGCACGGGAGGTCCGGGCTGGCGCATAAAGTGCGAATGCGACCGCCAAAAGCACAAGCACGTGCGCGGCGCGTTATCGATGGCGCACGCGGGACGCGATACGGGCGGAAGCCAGTTTTTCGTCTGCCACAGCGCACAGCCGCACCTAGACGGCGTGCATACGGTATTCGGTCGTATCGTGGATCAGCCTAGCCTGGCGGTTTTAGACGCGATCAGGCAGGGCGATAAGATCATCGACATCGAGATTAAAGGGAGCTTGCAATCGTGATTAAATTTAAACCGCGGAGCGCCAAACCGTGATAAAGATCGGCACGGACATAACCGCGGTGCGCAGGATTGCGGCGCTGCGCGCAAAATACGGCACGAAATTTCTAAAGCGCATTTTGAAAAAATCTGAGTGCTCCTCCGCGCTGCGCGACGAAAGTATCGCGGGCGTCTATGCCGCCAAAGAGGCGCTTAGCAAGGCGTTAGGCACCGGCATCGGCGCGGAGTTTGGCTTCAAAGACGCCAAAATTTACAAAGACGCCCTGGGCGCGCCGCATCTAAAAATACGTAAAAAAATCCGTAAAAAATTTCATATCAAATCCGCAAGCCTTAGCATCACGCACGACGTAAATGTCGCGATCGCAGTAGTTGCGCTGGTGTTAAAAAAATCCAAAAAGCGAGCCTAAAATTTTAAAAGCGATAAAATTTTATCGCTTTTTTCTTGAGTGCGGGATTTTTAAATTTTAAAATCTCGCCCAGGTTGCGCGTCCTAGGAATTTTATCGCGCGATCGCGCAAGCAAAAACCTTGCGTAAATTTTGCGCGGCAGAATTTTGAAATTTCACCGCCCCGCAGAATTTTTCTTTAAATTTGAGGTATGGAATTTTATAGCGGCACGATACGCGACGGCACAACTCAAAGAATTTCAACCCAAAATTTAGAAATACAAAGATAGATTTTAGGTTTAAAATTTACTGCGAGATCACGCTCTAAAATTTAAAGTAGACGCAAAGTCGCTCTCATCCGACACATGTATTATCAAAGATTAAACGGAAGTTTATGGGCTGGTAGAACGCACGCCGCAGCGGCTGCAGCGTCTGTTTGTCTCACCTATCTCAAGCAAGAGGCTTTTGTGCAGTACTTATGCCGAATGCCGCAGATAGCGGGGCGTTCTCTTTTGCTATGTACAAAAAATGGAGGCGAGCTTGCGTAGCTACATTTACCGCTTAGTCTGCCGCCAACTTGAGCACACACAGATAAGCGACGTACCCGCAGAAGCGAGTGATCAAATTTACGCGGCGAAATTTAAAGATGAAATTCCGCAAGCCATAGATTTAGCGTTAAATTTTAAAATTTCACGGCGGCGCAAAATTTTAAAATTCCATGCAGAGTGAATTTAAAATTTTAAGCCGCCAAGCCCGCGAGGATAAATTTAGCCGCTAAGAAGTTTTCAAAGCCTCTGCAAAAAGAAATTTTATCGCAGCGCGACGCCGCAAAATTTTCAATTGCTCGTATTTTGGCGGCGAGCTTACGCGGCTTACGTTTTCACGCGAGGTATAAGCTTCAATTCTCTATATTTTGACCTACGGCGCATTGCGATAGGGTTTGGAATTTTTCCCGTATAAATTTCAATCGTCTATATTTCGGCCACTCCGAAACTGCACCCAAAGCCGCTCTGTAGTTAAAGCCGCGTAAATTTAAAATTGCTCGCGTCAAGATATGATTAAATTTAAAGCGTTTCAAGCGCAAAGCACAGTCGCGGCGCGAACTTACGTAAAATATCCCAAACTACGATTAAATTCCAAGCCGCAACCAAATTCTCGCGCAACAAAAGGCGGACTACTCCGCCTTTTTTAGATTATCGGCGAGCAAAAACGCAAGCTCTAGCGCCTGATCTGCGTTTAGGCGCGGATCGCACTGCGTTTCGTAGCGCTGTTTTAGCGTCTCTTGCGTCACGTTAAACGAGCCGCCCGTGCACTCGGTGACGTTTTGACCGGTCATCTCAAGGTGAATGCCGCCTGCGTGCGTGCCCTCCGCGGCGTGGATCTCGAAAAAGCTCTGAACTTCACTTAAAATTTTAGAAAATTCGCGCGTTTTATAGCCGTTCGCGGCCTTGACGGTGTTGCCGTGCATCGGATCGATGCTGTATAGGATCGCCCTGCCCTCGCGCTTTAGCTCGCGTAAAATTTGCGGCAGCCGCGCGCCGATCTTATCCGCGCCCATGCGGATGATGACGTTTAGCCTGCCTGCTTCGTTTTGCGGATTGAGCTTGTCGCAAAGGCGCAAAATTTCATCTGCAGTGCCGCTCGGGCCGATCTTGACGCCGAGAGGGTTTTTGATACCGCTTAAAAAATGCACGTGCGCATCGTCCGCGCCGCGCGTGCGCTCGCCGATCCAAAGCATATGCGCCGAGCAATCGTACCAATCGCCGCTGGTGCTATCGATGCGCGTCAGGCACTCCTCGTAGTGCAGCAGCAGCGCCTCGTGCGAGGTATAAAGCACCGTCTCGGCAAGGCTCGGGGAATTCGCAGCGCTCAGCCCGCATGCCTCCATAAATTTAAGCGTGCGCGAAATTTCATCGCTGAGCTCGTTAAATTTAGCCTCCAGCTCGCCCTTTTTCAAAAAGCCCAAATTCCACTTATGCACTTCGTGCAGGTTCGCAAGACCGCCGCGAGAAAAGGCGCGCAGAAGATTCAGCGTCGAAGCGCTTTGATGATACGCCTCGATCATGCGCGCAGGATCCGGCTTGCGCGCCGCTTCGCTAAACTCAAAACCGTTGATTATGTCGCCGCGGTAGCTAGGCAAACTCACGCCGCCCGCCTCCTCGAAGTCGCTGCTGCGCGGCTTTGCAAACTGCCCCGCGATGCGACCCACCTTGACGACGGGACGTCCCGCCGCAAAGGTAAGAATGATCGCCATCTGAAGCATTACCTTAAACATATCGCGGATATTATTCGCGCTAAAATCATTAAAGCTCTCCGCGCAATCGCCGCCTTGAAGCAGAAAAGACTTGCCCTCGCTGGCGCGCGCAAGCTCGGCTTTTAAATTTCGCACCTCGCCCGCGAAAATTAACGGCGGCAGCTTGTAAAGGCGCTCTTTAGCGGCCTGCACCGCACTTTCATCCTGATAGATCGGCTGCTGTAAAATTTTATAATCTTTCCACGACGTCCTACTCCAACTCATAGCCCCTCCTAGGTTTCGTAAAATTTCACGATTATACCCAAATAAGCTTTTATTAACCCAAAAAATCTTAAAATAGCGCCTTTAGGCAATTTGGAAGGAATTTTATGGAAAACGATCGCGCTAAAGGACTAATGCTTGCATTTGTGACCTTTCTTATGTGGGGCGTTTTTCCGATATTTTTTAAGCTCATAAAAGACGTGGACGCGGTGCAAATTTTAGCGCATCGCGTCGTTTGGTCCTTCCTACTACTGCTCGTTTTTCTCTGCTTTACGCATCGTTTAAAAAACGTCGCTCGGCTTCTTAGCACCCCCAAAATCGCTCTCACGCTGCTTTGTACGGGACTGCTTATCAGCACGAACTGGGGAGTTTATATCTACGCGGTAAATTCCGATCAAATTTTAGCCACCAGCCTCGGGTATTTCATAAATCCGCTATTTTCGGTGCTCTTGGGCGCTTTGTTTCTGCGCGAGCGGCTAAGCGCGGCGGCGAAATTTTCTCTGCTGCTAGCCTTTGCGGCGATCGGCGTGCAAATTTACGCGTTGGGTAGGCTTCCTATAATCTCGCTCGTGCTGCCGCTTAGCTTTGCATTTTACGGGCTCCTACGCAAGAAGGTAAAAGTGCCTAGCTTTGAGGGGTTGTTTTGCGAGACGACGCTGATGCTGCTGCCTGCACTCGCGTTTCTGATCTACTGCGCGCTGAAAGGAAGCGGCGCTTTCGGCTTTAGCGCAAGCGGCGCGCTGCTGTTTGCAAGCGGACTGATTACGATTTTGCCGCTGCTTACTTTCGCCGTAAGCACGCAGTATCTGCCGCTATCTACGATCGGCTTTATGCAATACATCAGCCCTAGCATGAGCATGCTAATCGCGGTATTTATCTACGGCGAGGAGCTTGAGAGCTACAAAATTTTAAGCTTTTCGCTAATTTGGTTCGGGCTTGCAGTCGTGGGCTTGGACGGTTTAAGGAGAAAAAATGGCTAATTTCGCTTTGATGTTCGCAGTCGCCCTTGCGGTGGGCGCGCTCGTGTATTTTCAGGTTCAAAAGGCTTCCGCGCGCGCAGACGCCGCAGATCCCGAGCTTAACTCGCAAAGGTATATGAAATTTTGCGATATTTTAGAGGGCAAACTGCGAGCTCTAAAGCGGCTAGAGCTGCACGACGAAAGCGCTCGCGAGAGCTATCTTGACGAGCTTGAGGCTCTTAGCAAGGAGCTGGTTTATATAAAAACGATGCATCAAAGTAACCTAAATCCCGCCGTGTGGGAGGGCAAGCTATTTGAGTTTCTCAATAAAACGGACGCTTTGATCGAAAAATATGCCGCGGACGCAGAGCGCGCACTGCAAGACTGGCGCAAAGAGCTAGAGATGGAATTTAAGAATTTGTAGCCGTATTTAGGAATTCCAACCGCTTATAGTCTAAATTTAAGCGTAATATATAGAATTTTAATATTTCAGAAAGAGAATTAGCTCCATTCCGAAATTCTAATTAAAGCAAAAATCAAGATAATAATTTAAGCCAGTTTACATTTTAAATTTAATAAATTTTAATAAGCAAGGGAGTACAATTTTAAATATTTTTCAAAGGAGAAGTAATGGCAAAAATTTGTATCACAAAGAGTTCTCATCCCGATTTTACGGTGTTCGTAACAGATAAAGAATACAAGGCAGATCTTTTAGTTTATGTAGTAAATCAGGATTACAAAGCAAAAAGCGATGGGCTATGGTATGTAGTAGACCAAGATAAAAATGGCTACACGAAGATCGCCTACACCAATAACGAAAATAGAGCCGATTTTAAAATTTGCTTCGTTAATAGCGAATATAAAGCAAAATGGCAAAAGTCGAACTCAGCACAAGGTAGATTGTAAATTTTAAAAATTCGCTCGGATTTTTAAAATTTCGATGAAATTCTGCCCGAAATTCTCGAAGTTTCGAGTAAAATCTTCAAGATTTCAAAAATAACTTATGGAATTTAAAAAGGAAAATCTATGGCTAAAAATACTGCCACTTTTACCGATCTACCCGCTAAAAATGATCTTTTTGGGCTAAATCCGTATATTGAAGGGCTTGCTAAGTTTATCGGTATGTGCTCCACTCCACTGACGATAGCTATTCAAGGCGATTGGGGCTCTGGTAAAACATCTATGATGGAAATGACACGTGAAAAGTTAGATACAAAAATTTATCCAGTTTGGTTTAATACGTGGCAATATTCGCAATTTAACCTAGATAGCGAGCTTACAGTTTCATTTATGCGCGAAATAGTAGAATCCATCGGTGCCAAAGGCGAGGTCAGAAAGGGCTTTGATAAAGCGCTAAATTCCATAGGTTCTATCGCGAGAAACGCCGTAACCCTCGCCGCCGATAGATTTTTAGGCGAAAAAATAGGTGCCGCGGTAGGAAACGCTATGGATTGCTTAAACCAAAGTTCTCCTACTTACGCCGCACTTGAAGTTAAAAATTTACGTGCCGAATTTGAAAAATGCGTAAATTTTGCACTCAAAGCTCGCAACAAAGAGAAGCTAGTAATCTTCGTCGATGATTTGGATAGGCTAAACCCATCACGCGCAGTCGAGCTTTTAGAAGTTCTAAAAAATTATTTAGATTGTGAAAAGTGCGTATTTATCCTAGCGGTCGATTCTAGCGTCATATTCCAAGGTGTGCGCGAAAAATATAGCTCAGATATAACGCCTAAAAAAGCAAAAAGCTTTTTCGATAAAATTATTCAAGTACCGTTTAAAATGCCGATCGATATTTATGATATCAAAAATTACGTAAAAAAGTTGACAAAGTTGCTTTAATTAGTGGTGGAGGAAGTGGACATGAGCCTGCTCATGCTGGCTATGTTGGTTATGGAATGTTAGATGCAGCAGTATGTGGAGAAATAATCCGCGCAGCATGAAAAGACTATTTAACTCTTACAATCTACTTGAGCTCGTAATAAACAGCATAGCCGAAGAGAAATTAAAAGACGATAGCAAATTGATACTCTTTGCTACGCTTTGCATGCAAAATAAATTTGAATATATGTATAAGCTCTTGGTGCAAAATCAAGAGCTTATAAGCGAAGAGTTATTTGAGAAGCTGATAGATTGCAAAAGTGATATATTCGCTTCGGCGAAAGACTTAACAGACGATGAAAAGGCAAATTTTACTGAGTTTTTCAATGAAATTTTATCTCTTTTAGATAGCGATAATAACGGCGTTATAGACGAGAACGAAACAGAGCTTTTAAAAAAGGCTTTAAAGTATTCGTCTATAACCTCAACTGCTACACCTAGCGATACTAAAGGAGGAACAGAGAATCCTAGAGGCGCAAACAAAGCTATTGCCGAAGCGCTTTGCAAACAGCTAAATGAACACTACAGCTGTGAATTCCATCAAACTTACCGCAGAGGCGATACGACAAACTGCTACATAGTAGTTACGCGCGCGCAAAGTGTAGAAGCTTCAAATGGGCGCGGTCGTATAACTCCTAGCTTTCAAATAGCTTTAATACCAATAGAGAGTGGCAAAATAGCATTAAGCTTATACTCTTATGTACTGCAAAATGGAGGGACTCGCCCGGGCAAAGATTACGACTCATGGCAAGAATACATAGGTGGTGAAAATCCACTAGAAAATGCGGGTTTGCAAGCTCCAATCAAAGCCCCGATGGACGAAGGACAATATCTACCAACCCTAGCGTATGAGAGCTTCTATGTCTCCGCAGGCGAAGTAAAGCCTGGTGACATTACACTATTCGACGCCATTTGTAAAGCATTTGACTGCGTAAGAGATAAATTTGAAATCGAAACAAAGCTAGGAAGAAATTTATGAGTAAAGAGATCGCCAATATTCCGTGCCCTTGTGAAGTAGAGGTAGAAAAATATTTGAGAAAATGGGAGACGCTCGGTAATTATGTTTTACAAGAAAAAGCCATCGTGGAAATTTTTGCAGAGCGTCCTACAAATCAAATAATAGAAGATGTGCTTATAAAGGTCTGTTTATTAAACGATTTTTATAGCACAAACATTTTAGACACATTTAGAGTTGCAAAGCATATCCTAAATTTAGACATTGATAAACGACTAAAGGCAGGTGATTTAGGTTTAATAAATGATATTGCAATCGTTACGATGAAAAACGGTAAAAGTAGGAATTTTTATTCATTTGCTAGTAAATACTGCGCACATCATCAAGCAGACGTTTATGCAATCTTTGATTCTTTCGTACAAAAAGATCTTTTATACTTTGCAAAAAAAGATAAATTTTGCGAATTCAAGCGAGATGACCTAAAAAATTATAAGGAATTTAGTCGTATCTTGAGAGAATTCATAAAATTTTATAATCTTAAGCGTTACTCGTTACGCCAAATCGATCAATACTTATGGCTGTTAGGCAAAGAGTATCTATAAATTTAAATGATCTGTAAAATTTTAACCTTAAAGCTCTTAGAGCTTTTGGAATTGGAATTTTCTACTATATATTTCTCAGTGCTTGCTATAATAAACGAAGTATTAAAAAAATATTATAAATTTGATCATCCAACCATAAAGTTAATTTTGAATAACCATAGTCTGTAATTTAAAAAAGCGAAATTTAGAAGATAAATTTAAGCGGGAAGATCCCGCTTAAATTTTATTTGTCGCCGCAGCCGCATTTGCCCTGAGCGGCAAGCTTGCGGCGAACATATGCGATTTTGCTTTGAAGCGGAAGGTGCTTAGGGCAGTGGTCTTCGCAGCCTAGCAGCGTCATACAGCCGAATACTCCGTCATCATCGCCGATTAGCTCGTAAAAATCCTCATCGGTTCGCTTATCCAGCGCATCGATCTGAAAGCGTGCCACGCGGTTGATACCGACGGCGCCGATGTAGTCTTTTCGCATTATCGCTACGCCGCATGCAGCTACGCAGATACCGCACTCGATGCAGCGATCCAGCTCGAAAACCTCCTGCGCAACCTCTGGCTCAACCTTCTCCTCAAGCTTAGAGATGTCGGTTTCGTGATCGGTGTGAATCCAGCTCTCTACGCGTTTGCTCATAGCATTCATCCAGTTGCCCGTATCGACGCTAAGATCTTTTAGCAACTTAAAAAATGGAAGCGGCATAAGCTCGATCACGCCGTCCGGATAGTCCTTAGTAAGCGTGCGGCACGCAAGCTGCGGCTTGCCGTTTACGAGCATACCACAGCTACCGCAGATACCCGCGCGGCAAACGAAGTCGAAGCTTAGCTCGGGATCAAATCTCTCACGAATCACGTTAAGCGCGATAAACAACGTCATTCCGTCGGTCTCTTCGATCTCGTAAGTAGCGAAGTGCGGCTTTGAAATTTTGCTTAGCGGATTATACTTAAATGCCTTTATTGTTATTTTTCTACTCATATCCTATACCTGCTCTTTCGTTAGGTGCTTTATATTTTGGCTGCAATTCATAATGCATCAATGCTTCTTGAATTTCATATCTGCCTTTGCCTTCGGCTTGCATTTTTTCGCGAATTTCATCGACCTCTTTTTGGCGCACGGCGCTGTCTGGATGCTCGATGATATTGCCTTTGGCGCCGTATCCGCGGAACGCAGGCGGCATCTCCATCTTCATAATATCAAGCGGCTCATAGGTCAAGGTAGGCATCGTATCGCCCTCTTTCCAGTTTGCAAGCGTTCGTTTTAGCCAGTTTAGATCGTCGCGTTTCGGATAATCCTCGCGGAAGTGCGCGCCGCGGCTTTCTGTGCGATCAAGCGCGCCCTTGGCGATACAAAGCGCAAGCTTTAGCATCTTCGGTACGCGATAAGCCTCCTCAAGCTCTGGGTTTCCGAAAAGCTCTTTATTGCTTACTTTGACGTCCAAGGACTGCTTGTAAAGCTCCTCAAGCTCTTTTACGGCTTTGGCTAACCCCTCGCCGGTACGGAAGATCGCGCAGTGCTCCCACATCACGTCTTTCATCTTGTTTTTGATCTCGAATACGTTAAATTTACCCTCTTTTTCAAGCAGGCTTTTCATATAGTTTTGCTCTTTATCTACGAATTTTTCGATATCGTGCGTATTGATATCGACGTCGTGTCCTTGGCAATACTCCGCAAAATACTCGCCCACGATCATGCCCGCGACGACGGTTTCGGCGACGGAATTTCCGCCCAAGCGGTTAAAGCCGTGCATATCCCAGCACGCAGCCTCGCCCGCGCTGAAAAGTCCAGCTAGCGTTGGACTCTCGCCCGTAGCTTTTGTTTTGATGCCACCCATCGAGTAATGCTGCATAGGAAGGATCGGAGCCCAGCCTTTACCGCGCTTTCTGCCCTGCTCGTCGGTTATTACCTCGGTGTCGGCAGGATCGATGCCGTTGAAAATCTCGCAAATTTCTTGTACATCGCGTAAATTTTTCTCGATATGTTCGCGTCCGAGGATCGATATGTCAAGCCAAACGTGCTCGCCGTAAGGGCTTTTGACACCCTTGCCTTTTCTTATATGCTCCATTATGCGGCGGCTTACGACGTCGCGGCTAGCAAGTTCTTTTTTCTCAGGCTCATAATCCGGCATAAAGCGGTAGCCGTCCACATCGCGCAAAATTCCGCCGTCGCCGCGGCAACCCTCGGTAAGTAGAATTCCGCTCGGAACGATAGGCGTAGGGTGAAACTGCACCGCTTCCATATTTCCAAGCTGCGCGACGCCCGTCTCAAGCGCGATAGCAGCACCTATACCCTCGCAAACGACGGCGTTTGTGGTGTGTTTATAAACTCTGCCGTAGCCGCCGGTAGCGATCAGTGTGCCTTTCGAGACGTATGCGCTAATTTCGCCGGTAACCAAATCGCGCACGATTGCGCCGTAGCAGCGGTTATTTGCATGAATTAGCGCAATCGCTTCTTTTCTATCATGAATATCGACGTTATGCTTTAGCGCTTCATTCGCAACGGCAAAAAGCATCGTATGTCCCGTAGCATCGGCGGTATAGCAGGTTCGCCATTTTTTCGTACCGCCGAAGTCGCGGCTGTGAATAAGTCCGTGAACCTCATCTTTTTCGGTAATCGTGGTTTTTTGAGCGTTGATAATAGCGCTTCGCTCGCCTCTAGTAATCCTGGTCCAAGGAACGCCCCAGCCCGCAAGCTCGCGGATCGCTTTAGGCGCCGTTTGCGCAAACATCCTAGCGACATCCTGATCACAGCCCCAGTCGCTACCTTTTACGGTATCGGCAAAGTGCACGTCCTCGTTGTCGCCCTCGCTCATTTTGGAATTTCCAAGCGATGCCTGCATGCCGCCTTGAGCTGCCGCAGAGTGTGAGCGCTTAACGGGGATCAGACTCAAAACGATGGTGCTAAGCCCCTTCTCTCCGGTAGCGATCGCAGCTCTTAAGCCCGCCAAACCGCCGCCAATAACTAAAGAATCGCAATATATTACATTCATCCTAAGCTCCCTATTCTAAACTTAACCATTTGAAATCGGCGATTATCGAAAGCAGGAAAAATGCACCCCAAACGATGAAAACCGTCTTTTTGATGAGAGCTCTTTTCCTTTGAATTTCCGCCTTCGTGCCGTCTATGCTGATCCATTTCATATATAATCTATAAATTCCGATGCTAGCGTGAGTTACTACGAAAATCAATAAAACGAAATAAAATAGGTGAAGCTGTCCAAAACGTGCGATAGCAAGATCTGCGGTGATTTTAGGACCGAATACGATCGTTAAAATATGAGCCGCCGCGAAGAAAAATAGGAAAAATCCCGTCCAAAACTGAAACCACCAAAGCGTCGTGTCGCAATGCTTCATTCGCATTTTGTGCGCTTTAAACGCCCTGTAAGCGGCGTAGTTAGCCGGAAATTTTCTCATCGCCAAAAACGCGTGAACTACGAAAATCACGAAAATCACGAAAGCGA
Organism: uncultured Campylobacter sp.; assembly: GCF_938017705.1. Classification (GTDB taxonomy): domain Bacteria; phylum Campylobacterota; class Campylobacteria; order Campylobacterales; family Campylobacteraceae; genus Campylobacter_B. Next base: position 36,311 of record NZ_CALIIS010000089.1, read on the forward strand.
CGATGTTTGTAACGAAATAAATTCCGCCTGGTTCGGCGAAATGTACGACGCCCTCAAACGCGCCCTTACCGATCAGAATCGTGCCGGTAAATATCATATGACACAGCATAAAACAGGCCAAAATCAGCCCGCTGATGCTTTGCGCCACGTCTTGCAAAGCCATAATGCGGCTTTTTTTGCCGTCTATGGATCTGCCCGTAAAGCCTTCAATGCGACCTAGCATAGGTTCTCCTTAAAAAAGATGATTATAAATCCCCGCTAAACGAAAATTTACATTTTTGTAAAGAGATTATATTACTTTTTAACTTTAGATTAATTTAATTTCTGCAAATTAGTTTTTTCTTCAAAGACTGCTTTAAGAAAACTGCTATCAAAAACATCACCAAAGATAAAATTTGCCCCATCGATAAATTTAAAAATACAAAGCCAAGCCCATCGTCCGGCTGCCTAAAAAATTCTACAAAAAATCTAAACGCCGTATATAGCATCGCGTACAAACATATCAGCTCGCCGTTAAATTTCTTAAATTTACGGTAGAAAAATAAAATCACGAAAATTACCAGTCCTTCCAAAACCGCTTCGTAAAGCTGGCTTGGGTGACGCAACGTGCCGCCCACCAAAATCCCCCACGGCTCGCTCGTCTCGCGCCCGAAAAGCTCCTGATTTAAAAAATTTCCCACGCGTCCGAAAAAATACCCAAGCGGCACGCTAAGCGCCACGAGATCGAGCAGCGCCCACATATCGGTTTTAAATTTTTTGCAAAACCAAACCGTCGCGATCACGAATCCGACGACCGCGCCGTGATAGCTCATACCGCGAATGCCCACGAACTCGCCGTTATGAAAGGGGTTGAAAATTTGCCACGGATGGCTGAAATACCACGCCGCCTCGCCCGAATAAATCGCGATATATCCCAGCCGCGCGCCCAAAATGACGCCCACTTCAACCCAGATAAAGTAGCGATCAAGCATCTTATCACTAAAGCCAAGGCCGTCTTTTTTTACAAAATACTTTGCCATAAATAGCGCCGTAAGTAGCGCCAAAACATACATAATGCCGTACCAGTGCACGTTTATACCAAACGCGCTGAATGCCACGGGATCAAAGTGGGCGTAAATTTCGTTCCAGTAATTCAAATTTTTCCTTTAAAATTTCATCTCAAATTTCGCGGACTACGAAATTTTAAAATTTTGTAAAATTCCATGCCGCTAAAATTCCGGGCAGGCAAAATTCTAAAATTCCATAGAATTCTGCGCCGCCAAAATCGTTTAGAATTTTAAAATTTCGCACCGCAAAGCTTCAAAATTCCGCTTCTTTAAACCCTAAGCCCCAGCGTCTCTTTCACCACGCGGCAAAAATCCGCCAAAAACCACCCGAGCGCCTTGTAGTAGCTGCTTTTAGCGTTTATCTGCACGTGCGTAGCAAGCGCGGAAAAGCTAGGAATAATAAATTGCGCCAGATATAGCGTCAAAATTTTATGCGATTTCGCGTCTGTGTTTTGCTTAAAGATCATGGCAAGAAGTGCTAGCATATTGGCCGCGTGAGCGCTTTTAAGCTCTGCAAAAGGCTTTTTGAAGCGGCATTTTTCATAAAACAGCTCCACTTCGCTTTCGCTTATGAGCTTGAAAAAATCCATCTCAAACGCCCCTTTTAGCGCCTCAAAATCGCGCTCTAGCGCCTCGTAAGGCTCGCCTTGTACCTTTTGCCAAAGCTCGTGGCCGTTTTTGTTCTCGATATTTTTATTTACGATGATCCAGTTTTTGCCCAAGCCGCGCAACTTCTGCTCATCTATCACGCCCCTGAAATTCGTCGCGAAGATTATGCAGATCACCGAGTATAGCTCGCCTAATTTCATCTTTTTCCTTTAAATTTAATCAAATTTCGCTCGCTTTTTTTAGCTTTTCGATGCCGAATTTTTCCCAAATCCTGCTTAAAGATCGATCCAAGCTCTGCTGCTTTTTATCGATCTCGCCAAAAAGTAGCGAGCCGCCTGATCTGCCGCCGAAATTTGAAAGATTTAGCGCTACGTGGATTATCTGTGCGCTTTTTTTCACGTCGCAGAGCCTAAACAGTTCAAGCGCGGTCTCGCTCAGCAAGCTTAGGCTAAACGCCCTATCCTGGCTGATCTGATGCGAAAACTCCTCGCGCGATTTGTAGCGGATCTTTAGATCATACGTCGCGGGCTTTAGGCCCCTTGCGAGCACTTCGCCTGCCAAATGGCGCGCCAAAATTAAAATTTTACGCCGCAGCTCGTCCCGATCGGCGCACGGCGCGAAGCTGCGCCCAAAGCCGATGCTTTTGCGCTCGCGCTTTGAGACGACCTCGCCCTCATCCTCGCCACTAAGGGCTGCAAAAATTTTCCTGCCGTTTGCGCCCATCTTTTCAAAAATTTCTCTGTGTCCTAGCGCGTCGCCGAAGCTTACGATGCCGTATTTGCCGAGCGTTTTTTGCGCCGCCTTGCCGATGCCCGGGAATTTCGCTACCGGCACGGCGGATAGCTCGCGCGCGATTTGCGATTTTAAAATTTGCCGCACGCCGAAGGGCTTGGCAAGGCTGGTGGCGAGCTTTGCGATAAGTTTTGCTTCGCTAAGACCGACGCTGCACGGAAGGCTAAAACGGCGCATAATCTCGCTTTGTAAAAACGCAGCAAAGCCCAGCGCGTCCGCGTCGTATGCCGTGCCACGTAAATTTAGAAAAAACTCGTCGATGCTAAATTTTTCGATCTCGGGCGTAAAGCTTAGTAAAAACTCATAAATTTCGCGTGAAATTTTTCGGTATTCGCCATGTCTGGCGCGCACCAAAATGAGCTGTGGGCACAGAGCAAGCGCCTGTTTTACGGGCTGAGCCGAGTGCACGCCGTCGGCTCTGGCCTCGTAGCTCGCGCTTAAAATCACGCTGCCAAGCTCGCTCTTGCCCCCGAAAATCTCCTCGTCGCCGCCTCCGACGACCGCGATCTTTTTGCCCGCAAGCGCGGGGTCCGCAAGCCTCGCTACAGAGACGAAGAAGCTGTCCAAATCGATATGAGCTATCAAACTATGTCGATCCCGAATCCGCTAAGCCCCGCGTAGTCTTTCGGCTCGCTCTTGCTTAAAATTTTGATTTTTCTCACGCCCAGATGCGCCAAAATTTGCGCTCCGATGCCAAAGCTCTTAAAATCAGTGCGATTTTGCGCGGATTTTAGCATCAAAAGCACGCCGCCCTCTTTGCGCAAAACGTTCAGATCGCGCATGAAATCGTTAAATTTCATATCGCTTAAAAATTCCAGATCGCTTGAAATTTTATGAAATTTCACGTTCGTCTGCGCGCTCTTTCCCAGCTCGCCGAAAATATAGGCGCGGTGCTCGTTGCCCTCGTGATCGCTCACGTCGTAGAATTTCGCCGCTTCGCCGCACAGCAGAGCGCTTTTTGGCTCGCTAAATTTAACGAGAGTTTCGTGTTTTAGGCGGTACTGCACGATCTGCGCGACCGAGATCATATTGATGCCGTGCTGCGCGCAGAATTTTTCCAGATCGTCCCTGCGCGCCATATCGCCGTCGTCTTTGACGATCTCGCAGATCACGGCGCTTTGCGAAAGCCCCGCCAAGCGGCATAGATCCGTAGAGCCCTCGGTGTGCCCCGTGCGGGCGAGCACGCCGCCGCTTTTGGCGATAAGCGGGAAGATATGCCCCGGGCGGACGAAATCATCCGCGCGAGCGCCCACGCGCGACATCAGCTCGATCGTCATATTGCGCTCATACGCGCTTACGCCCGTCTTGGCGTCCTTCGCGTCGATCGTGACGGTAAATGCGGTCTCGTGATTCGAGGTGTTTTTATCGACCATCAAATTTAGATCTAGCTGCTGCGCAATCTGCGGGCTAAGCGCCACGCACAGCACTCCGCGAGCGTGCGTGATCGCAAAATTTACCTTCTGTGCGCTGCTAAAGGTGCTCGCAAACACCAAATCGCCCTCGTTCTCGCGATCGACGTCATCGACCATAACGAGCATTTTGCCGTTTTTCAGATCCTCGATCGCTTGCTCTACGCTAACCATTATCTCTCCTTTAAATTTACGATATTATCTTGCCGTTTTTATCAACGATTATTTCGCGACCGTCTAAAATAATCTTGATATAGTCGTCGCTTAAAACTTTCACAAATTCTACTTCGTCATAAAACACCGGCTTTACAATTTCATTATCCTCATCATCTAGCAGCCCCCATTTGCCCTCTTTTTTGACTTTAACATATCCTTCGTAATATTTGATTTCGTCATAATATCCGCACAAGGTATTGTCGAAATCCCAAACAAGCTCGTATATACAAGACACTACCTCTGTGCCCGTTTTATCGATAAAGCCCCATTTGCCGTCCTTTTCAATCTTTGCTAAGCCTTCGCAAAAACTCCCGGTCCGATCATATATGCAAGGAATAACTTCTTTTCCCGTTTCATCGATATATCCCCAATAATCGTTCTTTTTAACGTCCGCCAAGCCTTCGCGAAAAACGCCAACATCATCATATATACAAGGAACGATCTCTTTGCCGGTTTTATCGATAAAGCCCCAATAGCCGCTTTTTTGAACTTCCGCCAGTCCTTCCTCAAAATTATAAGCATCATCATATATACAAGAAATCACCTCTTTACCCGTTTTATCGATAAAGCCGAATTTATCGTTCTTATTAACCCGCACCAAGCCCTCGCAAAACTCCTCGGCCCGATCATATATGCAGGGAATAACTTCTTTGCCCGTTTTATCGACGAAGCCGAATTTATCGTTCTTTCTAACGCATGCTAGGCCTTCGCTAAAATACGAAACGTCATCATAGACGCAAGAAGCTATCTCCTTTCCCGTTTTATCGATAAAACCCCATTTATCGTTCTTTTTAACCCATGCCGATACCATCTCGATCTTCCGAATTTAAATTTTAATCTCCGCGTAAGCCGCCTTTAGCTTCTCAAAAAGCGGGGCGAACGAAACGCCGTTTACGCGGACGTTTGCGATCGTCGTGATGAAATTCGTATCGCGCTGCCACCGCGGCACGAGATGATAGTGCACGTGCTCGGCTATGCCCGCACCCGCGGCGGCGCCGAGATTCATACCGATATTTACGCCGTTTGCACCCAGAGTGCGCTTTAAGATCCCCACTCCGGCGCGCACGTAGCGGCTCATCTCCGCCCACGCGTCGTCGCTAAGACACTCGATATTATCGACGTGCTCGTAGGGTATGACCATAAACGCGCCCGGGCTATAGGGGTAGAGGTTCATCACCCCGAAGCAGTGCTGCGCGCGGAAAAGCACGCCGTTGCGATCGTCAAACGCCGCATCCGCCGCCGCGTCGCAGAAGGGACAGCCGCTTCTTTTTTCGGTAAAATACTCGCTTCGCCAAGGGGCGCAAAGATAATCCATCTCTTTTCCTTTCCGAAATTCCAAAATTCTATGGAATTTTAAAATTTGCGTTTAGCAAAATTCTATGAAATTTGGAATTTAAAACTTCTAAATTTCATAAAATTTTAAATTTACGCGGTCTGCGCTTGCTCGCACGATGCGGAGCTATGCACGTGGCAGGGCGCGACATGCTTTGCAATCGCGGAGCACTTCGGCGCAATACGCACTCTGCGGATCGAAGCCCGCGGCGGGCGCGTATTTGGTGGACACTCATCTCGCGGCAAACATAGCGTCTAATCCGCTCCGCAGCCGTTCGCACAGCGTGCGATAACAAGCTCGCGACGCCAAGGCGTAGCACATACGCTTACGCGGCATGCGATTTAAATTTACGCGGTCGTTTGCGCGGCGCATTATAACAAAACTTTGACGCACTCACAGGCACGATACGCGGTGCCAAACCTGCGCCGCAATCACCATCGCAACACGTGGTAAAATTTAACGCGGCGCGGTCACGCGTAACTGCGGCTCAGTTAAAGCCCAATCGCGATGTATTGCAGCCTACGGGCGGCTTAGATCGCGAGCTGCGATTAAATTTACGGCGCCGTATATAATCGCCAATACTAGGCTTGCGTAAGCGTACGACATGTAGGGCATTGCGGCAAACTCGCAATCCTAAGCAGTCAAATTCCGCAAGCGCAAACCCGCCTGCGCGAAGCTATGCGAAGCGTAAATTTAAACCTCGCTCCGCAGCTGTTCGCGCCATGTGCAATAACAAACTCACGATGCAAAGCGTAGCGTGAATTCTCGCGCGATGTGCGATATTAAATTGCGGCGCGGCGCTAAATTTAAAGAGCCGTTAAATTTTAAAGTCCGCAGAATTTTAAAATTTACTGCTTTAAAATTTCACTCCGTTCGCTAAATTTAACCGCTCGCTTCGGGTTTAAGCTTGCGCTATTAAACGAGCCGAATTTAAATTTTGCCGCTCGCGCCGAGCTTTATCTCGCGCAGCGCAGCGCCGACGTCATTTTGGCGCATAAAATGCTCGCCGATCAAAAACGCATCGACGCCCGCCTCGTGCAAGCTTAAAAGCTGCTCGTGCGAGTGCAGACCGCTTTCGGCGACGATGATCTTGCCGTTTGGAATCAGCGGGATTAGCCGCTCGCTCAGGCTCGTATCGACCTCGAAAGTCTCTAAATTTCGATGGTTGATGCCGATAATATCAGCGCCTGCAAAGACCACTTTTTTCAGATCGTCCTTATCGTGGATCTCGCACAGCGCCTCAAGCCCCAGCCTGCGGGCAAACTCAAGCAGTTCTCTCAGCTCCTTGCCTTCCAGAGCTTTGGCGATCAGCAGGATAAAATCCGCGCCATAAACCAGCGCTTCGAGAACCTGATAGCGATCTATGATGAAATCCTTGCGCAAGATGGGCGTGCGAGTGTAGCGGCGGATCTGCGGGATAAACTCCAAATCGCCTTTGAAATAATGCGGCTCGGTTAGCACCGAAAAGGCGCTCGCACCTGCATTTTCGTACTCCACGGCAAGGCTTAGCGGCTCAAAATCCTCGCGGATGATCCCCTTGCTCGGGCTTGCCTTTTTGATTTCGGCAATGATGCGAAGCGGATCCTTCTCATCGCTTCTAAGCGCGCTTATGACGTCGCGCGGCTCGTAGGGATTGGCGCTTAGCGAGCGGCCAAGCAGATCCTCGGGCAGTCTTTCTTTACGAAGCGCCAGATCCTCGCGAGTGCGTTTTAAAATTTCATCCAAAATCATCGCTACTGCTTTGGTGTCTGGATTTTAGAGCCGGTGGGCTCTTTCGACGTAGAATTTTGCTCTGGCATAAAATCCTGCCTCGATACAGAATTTTGTCTTGACGAGGCAGAATTCTGCGCGGCGGAATTTATAGGCGTCGCAAAATTTTCAGAAGCCGCGGAATTTGGTGTCTGGTTTTGAATCGCGGAATTTGCAGACCCAGCAGAATTTTGCGAAGCGGAGTCTTTTGGCGCCAAATTCTGCGTTGTGGTGGGACTTGGACGCGCGGAATCTAACGCAGAGCTTTCGGGCGCCGTAGATTTTATGGAATTAGGCGAAGGAGTTTTTATTGCCGGGCTTTGCGGCGCCTGATCTTTCGGCGCGGAGCCTTTTATCGTAGCGGGGTTTTGCGATATAGAATTCTGCGGCGCTACGCCTGTGCCAGCGGCGCACGCATCGATCGCCTCCAAATGCTCTTTGCCTTCGGGAGAATTAAAAAATTCTGCGTCTTTGATCTTAGCCATTTCATTTTTAGCCTTGTCGCACTCGCCAAGCTTGTAGTATCCCCAAGCAAGCGAGTCCAGATAATACGGTGAGTCGGGGTCTTTTTGTAGAGCGCGGCGGACGAGCTCGATGCCCTTGCGAACGTCCAAATCGTGATCTATTAAGATGTAGCCGTAGTAGTTTAGGTGCACGGGGTCTTTAAGCTGCGGCGCGATATTTTCAAATTTTGCCACTACGCTAGACAGGGTTTTAGCGTCCACGCTTTTGCCCGCACTTTCATATTCGTAGATCGCCTCGATCGCCAGAAAGTCGTAATTTTTGGTCTTCATAAACTCATCGCGTGCCATTTTAATCGCGGTTTTATAGTCTTTTTTATGCGCGTAGGCATCGATTAGAAGCTCGCGCTTGTAGTCGTATTTTTTCAAAAGCTCGATTATTTTATCAAAGTTGTTTGAGTAGTAATAAATCGCTATCATATCGTCTAAGAATTTATTATCTCCTTTGGCTTCATACAGCGCTTCATCGATCTTAGCGACATCCAAATAGCGCTTATTCGCGCGATACACATCGGCTAGCAGCTCGCACGCCATACCCTGGGCACAGCCGTAGATGCGCCTATGCGTCTCTATGATGCGGATCGCTCCGTCCGAATCATCGAGTTTATTTAGCAGCACGTCGCATAATCTGATGAGATTTTCGTCGGTTTTGTCTAGCTCATAGGCTTTTTCGAAGTAGGTTTTGGCTAAAGTAAAATTCTCCATCGCATAATATGTCGCCGCTAAGATCGCGTAACTACGCGAAACTGGATCTACGGTGACTAGCTTAAGAGCAGCAGTATTGGCATTTAGATTATCTTTAATGCCTAAGTAGTAGCCGATTTTTACTCGCAGATACTCAGAGTCTGAGCTTAGACTTTTTTCGCCGAGCTTTAAATAGCGCGCCGTATTTTTACGATCTTTGATCGCAAAAGCAGTCTTTAGCGCTTCTAGCAGATAAACGGACGAGCCTGTTTTATTGTATGCCTTTTCGTATAAAAACATCGATGCGACGGGATCTTTATGCAGTAGCTCCAAAGCTGTAAGCAAATCGAAATTTAGCTCGGCGTCTTCTTGCGCTCGCATCGCGTGGTTTAGCTTTTCTTTGGTTATACTTGTAGCGCTTACGCCGCGATTTATCAAGCTCTTTTTAATTGCATCTTTTGCACTGTTTTTTGTGCCAATGCTGGAATTCCGATCAGACGCCTTTTTATCCGTAACGGACTGCTTCGCTACTGCAGCATTCGTCCTACCCTCCGCACTTAGATACTGTGGCGCTAAAATCATCGCCGCGATTAAAATTCCGCCAAAAACCTTACCCCGATACATTCTTCCTCCAATTCTTTAGTATGCGTTTTAAAATATTCCCAAAATGGAAAGCTACGACACTGCTTCGGGCGCAGCTCGTAAATCCCGCAGTTGCGCTGCGCCTCGTCAAAAAATACGCACGCCAAACCGCCTTCAAAGGGCTTTTCTTTTACGCTAAATTTAGCGCCTATTTTTTGTAAATAAATTTCTTTAAGCCTTGCGGGCGAAATTTTAAATTTTACCGCCAACGCCGCAATCTCGCTCTCATCTATCCAGATATAGCCGCTCTCTCCCGTGCAGCACTTACCGCCGCAGCGCTCACACGCGCTTGCATCAAAGCTAAAGCCAAACTCACTCATAATCCACGCTCGTAAGATCCGCGCTTTTGTAGATCGCTTGGGCTTGCTCGGTGCGCCTTCCGTGCGCGCTAGCGTAGATCGGAAGGACGATCTCACAGGGCGAGCGCGAGTTCTTACGAGCCTGCAAAAGCGCGAGCTTAGCGGGCTTTGAAATGTCGGGATAGATAAAACCAAGCCTCGTCAAATTTAGCCTAAACTCGCCCAAAAGCTCGCAAATTTTAGCTAGCTTGCCCGCCTCGTAGCAAAAAATAAGCGTGCCACCAGGCTTAAGATGAGCATTCGCAGATCGCACAAAATCCCGTAAGCTAAGGCTTGCTGCGCTCTTACTAAGCGCCATATGAGGCTCTTTGCTAAGCGAAATGCGCTCTCGATAAAAAGGCGGATTTGAGACGATAAAGTCAAAACGCTTTTTGCTTTTAAACTCCGCGAAATCCGCGTGCAAAATCTCGGCAGGCAGATCGTTTTGCAAAGAATTTAGCCTTAAGATTTCTAAATTTCGCTCTTGAATTTCTAGCAAGCTTAAATTAATGCTCTCAAAATCGCGCTTTAGTAAAAGTCCTAAAATTCCACATCCTGCGCCCACATCCAGCACGTCGCCATATATCGCTCGCGGATTTAGCGCGCCTTTTAGGCTACGCTCATTGCAAGCGGCAAACCCGCCGTCACGCAAGCACTCCGCAGCAAAATCCTCGCGTGCTTTGGCGCCTTTAAATTTGCTCGCGAAATCTTTATCGTGCGTCTTTTGAGATTCTAAAGACTGCGCGATTTGCTCGTCACAAATTTTAAAATTTTCACCGCTTGCGATATCAGGCTTTAAAGCATGATGGGCTTCGTAGCTTTGAAAATAGGAATTTTTATAGCGCTCGCTTTGAAATTTCTCCTGAAATTCCGCTTGAAATTCCATTTTAAATTCCGCTTGAAGTTCAGCGCAGCCCTTACCTCCAAAATCGCGATCGTTCTCCGTGCTATGGTCAGCGGCATACAACTCTTCTTTGCTAAAAGCACAATCCTCGGTGCAAAATTCCACTTCGTCGCCTGCGAAATCCGCAGCGTAAAATTTTGCATTAAAGCCTCCATCTGTCGCGTCTTTAAATTCCGCGCCACAGCCCAGCGCCCAAGAGCCATTTTGCGATGCTACGTCAGTTTTACGCACGCCTGAGCTTCTTATAAAATTCCACAAAAAAATCGTATCGCTCGTGTAGCGATAACCCTTTTTTGGCTGATAAAGCCTCATCTGCGGATATTTTTGATGATGGTATGGGCGTGATTTATCGCTACTACGATCGATCCGCCGCTTCTGCTGATGAGATCTCCGCCGACGTAAAGCCCGCTAGTGGCGGTCTGGAGATTTTCATCCACGATCGGCACGCCGTTTTCATCGTAAGCGATGCCGCATTTTTTAAGAAAATCGATCGGGCTCGTGCCGCCGATCGCGTATATCACACGGTCAAATACTAGCTCGGTGCCATCATCAAATTTTACCAGCACCTTGCCGTTTTCATTCTCAAGAGCCTCTATATCGATACCTAAGCGCAAGATGATGTTGCCGTATTTGGTCTCGCGCATTACGTCGCTTTCGTTCGTCTCGTTTAGGCGGGTAAATTTAGCCTTGCGATAGCAAAGCGTCACGACATTGGTTTTACATAGCGCTATAGCGTATTCTGCGGCTGAGTTACCGCCTCCAACGACTAGAATTTTTTCATTGATCGTGCATTTATCGAGATTGAAATTTACGCGTTGCGTGATCGAAGGCGGAATTTTATAAGCGGGCTTATTGGGCTTGCCCATCCTGCCAATTGCGACGATGACGTTGCGCGCGCGGTATCCAGCCGAGCTAGTCGTGATATAAAACTCATCTGCGTGCTTTTCGATCTTTTCGACCTCACTTTTGAAATTCGTATCGATTTCGTCGCTATCTAAGAGCTCGTCAAAATAATTTAGCACGCTCTCTTTCGTGCCGGTTTCAAACGAAATAGAGCCGCGCGTCTCGCTGTCAAAACCTTTATATTCTTTATCGACGCGCTTTTTATCTTTGTAAAACTGCCTAATCGTTTGAGAGTGGTTGTCGCCTTTTTCAAGCAGAAGTACGTGCGCAAGCCCGTTTCTTTTGGCTTCTACTACGGAAGCGATGCCGCAAGGACCGCCGCCGATCACCGCCAAGTCGTAAACGTCTATCATAAATTTCCTTTAATCTTTTAAATTTCATACGAAATTATAGTAAAAATTCCATTAAAATCAGTGGAATTTCCTAGCAATTTCGCAGCTTAAATTTAAAATTTTAACGCTTTAAGATGCTCGCTTGGCTAAATTTGAAAAGACATAATTTTCTCCGTTTAAATTTTAAATTTCACGGCGCCAATCCGTTTATAAAAGCTCATGCGGCAAAAGCGGCGAATTTAAAATTTTACTTCGTCAAGATGGAATTTTGCGAGCTAAGATAAAGCGGTAAGAGCGGTAAAATTTTAAAATTTCACCGCCCAGGCAGGGGTTTTTAGTAGAAGCTTTAAGGCTAGTTAAAATTTAGCGTATACTTTATGCTAAAGTTAAATTCCATATCTTTCTC
>NZ_CALIIS010000090.1 GCF_938017705.1 uncultured Campylobacter sp.
CCAAAGTTATAAAAAAGATTATAAATTTAGAGTATCAAAATATAGATTTTTTCCAAGACGAGGATATATTTGAAAACGTCGATATAAAAATAAACTACCCGACAAAATGCGCCAGTAAACAGTTAAGCTTTTCAGAAACTTCTGAGGGCATAACTAACAACGTAAATATAAACGGTTCGGCGCAAGCCATAGTAGATAAGAAAAACACTAACGGCTCGACGATAGATATAAAGACGATTTACGCAGATTTGGATATAGACATAGATAATATAAAAGAGACGCTTGAAAAGATGCACGAGAGCAATAAAAAGCTGTTTTTTTCAATCATCAAAGAGGAGTATATAAATGCAAAATTTAACCCTGAATACTAATATACATAAGATATTTCCCGCGATGTTTATTGTCTCGGCGCTAAATGCAACTGAGGTCAATATGCCGAAGATAAACTTTTTGCAAAACAATACGAGTAAATTTTTAGATATAAGCTCTTTGATGCAGATAAGCGGTATTGATGACCGGTTATTTAGGAGTATGTTAAATTTCGCTGAAAATATCATAGAAAATTCTCATGACTTGGATGCTGATTTTGCAAAAATAATCAATGATAATATAGTGGATCTGTTAGCTTAATATGGGAATTCCGCAAAGCGAGATACAAAAGTATCTACCGCAATATCTTAGTAATGGTGCTAAAGAGGCTTTAAAAAATTCGCTTGATGATTTTCCAAACAACTTGGAAAAGATGATAATGCCTGAAAATATATTTAACGAGTATAAATCCAAACTTTTGCAGTCCGATATAATAGAATGCAAAAATATATACGACGGACATAACGCTAAGGTAATGATAATATCCAACTCTTGCGACAATAGTAGCGAAAATGAGCGCAATTTTCCTATTTGCGTATCGTTCGTAGCGATCCTTAGCCTTGAGAAAATGAAGAATGTATTTGAAAAATACGGTATAGATAAACAAGCAATAGATAATAAAATAGATGCGATAAAAAAACAACAGGTGACTAATATGTTTTATTTGCCGAACGACATGGTAGCTTTGCTAGATAGAACGATGCACCTAGATTATAATAAATTTAGCAAAGCAATGATAAATAAAATAGCTTCTTTGAGCGACTATGGATTTTATGTGTTTTTATTTAAGCTATCTTACCATTTTACTAGGCTAAGAGAAGGGGTACAAAGGGGATAGCTAAGATTTTCTTATATCATGTTCGACAAAATCAAAGAGATCATCAAAGACGAAATGGACGCGGAGCTTTAGGCTCACAGCGTCGGTTTAGCGCATCGTCGCAGCGCCCGGGCGTAAATAGCGCATCAAATCGCCGCACACGTTCGTAACGACTCCGCTGCCGCAAATAGCAAAAATCCCAACGATCCAGTTCCGCCGACCATACGCGCTCCCGCGAAGCTATCGCCGCAGACGGGCAGCGGCCGACTTCTGCCCGTTTCGCGACCGCGACGAGCATGGGCGATCTCTGCGCGGACTCACAAGGCTTTCGAAGCGGTCTCGGGGCTGTGCTCGTGAGTGGTATATAGCGCTTGGCGCGCCGCCTTGATCGAGCCGAAGCCCTCTAACGTCCACAAGTGCGCCCGCGCCTGGTAAGCGCCAACGCCGCCTGCTTACGTATGCACCTTGGCACGAGAACCAGCGCGCGGAGCTTCGCAAAGCAGATAGAAGGAAATACCGACGGGGTTGGGGCGGCAAGCGGGTTTTTCGGATGTGCACCGCTCCGTTTTCGGGACAGATCGCGGATTTTTGGCGCTAAAGTCTGGGCGGATTGAGGCAAACTCGGCTTAAGGTTCGGGGCAGAGTTTGGGGGCAAATTTCGTGAAAATACATTTTTTTGAAAAGAATTATTTTCAATAGTTAATTTCATGGATTGCCCTAAAATAGGCATTTGAAAGGGCCGTGAAAATTAAGTTTAAGTTTCAAGCGGCAAAAATGACGCGAATTTGTCCGTTTTCGCTTAAGGAAAGTGTGAAAATTTAGGCGCGAGCCGTTTAAGTTTCGCGCGTAATTTCGGCTCGGTCTTGATAACTATTTGCTTAAATCCTATGCGCCCGCCCTATGATTATATCATAATCTATCATAGGCGCGCTGCTGTTGGGCTTTGATAGCGCCCGCTTACTCTCTTGACGGGGGACTATGACCCCACTCGGAATTTTCCGCCAAATACTGACGGTGTAAAGAAAAATTTCAAAATTTAGGCTTTTTGTCCTGCGAAAGATACGAGCACATTTTATTATCTGCTTAAAATTTAAGCCCGCAAATTTATGTCCCGCGATGCGCAAAGAAGCGTAAGTATTAGGGCTTTGCGCTTGCGGGGGAGCGGTGGCCGCCTGCATTTGTCCTGCCGGCGCGAATTCACGCCCATGCCTCGGCGCCTTCATAGTCCTCGTCCTCGTATTCCGGCTCGTCAAATTCTCGCCCCACGATATATTGTTGTAAATACGCGAGAGCATCCATCAGATCATCCTCTTTGCTCTCGACTTCACTATCGAAGCTGAGGAGTTGCGCCTCTAGCTCAGTGCTTGAGTCTATGCTTGCGTTGTGATAAATTTGCCCGGTGCGGTAATATGGCTCTAGGTTTGATATGCGGGTATTTTTTGCCTTTCCGCCGTGGCTAAGTTGATCGATGGGGAGATGCACTCCAGTCATTTTTTGTATGATGTCAATCGTATAGAAAAAATCGTTTTGCATTCCGGCTTTTTCGATTCCTATCCTGGTGCAGCCGAATATTTGAAAAATCCGTATGATCTCAACGCTCTTTTCAAACGGCGTCCAGTGCCCGGCGCTGATGTCTATTATGAATATACGATTTTTGCTATCGACGGCCGAAGTTATCATCGCAGTTTGGTCGCGGCCGTTTGCACTTGCCAGATCAATCGTTGTAAAAATTTGACATTTTGCAAGCTCTATTTTTTCGCCGCCTAGCGTTAAATTTATGGCCTTTCTGATTTGCAGCGTTCGTATATTAACGCCGTCCGTAATGTTTAGGGCTTCTGGTTCTGCGCCGATGTCGTATTCTACGCGCTCGAAGTAGCGAAAATACTCGCGTTTGAAAATCGCTCTTTGCGGATCGATCGCTGCGCACATATACTCTTGATAAAATTCATTTGCAAGCCCCTTTGAGACGAGCTGATTTTGTATTGCTTTTATGCGGGATAAAGGGAAACGAGACGGCCAGGCGCTCGCGCCGTTTTCTATGATAGGAATTTTTATGTGTTGCCATCCCTGCTTGTTGGCTTCTTCTATATTCTCATTGTTCACGATATTATTCAGGATACTATCCTCATGCAGAATAGTGCCTAGCACTACCACTTTACCGCGAACGGGGTGCACGGCGGGGAGCAGATCCGCATAAAACCAACCTCGAAGCTTTTGACGGCTCGCCTTGTTTCCAACCGGGAATTGCCCGTCCTTGCTCTCTAAATCATCAACTATGATAAGCGTCGGGCGCATATTATCGATATTAGCACCGCGCGGATCCTGCCCGGAGCTGAGTGATACTACGTGGCAGGTTCGCTCCATATCGTTTCCGTTTCGGTCTTTTTTGCCGCGATTAACGACGACCTCTATGCGGTCTTTGTTCCAAATTTTACCGCGCTCTATCGCGTAACCTTTGGCAGCTGCTTTATCGATCGAGTTTTTTATTGCCTCTACGAATAGCTTTGCTTTCGTATCGTTTGCGGAAGCTATCATAATAAAGGGCTCTGCGTAAAAATATAGCCTGCTGACGACGTAAATTTTATTGAGTAGCGTAGTTTTTGCGCTACCGCGAAATATAACTACGGCTTTGTATTGATCCGCGCCGTCGATAAATTTCAAAACGTCCAGGTGAAATTTGGGCGTTTTGTTCTCAAAGATTTCCGGCTCTATATCTTTTGCAAATTTTAAGTAAAGCTCTGGAGGAATGTTCACTAGCTACCCCTTCTTTTGATTTTGTGTATCTTTGGTATAATTGATTTTTTCATAAAATTTATAAATCCCGCTAGATGCTTACTAAAATTTTTGTATAAAAAAGTGTATAACTAAAATTTACATATTGCCTATTTTAGGCGATATATACACTAAAGCCAAACCCCCTGTGGGTCACCATTTCATCACTTAAAATCAATTAAAATTTTCTAGCATTCGGCTGTCTGCCCTTGAAATTAAGACCTCATTTGATTTTGTAGTATGTTGATTAAAATTTCATCATATTTTTATCGAGGTTAATTGATCTAGAATTAAAGTCGCACGAATTAAAATTTAGATCAAATTGTAAAATTCACGGCTAAATCCCGCCGCTACTTATATTTTCCAGATTGCGCAGCCTGTTCCAGTTCTGCTCGTTTTGTAAATTTCTCATATTTTGTCGCTGCTGCATCTGCTCCAATTGCTGCTGCGATTGCTGTTGCATTAGGCTTCGCTGCGTGGCGATATACTGCTGCTGCGCTCTTTGCTGAGCTTGCGCGCTATTCTCCTTGAATGAATTAAACGCGTCTCGCGATACTGCCGGCTCTTGCGCCTTTCGCGCGGCTTCGGCGTCAATTTTTTGCCGCTTCACGCAGCGGTTTGGCTGCTCCTTATTTAGCGAGCTTGCGACGTCGCATCCGCTCGCGTCCGCCACTAATGAAGCCTCCTTGTCGTCCCGCGGGAGCAGCGAGCAACCGCAAAGCAAGACAACCAAAATAAGGGAAGGGAAAAATTTTAACTTCATAGCCGCCTCTTAAATTTTATCTTTAATTCCCGACCGACGCTAATCCGCGCCCTTTGCGAGGTCGAATCCACACTGCGCCACAAGCGCCTTATCGCTTGCGATGCTATCGCCGGTGGTGGTTAGGAAATTGCCCGTAAGCGCCGAGTTGATGCCGCATCCAAGCGCCGTGCGCACATGCTCGCCCAAATTCCGCCTGCCGCCTGCGAAGCGCAGATACGCGCGCGGCAAGATGAAGCGGTAGATCGCGATCGATTTTAAAATTTCATCGTGCTCTAGCGGCGCGGCGTTTTGCAGCGGAGTGCCATTGATCGGGGTCAGGATATTGATCGGCACGGAGCTAACGCCCAGCTCTCGCAGCTGCAGCGCCATATCGATGCGATCCTCCATATTTTCGCCCAGCCCAAAAATCCCGCCGCTACATACGTCAAGCCCTACGGCGCGACAATTTTCGATAGTTTGGATGCGGTCGTCGTAGCTGTGCGTCGTGCAGATCTGCGGATAAAATTTGCGCGAAGTCTCGAGATTGTGATGATAGGTCTGCACGCCGCTTGCTTTAAGTAGCGCTAGCGCGGGCTTTGAGGCGATTCCCAGCGAGGCGCACAGATGCAGCCGCGTCTGGCTTCGCAGCCGCTCATAGATCGCGCAGTATGCCCTCAGATCGGAGCTTTTTTGAGAAATTCCGCGCCCGCTGGCGACGAGCGAGAAGCGGTGCGTCTGTTCGGCTTCGTTTGCAAGCGCAGCGCTTAGCACTTGCTGTTCGCTCAAAATTCCGTAAATCTCGCAGCCCGTGTTAAAATGCGCCGACTGCGCGCAGTATTTGCAGTCCTCGCTACAGCGCCCCGATTTTACGTTTATGATCGTGCAGAGATTAAATTTATCGCCGCAAAAAGCGCGCCTGATCTCATCCGCCGCCGCAAAAAGCGCGCCCAAATCCTCGCATCGCGCCAGCTCTAGCGCCTGCTGCTTTGCAATCTCGCAGCCGCCTATCACGCGATCTTTCAGCGCGCAAACATAAGCTTTATCTATCAGCATTCATCCTTTTTGATAAAAATGCGTAATTATACAATGCGAAATTTAAAGCAAAGCTCGCGCATGAAATTTTGGCGCAGGAATTTTGCGCTAAAAATTTCACACGGAATTTTATGCCATTCGCGTGCCGATTTTGCGCCGCGATTTTTACGGACGGCTCGTCCGCATTCTGCTTATGCGACGGAGCAAATTAAACTCGCTTCAAAGTTGCGGCGCGGTAAAATTTTACGCGTATGAAAAATACATAGCGAGCCGCTACCCATGGTATCTGCGCGCGATTTATCGTTTTGAAATTTTATTTTAGCTAAAATTGCGGCTTTAAATTTAAAGGTAAAAAATGAAATACGATGTTATCGTTGTGGGCGGCGGGCACGCTGGTATCGAGGCGAGCTTAGCCGCCGCAAAAATGGGCGCAAAGACGCTGCTAATTACGATCTTAGCCGAGCAGATCGGCGCTGCGAGCTGTAACCCCGCAATCGGCGGCCTTGCAAAGGGGCATCTGGTAAAGGAGATCGACGCGTTGGGCGGTCAGATGGGGCTTGCGGCGGATGCGTGCGGGCTGCAGTTTAGAATTTTAAACGAGAGCAAGGGCCCCGCGGTGCGCGGCTCGCGCGCTCAGATCGATATGGACGAATACCGCATCTACATGCGAAATTTGCTGCTAAACACGCAGGGGCTGGATATAAGCCAGGAGATCGCGAGCGAAATTTTAACCTGCGAGCAAGGCGGCGAGCAGCGCGTTTACGGCGTTAAGACCCATCTTGGCAACGTTTATGAGACCGAGCATCTGATAATCACCGCCGGCACCTTTTTAAACGGGCTAATTCACGTGGGCGAGAACAAGCTGCAAGCGGGGCGCGTGGGCGAGCTAGCGAGCATTGAGCTAGCCGAATCGCTGCGAAGTCTGGGACTGCAAATGGGGCGGCTAAAGACGGGCACCTGCCCAAGGATCGATGCTAAGACGATCGATTTTAGCGTGCTTGAGCGCCAAGACGGCGACGCGGATCCGCGCCCTTTCAGCTTTCGCAGCAAAGATTTTGCGCCGAAGCAGCTTGCTTGCTTCATCGCTTATACGAACGAACGCACGCACGAGATCATCCGCGAAAATTTCGCCCGCGCGCCGATGTTTACGGGGCAAATTTCAAGCACCGGTCCGCGCTACTGCCCGAGCATCGAGACTAAAATTTATGAATTTCCAAATCGAGACCGACACCACGTCTTCGTCGAGCCGCAGACGCGCGAGGCTACGGAGTATTACGTAAACGGCCTCTCTACGAGCCTTCCTTACGACGTGCAGATTGCATTTTTGCGCACGATCAGAGGCTTTGAAAATGCTAAAATCGTCCGCCCGGGATATGCGATCGAATACGATTTTATCGATCCTACCGAGCTTAAACACAGCCTCGAGACCAAAAAGATCCGCGGGCTTTTTTTAGCGGGGCAGATCAACGGCACCACGGGCTACGAGGAGGCCGCGGCACAGGGGCTGATGGCGGGCATCAACGCCGTGCTTGATTTGCGCGAGCGGCAGCCTTTGATTTTGCGCAGGGATGAGGCGTATATAGGCGTTTTGATCGACGATCTGGTTACCAAGGGCACGAACGAGCCTTACCGAATGTTTACTTCGCGCGCGGAATTTCGCCTGCTGCTGCGCGAGGGCAACGCCGTGCTGCGTCTAAGCGAATACGGCCGCGAGATCGGGCTTTTAGACGAGGCGAGTTACGAGCGGACGCGCAAGTTTAAGCTTGACGTGGAGAGCGGAATGGAATTTTTACTAAAAACACAGATTACCCCTTCGAAACAGACGCTTAGCCTACTACAAAGTATCGGCGCAGAGCCCATTTCACAAAGCTGTAGCTTGCAAAAAATCGCCTCTCAAAGCGGTTTTTCAAAGGCGGGATTGCTCGCTCTGGCGCCGCATTTTGAGGGCTTTAGCGATGAGGTTTTGGATGAAATTTTAACGCAGTGCAAGTATCATTTCTACATCGCGATGCAGCGCGCAGAGGTCGAGAGGATGAAGGGACTGCTGGGTGTCGCGATCCCGCCGCAGATCGATTTTAGTAAGATCGGAGGGCTTAGCAACGAGATAGTGCAGAAGCTGAGCCGTCTATCTCCGCCGACGCTGTTCGCCGCTAGCGAGATCAGCGGCGTAACGCCCGCTGCGATCGATATTTTGCACATATACATAAAGCAAAATTTTGGCCTGAAATAACCTGTGCGTCTGGCGTGAGAAAGCCGTAGTAGAATTTTACTACACAGGCAAAATAGGAATGAGCATGCAAGATGAGTTAAATTTAAGCCTGAGAAAATTTGCAAGAGACTACGACAAAGAGCCGCTAGTCATCAAAGACGAAACTAATCAGGTCATAAAAATTTCGATTATTTTGATGTTTGCATTAATGGCTTTCGGAATTTTAAGAAACGTATTTTTTGGCGGCAACTCCGATATATTTAAAATTTCATTATGCTTTTTGCTCGTCATAGGCAGGAGAAAATTCGATATGAATTTCTATAGAAACGCTTATGTCTATTTTTATAATGATAAAATCGTCAAGATAATTGACGGTAACATTTTTGCGGAAATTGCGCCGCGTCAAATACGAAAGCTTCACAAAACAGTATCCTACGCGCTTCCGATACATTACGGGCTAGATAGCGTCGGCGGTAAATCAGGCATAATATTTCTTGTCGTTATCATGGCGGCGATGTTTGTAGTGCTGCCCGTAGTGACATCTATTTTTATAATTTTAGCGACGATCTGCGCAGTGCTTTTGCCCCAGATCATTTTTCATTTTGGCAAGGGCATTGATAGCGTTTTTGATATGATATTTTTACAGGGCAAAAACGGTTTATTTTGTAATTTTATGATCAGCAATCCAAGCGATTACGCCGAGCTGCGTAGATATTTCAAGGTCGTTTGCGATAAAAATTTAGACCTAGCCGAAAAGAAAATCACGGCGCTATTTGAAGTGAGTAAATTGGAGATAAATTTATTAGCTAAATTTATCACGGAGCGCAACAAAAAGGGCGATGCTTAGAGTTAAATTTGGATTTTAGCAGAGCCTGCAAAGCTTATAAAATTTTAAAAATATAGTTAAAATTTTGCGCTCCGCCGCTTTAGGTTTTTAAATTTGATTCAAAATTTTACGATCCGTCAAATTTGATCCTTCTGCTAATTTTTGTCAGGGGCGGGAATACAGATAGAGCTTATCGCTCCTAGCGCGCC
Source organism: uncultured Campylobacter sp. (assembly GCF_938017705.1). Taxonomy (GTDB): domain Bacteria; phylum Campylobacterota; class Campylobacteria; order Campylobacterales; family Campylobacteraceae; genus Campylobacter_B. Next base: position 8,977 of record NZ_CALIIS010000090.1, read on the forward strand.
AAAAGTGGATAAATTTACGTCGGAATTTTACGCAGCCCGGGTAAAATTTTATTCGCGAAATGAGAACGGGATTTAAAATTTAACCGTTTTTTCAAGCGAATTTTGCCACAATTGCGCTCAAATTTCATTGGGGCGAAAGATGAAAAAATATACCAAACAAATCCTCGCGATGCTCGCGCTAAACGCGATCTACAGCGGCTCGGGGATCTTGATTTTAAGCTTTATCAATAAATATCTACTTGACGGCGCCGAAAGAGGCGGGCGCATCATCGCGCTATTTTTCGCGCTCTTGGCGCTATTTCTGCTGCTTTCGGTGCTAAGCCGCATCATGCTTTGCAAGATGGAAAACGACTTCGTATTCGATCTACGCACTAAGATCATCAAGCAGATCATCGATACGAAGTTCGAGCGCATCGAGGCTGCGTCAAAGGCGAACCTGCTTGCGTCCCTTTCCAGCGATATTTCGCGCCTGACCGAGGGCTTTATGCGCATCTCTGAGCTGATCCAAGGCGCGATGATCGTGCTGTTTTGCGGTATCTACGTGCTATACATCGCGCCTATGATGTTTGCGTTTTTATTCGTCTGGATCGGCGCGCTGATGGTATTCAACCGCTTTTTGATGAAAAAAGTCATGCAAAATTACGATCTATACCGCCAAAACGAGGACGTTTTGTATAAAAACTACGCCGCGGCGATCGAGGGGCACAAGGAGCTGTCGCTAAGCCTAGCCAAAGCAAAGAGCCTATACGAAAACGACTTTTTGCCAAACGCGCAAAATTTACGCCAAAGCTCGCTGCGAGCCGAGGTTTACGGCGCATTTGCGAGTAATTTTATGAACGTGATGATGCTCGGCGCGGTGGGATTTGTGCTTTATTTTGGGCTAAGCGGCGGCAAAGCGGAGCTTGCAAACGCCGTAACGATCGCGCTTACGGTGCTTTTTTTGCGCGCGCCTTTGATGATGCTCATATTCTCGCTTCCTAGCGTGCTGCGCGCCAAGATCGCCTATGCAAAGATAAATGAGCTAAACTTGGACCCGTTCGTGCAGGGCTTCGAGCTTGCGCAAATGCAGCCGTGGCGCAGCCTGGAGCTTAAGGACGTGAGCTTTTCGTATCCGGGCGGGAAATTCGGCATAAAAGGGGTAAGCTTGCAGCTAAATGCGGGCGAGACGGTGTTTTTAATCGGCGAAAACGGCAGCGGAAAATCGACGCTTTTTATGATCTTGGCGGGCCTTTATACGCCGCAAACGGGCGAAATTTTAGCCGACGGCGCGGCTCTTAAACCCTCTGATCTGCGCGCTTACAGCAATAATATAAGCGCCGTTTTCAGCGATTTTTATCTCTTCGACTATGCTACGGGCGATGCGGACATCGCGCGCGAGTGGCTGGCGCTTACGCACCTGCAGGATAAGGTTGAGCTAAAGGGGGCTAAATTTAGCACCACGAGCCTATCTAGCGGGCAGCGTAAGCGCTTGGCGCTCGTAAGCGTGCTGATGGACGGGCGAAAATTTTTGATGCTTGATGAGTTTGCGGCCGATCTCGATCCGCAGTTTCGCGCGGAGTTTTACGAGCGAATTTTGCCAGAGCTGAAATCGCGCGGATATACGATTTTTGCGATCTCGCACGATGATAAATACTTCGGCGCCGCAGATAAAATTTATAAGATGCAAAAAGGCGAAATTTCGCGCATAAAGTAAAGCAGTTAAATTTTAAAATTCTACGCGAAATTTTGCGATGGAATTTGACGTCTAGATGAAATTAGCCTTAGGATTTTGCCACGAAATTCTGCGATTGAAATTTAAGTGGCAAGGCGAAATTCGCTTAAAATTTTACAGCGCAAATTCCGCTTCAAGCCCCTACGCTAAAGTTCGCAGTAAATAGAATTTCGCCTCTTTGGCGCAAATTGCAAAAATTTAACCGAAATTTACTAAATTTTGATTATACTGCACCCACAATTTAAAAAGAAAGGATAGGAATGAAAAAAGTTCTTATTGCATGTGCTGCGGTTGCGGCGTTTAGTTCGAGTGTATTCGCCGCTGATGGCGCTACTTTATATAAAAAATGCGTGGCCTGTCATGGAGCTAACGCCGAGAAGCCTTATCTTGGCGGCAAAGTACCTGCGCTAAACACCCTAAGCAAGGAAGATATCATCGCTAGCCTAAAGGGCTACAAAGACGGCACCTTGGGCGACGGCAAGGGAAAATTCGGCATGATGGGCGTTATGAAGGGTCAAGCAGCTTCGCTCAACGACGAATCGATCGAAGCGCTAGCCGATTTCATCGTCTCTAAAAAATAATTTCAAACTTCATTCGGCGGGCTTCGCGCTCGCCGAGCTTTGCTTAACCTTAAATTTCAAAATTCTACGCTAATATCACGTAAAAATTCCAAAGGCTCATAATGTTTAACGGACTGATCAGAGAGATCGCGCAGGTTGCGAGCTTTAGCGGCGATTTGCTGCGACTGCGTGCGAGATACCGACCTGCGCTTGGCGATAGCGTCGCGGTAAACGGCGCGTGCCTAAGCGTGACGCGGCTTTTTGCGGACGGATTTGCGGTGCAGCTTTCGAGCGAGACGGCACGCGTCATCGCCGCACAAAACCTGCGCGGCTCGGTGCATATCGAGCCAGCGATGCGGCTAGGCGAGCGCATAGACGGGCATTTGATCCAAGGACACATCGACGCCGTAGGCGAAATTTATAAAATTTCAAAGCTTGCAAGCGGCGTCGATTTTTTTATCCGTGCGCCGCTGCATATAGCGCCGCTGCTAGCGCCGAAGGGCTCGGTAGCGATCGACGGCGTGAGCCTAACGATCAACGAAGTGCTTGCGGGCGGCGGAAATTTTATTCACAAAGACCGCAAAGAGTCGCGCTGTGCAAATTTTAACGGCGCAAGCTTGCACGGGCCAAATTCTAGCGGCTCAAATTCCGTTCGCGATCCAAACTCCTTGGACGCAAATTTAAAAAGCGAAGCGCAAAGCTGCGCTATTCGCCTTACGATCATCCCGCTCACGCTTAAGGATACGCTCTTTGGATCCTACAAAATCGGGCGCCGCGTAAATATCGAGACCGATCTGCTCGCGCGATACGTCGCGGCGCAGCTACGCTTTGTCGGCGGACAGCCCGTCTGCGGTATGGACACGGCGCGCGATGAGAGCGCCGAGGGCGAAAAAGAGGGGCTTTCGTGGGATGCAGTAGATAAAATTTTGAGCCTGTATTAGGGCGCCAAGTAGCGCACGATGACCAACACCGAAATTTGCAGAGAAAATCTTGAGTTTGTATTGGACGGGCACGGCGTTCTGGCTGGCTTTAGCGCGCGCGAAGGCGGCGTAAGCGGCGGAGCCTACGCGAGCTTAAATTTAGGGGATCACGTGGGCGACGATCCGCAAAACGTCGCGCAAAACCGCGAAATTTTAGCCGCCGCGCTCGGCATCGCGCCTCGAAATTTAAAATTTATGCGTCAGATCCACTCAAACAAAGTTGAAATTTTACGCGCAGGTAGCGATGAAATCCCGCCCTGCGATGGGCTCGTGACCGATCTGCGCGGCGTGGCGCTGTGCGTGCTGGTAGCGGACTGCTCGCCCGTGCTGATCGCGGACGAGCGGCGCGGAGTGGTCGCTGCAGTGCATGCGGGGCGCGCGGGCGTGATAGGGCGGATCTGCACCAATGCGATAAATTTGATGTGCGAGCGCTTCGGCTGCGTCGCTGCGGAGCTGAATGTGTTCGTGGGCGCGAATATCAAGGCGCGAAACTACGAACTTGGCGGGCTTGATCTGGGCGAGTTTGAGCGTTACAAAACGCAGGGGCATTTCGATATGAACGCCGCGCTGCGCGATGAGCTCGCAGCTGCTGGGGTACGAAACGTTAAATTTGATCCACGCTGCACCTTCGAGAGCGAGCGGCATTTTTCATACCGCAGAGACGGCGTCACGGGGCGCTTCTGCGGCTTTGTGATGAATAAGCCATTCCGATGAAAAGCAAAAAATTTAAGATATAAAATTTCTCCGCGAGGTTACCTGAATTTTATGAAACTCTATAAAATTTAACGTAGAGGCGCTGTAAAGCAAAGCGGCGAAAAGAGGCTAGATTGTGGCGTGACATCGCAGTCAAGAAAGCCAAAAAACGTAAAATTTACAATCAAAAATCCAAAGCAAAGGAGAAAATATGCTGTTACTTAAAAATGCCGATCTATACGCGCCAGAGCACGTCGGCAGGAGCGACGTTTTGCTCGGAGGTGGTAAAATTTTAGCCGTTTCTAAAGGGCTTGATTTTCGAGTCGAGGGACTTGAGGTTTACGATCTAGAGGGTAAAATTTTAGCGCCTGGGCTCATAGATCAGCACGTACACATCACGGGCGGCGGCGGCGAGGCTGGTTATCATTCGCGAACGCCCGAAATAACGCTATCGCAAATCATCCGCTACGGTACGACGACGGTCGTAGGTACGCTAGGCACCGACGGGTGCACTAGGAGTCTGGAAAACCTCTACTCAAAGGCCAAAGCGCTCGAATACGAGGGCATCTCGACCTTCATCCACACCGGCTCTTACGCGCTGCCTAGCGTCACATTTACGGGCTCCGTCACGCGCGATCTGGTCCTCATCGACAAGGTCATCGGCTGTAAGATCGCGATGAGCGACAACCGCGGCAGCTACCCGACCGCGCAGGAGCTCATCAAGACCCTGACGCAGATCCGCATCGGTGGTATGATCTCGAAAAAAGGCGGCGTACTGCATATGCACATGGGCGGGCTCGCGGATAAATTTGACCTGATTTTTAGCGTGATCAAGGATTATTCGTTCCCGGTTAATTACTTCTCGCCGACGCACTGTGCGCGGACGAAGGAGCTCTTTGACGAGGTGATCAAATTTCAAAAAATGGGCGGCTACATCGACATCACGAGCGGCGGAAGTAAATTTGCCCCGCTTCACGAAGTTATCGCGTACGGGCTTGCTAACGGGCTAAATTTAGAGCGTCTAACGATGAGCTCGGACGGCAACGGCAGCGTCCCTAGATTCGACGAAAACGGCGCGCTAGTGGGCTACGGCTGCGCTTCGTGCGAGACGAATTTAGAGGTCATTCAAGCCTGCGTGAAAAATAAAATCCTAACCATCCCGCAAGCGCTAAGCATGATGGGTAAAAACGTCGCAAAATACCTAAATCTAAGCGGCAAAGGCGAGATAAAAGTAGGCTTTGACGCCGATTTTGCGGTATTTGACGAAGCTCTAAATTTAGATAGCGTGATCGCGAAAGGGGAGTTTTGCGTGAAAGAGGGCAAGCTCGTGAAAAAGGGATTTTTTGAGTGAAATTTGAAGCAGATGCCGCTTTTTAAATTCGGCGAATTTAAATTTGACGAATAATCTTGCTCTCTACCTTTACGACCGTCTCATCTTTGCAGCGCAAAATTTAACCGCGCCGAGGTTTGGATTATATTAAATTTAGCTTTAATTTAGCTATTTTTAAATATAATCCCAGCTTCAATTCACACACACCAATCCTAAAATTTGGTTGCGTTTGTTAAAACAAATGTTAATGGGTGCGGAGGAGAAACCTAAATTTCGGGGCAACCCACAAGGAGAAAACTCATGGTAACAATGAGAGATTTGCTAGAGTGCGGCGTTCATTTCGGACACCAAACACGCAGATGGAATCCGAAGATGAAAAAATTCATTTTCGGCGAGCGCAAAGGTATCTACATCATAGATCTACAAAAAACTATCCGCTACTTCCGCTACACTTATAATATCGTGCGCGACGCGGCTGCCGAGGGCAAGACGATACTTTTCGTAGGTACCAAAAAACAAGCCGGCGCGACGCTAAAAGAGTATGCAGAAAAATGCGGCATGCCTTATGTAAGCCACAGATGGCTAGGCGGCATGCTGACGAATTTTTCCACTATCAAGCAATCGATCCGCAAGCTCGAAGTAATCGAGACTATGGAAGAGGACGGCTCGATAAATTTACTAACCAAAAAAGAGGCGCTAATGCTTCGCCGAAAAAAAGAGAAGCTCGAGCTTTATCTAGGCGGCATTCGCAATATGAAGGGCCTTCCTGATATGATCTTCGTCATCGACGTAGTTAAAGAAAAGATCGCCGTAGCGGAAGCTAACCGCCTAAAAATGCCGGTTATCGCGCCTTTGGATACGAACTGCGATCCGGACGTAGTCGATTTCCCAATACCTGGTAACGACGATGCGATCCGCTCGGTTCAGCTTTTCTGCCAAGAGATGGCTGAGGCGATCAACGAAGGCAAGGCGCTTCGCGATCAAGATGCGAGCGAGGATGTCGAGCAGAGCGAAGCCGTCAGCGACGAGGAGAAAGAGGAAGTCGTAGCCGAGGCGATGAGCGAAGAGGATTTTGACGTAAGCGAGGACGAAGAGTAATGGAAATCAGCGCGCAAATGGTAAAAGAGCTCCGCGAAAGCACCGGAGCGGGGATGATGGACTGCAAGAAGGCTTTAGTTGAAACAGACGGTGATATGGATAAAGCCGTCGATCTGCTTCGCGAAAAGGGCCTTGGAAAGGCTGCTAAAAAAGCCGACCGCCTAGCTAGCGAGGGCCTAGTGAGCGTCGAAGTGGGCGCGGATCACAAGATCGCCACCATAAGCGAGATAAATTCCGAAACCGACTTCGTAGCTAAAAATCAAAATTTTATAAATTTAGTTAAAAATACTACTCTACATATCCAAAGCAAGGGCATTAGCAGCATTGATGAGCTAAATTCCAGCATCATCGACGGCGTTAAATTTGATGAGCATCTAAAGAGCCAGATCGCTACGATCGGCGAAAATTTAGTCGTTAGAAGATTTGAGACGATTAAGGCGGGCGTAAACGGCGTGGTAAACGGCTACCTGCATTCAAACGGCCGCGTAGGTGTAATCATCGCAGCAGCTTGCGACAGCGAGCGAACTGCGGAGGGTGCGAAGGAGCTTATAAAAAATCTCTGCATGCATGCAGCCGCGATGAAACCTCAGGTTATCAGCTATAAAGAGCTTGACCCTGATTTTATCGAGAAGGAATTTTTAGCTCTTAAAGGCGAGTTTGAGAAGGAAAACGAGGAGTTTGTGCGCTTAGGTAAGCCCCTTCATAAGATCCCACAGTTCGGCTCGCGCGCACATCTAACGGACGAAATTTTAGCCAAAGAGATCGAAGTTTTAAAAGATGAGCTTCGCAAGCAAAATAAACCTGAAAAAATTTGGGATAAAATTTTGCCGGGTCAGATCGATCGCTTCATCGCCGATAATACCCAGATCGATCAGCGCCTCACGCTGCTAGGGCAATTTTACGTAATGGACGATAAGAAAACCGTCGAGCAGGTTATCGAGGAAGAAGCTAAAAAACTAGGTGGCAAAATCGAGATCGTAAAATACGTCCGCTTCGAAGTGGGCGAAGGCCTAGAGAAAAAGAGCGAAGACTTCGCTGCCGAAGTAGCGGCTCAAATCGGCTAAATATGGAACTTCTAAAGGGCGTAAATCTTACTCATGCGTATGATTATACGCTCTTTGAAAATGTAAGCTTAAGCGTTGGGGAGGGTGAGAGTATCGCCATTTTGGGCGTTAGCGGCTGCGGCAAATCGACCCTGCTTCATATTCTATGCACGCTTTTAAAACCGAACTCGGGCGAGGTAATCTATAACGGGCGCAGTATTTACGAGCTAAGCTCCGATGAAAGACTTAAAATCCGCCGCAACGACTTTGGCATAATATTTCAATCTCACTACCTTTTTAAGGGCTTCTCCTCCGGCGAAAATATCGAACTCGCCGCCAAACTTACGAATAACGCGATAGATGATGGAATTTTAAAAAAGCTTCAGATCGAGCATACTCTAAAACAGGGCGTGGGCGAGCTTAGCGGCGGGCAGCAGCAGCGCGTGAGCATCGCTCGCATACTTTGTAAAAAGCCGCGCATAATCTTTGCCGACGAGCCTACTGGAAATTTAGACAAGGATACCGCAAACGAGGTCATGAGCGTGATCTTTGATTACGTAAAATCCAGCCGTGGCGCGCTCGTGCTCGTGACCCACGATGAGAATTTAGCGCAAAAATGCTGCAAAGTTTATCGTCTAAATAACCGAAATTTAGCGCAAATATAAGCAATTAATAACCAAAAATATCTTACAATAGCCCAAATTCTTTCTAAAAGGTCATAAATGAAAATTCTACTTGACAATCACAATGAGCAGGTTGCAAGTGTCGTAAATATTTGCTGCGAGCGCATTGGTGCGGATCTGGTAGCATATAGTGCAGACGAGAGTGAATATGATTTGACGATAAAAAATTATGAAGATGGCGATGATATTTCAAAATTTGATCTTAATAAGACGCTGTTTCTGACGCCTAAGAATGTCTCGGTGCCAGGAGCGCGATACACCCTTACCAAGCCTTTTTCGCCGCTTGAGCTCATCACGTTTATCAGCGAGTTTTCGGTTCAAAATATGAGCGTGCAGGCGAAAGAAAAAATGGCGAAAGAATTTGCCGACGCAAGCTCCGTTATGAAAGAGATCGATGCGATTGATCAGGCAAATTCCGCTTCGGGTAGTAATTTTGAAGAGCTTGTGGATAGCTTTTATGACTCCGGCAAGGATATACCGCTTTCGCAGCTGGCAAACGATATAGCGCCCGAGATTGCAGATGATGTGCCGCTTTCGCAGTTGGTAGGCGATATGCCGCGCACGGACGAGATCGCAGATGATATTCCGCTCTCGCAGCTTGCAGATGAAGCAGCTCTTGCGGACACCATCGCCGATGATACGCCGCTTAACGCCGTCGCAGAAAAGATTGCGGATAATATCGCAGATGATATGCCTCTAAACTTAGCTGCTAGCGATATCCCTGAGGATGTGCCGTTAAATAGTATCGGCACAAGCGAACCCGCCGAAAGTAATCATGCGCCTCAAGATGAAATTTCGCTCGCAAAGGATGACGCTCCGATAGCTTTAGCAGCGCTAGACGATGAAAATCCTAAGAATTTAAAAACAGATAAATCGCAGACAGAAGATGAAATTCTTGTCGCACAGGCAAGCGAAACTTTACCGCTTGCGCAGCAAGACGAGTCGCAAAGAGCTGGCAGCCCTAATGAAACTACTGTTGAAAAAAAAGCAGACGCTGCGCCTAATCTAGAGGAAGCGAAAGATCCTGCGGATGTTACGCTTAAACAGCATGAGTCAGACGGCTCATTTGCCTATAAAACAGATGAAAAAAAATCTGCTTCGCAAGTAGTGCAAGATGCAGCTGGCGCGTCTGTTAACAGTGGATTTGATATGGATTTTTCCAGGCTTTTCGATAGTGCCGGCATGCCCGTGGAGGAGTTTGGCGGATATGATAATTTCGCTGCGGCTGCGTTTGCTTCCGATGAAAAAGAGGATAAAAAATCTGCGCATGATAAAAATAAAACGGCTACGGATTTTCAAAAAACGCAAATTTCGTCTCAATACGAGGTCGCTTCAGATGCGCCGATTACGTTAGCGGGTGCGGGCGATATACCTCGTGAAAATCTCTATAACGCCGTTCCGTTTCAAATTATGGAATTTACTGGCGGACTTGCACAGAATACGCCTATGTCTGCTCATAATGAAGCATGGAATTCAATTGGCGCAAATTTCGTAGCTTCTGCAAATTCTAGCAATACCGGGACTACAAATTCTACTCCTGCGCCAAATTTTTCGGAGCTAAACTTGCCGCACATATTAGATGCCTCAGATTTACCGAAGCAAAGCGAGCAAGCCAATAGCGTTGCCGGCGGGTTTGCGGACGGATTTTTGCGCGCTATGGAGGGCGATTTTGCAAACTCTTTTGCCGCAAACTCTGCGGATAGCGAGCAATTTAAGTCCGGTAAGCCCGCAAAGAGCGCCGCGCAGCAGATAAAATTTAATGCTTCAAAGCCTTCGGAGCGTACCGAATTTAAAGCGCATAAATTTGATGCGTCCGAGCAGGCAAATGAGATGAAATTTGGCGCGCAATCTACGCCGAATGAGCTTGCCGCTTCGGCTGCGGCGGAGTTTGCCAGCCTTATGGCAAGCGAGTTGGAGCCCAGCGCCAAAAGCGAGCCGCTGCGTAATGAGCACGGTAAAAAACCGAGCGCCGAGGAGCTGAAAACCAAACTGCGCGATGATCTGGAAGCGGGCATCGCAAGTACGATCGAGAGATTTGCGGGCAGTAAGGATGCTAAAGACGCGCTGAAAGACTTTAAGATCAATATCGACATATCGTTTGGAGATAGATAGTGAAAGGCAAAATTTTGCTTGTCTCCGGTCCTAGCGGTAGCGGCAAAAGTACGCTCATAAAGCGTCTTATCGCAGAATTTGGCGAGCAGATATACTTCTCGATACGTCTCCTTCTTGTCGAGCCACGGCCGGCGGTACATAAACGTATA
>NZ_CALIIS010000091.1 GCF_938017705.1 uncultured Campylobacter sp.
CTAGATCGTTTGCATTTAGCTTTGCGGACAGCTCGCCGTTTTTGTTTTTCAGGTCAAATTTGGCCTCGGCATCCGCTTTAAGCGCATCTTTAAACGCCGAAATTTGCGAGTTTGAAAGCTCAAGCGTAGAAAAATCGGTCTTTAAATTTCCGTTTGCTTTAACGTCGCCCGAAATTTTACGCCCGAGCAGGCTTTCGAGCTTCGCTAGATCGGGCAAATTCAGATTGAAATCGGAGTTTAAAGTTTTGTTTTTCAGATCAAATTCCGATTTTTCGGCGCTGATCTTGCCTAGCGTCGAATCGATCTTGCTTGCTGCTCGCAGGACGTCATTTTGCGCCGTGATGTCCGAGTTTAGCGTGATCTGCACGCCTTTTGGGATGGAGATATTCATATCTTTAAACGCAGATTCGTTTAGGATCAAATTTGAACTCTTGATGCTTGCGTTGCCATCTGCGCCGCCGCTGCTAGCCTTGATGTCCGAGAGCACGTCGATATTTCCTTTGACGTAGATCGGCAGAGAGACCACGGCAAGGGCTTTTTCGACGTTTAGGCCCTTAGCGTCGATTTGTAGATCAAGCGGACTAAGGTCTTTTAAATTTGCTAAAAATTTTACGTTGCTATCAAAAATCCGCCCGCTGCCGTTGATACCGAATTTGTCAAGATCGCCTAAAATTTGCCCTTTGAGGCTTAGTCCTTCGCTCGTTTTTATGCCGAGCTTGGCTAGATCGTGCGCGTTTGCGTCGTAGTTAAGATCGAAAGAGCGCGCAAAAAGCGAGTATTTGCCCTTTACGTTTACGTTTGCAGCGTCATTTACGTTGGCGCTGATGTCCAGATCGCCGAAATTTAGATCGAATTTCTCAAGCTTCACGTCAAGGCCGCTTTTTTCTTTGATCAAATTTTCTATGTAAGGCTTAGCTAGATTGTTTCCAAAATCGCTGAAAAATAGGCAGCCCGCGCCTACGATAAGCAGGATTAAAATTCCTGCGATTATGCCGAAAATTTTCATTTCGTCCCCTTAAAATTTAAAATTTGAGGGTATTATAGCCCTTAAAATTTAACATTTGAAATCTCAATACTTGAGTTTAAATCACTAAAGTTTTATAAAAATTTTTCATAAACTATTGACAAGAATATAAATTTTGCATATAATCTTAGCACTCAAACACATTGAGTGCCAATTTTAGAAATCACAAATCAAAGAAAGGACTGAAATGAAATTTCAACCACTTGGCAAGCGCGTTCTAATAGAGCGCGAGGAGGAAACAAAAAAGACCGCTTCGGGCATCATCATCCCCGACAATGCTTCAAAAGAGAAGCCTTCGACCGGCAAAATCGTAGCCGTCGGCAGCGAATGTGAAGGTGTCAAAAATGGAGATACCGTAGCGTTTGCAAAATACGCAGGCAGCGAGATTAGCTTAGATGATAAGAAATTTCTTATCTTAAATTTAGAAGATGTTTTAGGCATAATTAAATAAAAAGGATTGAAAATGGCAAAAGAGATTATTTTTTCAGACGACGCAAGAAACAAGCTTTACGCGGGCGTTAGGAAGCTAAACGACGCTGTAAAAGTTACGATGGGACCTCGCGGTCGCAATGTCTTAATCCAAAAGAGCTTCGGTGCTCCGGCGATCACAAAAGACGGCGTAACCGTAGCTAAAGAGATCGAGCTAAAAGACACGCTAGAGAATATGGGCGCTTCTTTGGTGCGCGAAGTAGCGAGTAAAACCAACGATCAAGCAGGCGACGGCACTACGACTGCGACCGTGCTAGCTCACGCGATCTTTAAAGAGGGCCTACGCAACGTAACTGCGGGCGCAAATCCGATCGAAGTTAAGCGTGGTATGGATAAATTTAGCGCTGCGGTTATTGAGGAGCTAAAAAAATCCTCTAAAAAAGTAAGTGGCAAAAAAGAGATCGCTCAGGTTGCTACGATCTCTGCTAATAACGACAGCGCGGTGGGCGATCTGATCGCAGATGCGATGGAGAAAGTCGGCAAGGACGGCGTTATAACCGTCGAAGAGGCAAAATCTATCAACGATGAGTTAAACGTAGTCGAGGGAATGCAGTTTGACCGCGGCTATCTAAGCCCATATTTCATTACAAATGCCGAGAAAATGCTAGTTGAGCTAAGCTCGCCGCTAGTGCTTCTATTTGACAAAAAAATTACAAATTTAAAAGACCTATTACCAGTTTTGGAGCAGGTTCAAAAAAGCGGCAAACCGCTTCTAATCATCGCCGAGGATATCGAGGGCGAGGCGCTTGCGACTTTAGTCGTAAATAAACTTCGCGGCGTGTTAAACATCTCTGCGGTCAAAGCCCCGGGATTTGGCGATCGCAGAAAGGCGATGCTTGAAGATATCGCAATTTTAACGGGCGGCACCGTCATCAGTGAGGAGCTTGGCAGAACGCTAGAAAGCGCCTCCATGGCTGATCTTGGACAAGCCGAGCGCATCGTGATCGACAAAGATAACACAACTATCGTGGGCGGCGCGGGCAAGAAAAAAGATATCGATGCGCGCGTTTCGCAGATCAAAGCTCAAATCGCAGAGACTACGAGCGATTACGACAAAGAGAAGCTTCAAGAGCGCATGGCTAAGCTTAGCGGTGGCGTTGCGGTTATCAAGGTGGGCGCTGCGACCGAAACCGAGATGAAAGAGAAAAAAGACCGCGTGGACGACGCTCTAAACGCAACTAAAGCAGCCGTAGACGAGGGTATCGTAATCGGCGGCGGCGCTGCGCTAATCAGAGCTGGACTTAGCGTAAAACTAGCCCTAAGCGGCGACGAGCTTATCGGTGCAGACATCGTTAAGCGCGCGCTTTTCGCTCCACTTCGCCAGATCGCAGAGAATGCGGGATTTGACGCGGGTGTCGTAGCAAATAAGGTCGAGCAGGGCTCAGACAAAAAATTTGGCTTCAACGCCGCAAACGGCGAGTACGTCAATATGTTTGAGGCAGGTATCATCGATCCTGTGAAGGTCGAGCGTATCGCGCTTCAAAACGCGGTCTCCGTCGCAAGTTTGCTTCTAACGACCGAAGCGACCGTAAGCGAGATCAAAGAGGAAAAACCTGCAATGCCTCCAATGCCTGATATGGGCGGAATGGGTGGTATGGGCGGAATGATGTAGAGCCCCATAGGAGCGTCATTCGGCGCTCCTATGCCATTGCAACGGCGCTGTGAGATTTGCAGCGTTCCGCAATGCCTTTGTGCGGCGATATTGTAGCTACACGCCGCTAGAATGATATGTGCCGCGTTTTGGATATGTCTAAGGCGCGGCGATTTATTATGAATTAACGATTAAGCGGTGTGATTTTTAGTCATTGCATGATCTCGCAAATTTCGTATCTCGCCGCAAATTTGCAGTTTTGCCGCTTTATTCTTTAAATTTAAAAACTTTATATGAGCTTGCTTTTTACCTTAAATTCTGACTTGCCACTCAAAATTTAAGCGCAGAATTCTAAAACTTTAAAATTTTTCAGCTCTCCCGCCTAAACACTTACAAGATAAAATTTTTGCCGTGACGTCATATTTTTAGTGTGATAAAATTCTATTGCCAAACAGAATCCTAGCTGCGGAATTTTTAAAGCTTAGCCTTTTGTTTGGCGATACGGCTTTGAATTAGAGCTGAGATTTCATAGCCTCACTCATTAAATTTAACGCGGCTTAATCTAAGCTTTGCTAAATTTCGCCTAAAATCCATGGAAAGGAAAACGATGAAAAATTTAGCTCGTATTTTTTTAATTGCGTTCATTTTGACGAGCTTCTCTAACGTTTTTGCTGCGCAGCAAAACCATAAATCGCCCGCCGCGTTGCAAAACCATAAATCTAAAATTTCATCTCAAAATCTGCGAGCTAAAGATCATTCGAGTAAAAATACCTCGGCAAGATCCTCTGCCGAGCCACATGCTAAAAAATCTGCAAATGCTAAAAGCCTTTCAAAATCCAAGCTTACAAAAAATACGCGTGCGTCTAGGAATTTCGCTAAAAATTCCACGCAAAAAAGTGCGAAAAATTTTACTAAAAATCCCGGGCAAAATTTCGCATCGCATTCTGCGAGAAATAAAGCATCTAGGCTCCTAGCCAATCAATCAAGTAGTCAGAATGGAGCTAGCAAGAGTCTAGTTGCGACGCTGATGCGTTTGCCAAAGACCCGCATCTATGAGGATGAGGCGCCAAACGCTCGCGATACGGAGCAAACTTACAGAGGCGCAGATATGCGGAGAAATGCAAGCGCGCAAACTCACGGAGGTGCAGATGAGCAGACTGACAAAACCGTAGACGCACGAGCTCGAAAATTAACGACGACTCGAATTGCACAGCCGCAAGCTCGCCACGGCTATAGTGTAACTCGTTCTGGCACTATGGGGCATACAGCTGCATCTCATTCGAGTGCCACGAAGTATACGGCTCGTCAAAATGCCCGCGCGCCCTATCTTCCCATATCTGCTCGCTCTAGCCGTGCGATAGGACGCCCTGGCGGTAGCGCGCTTAGTAAAATACAGTCGCCGGAGCGAAGTAATGCGCTAGGACAAGGTGCTGCGATGCGTTATGATGAGCGTTGGGCGAAGCCCGCTCCACAGCCGTACGAGCCTGCGCCTGAGACCGAGAAAAAGCGAGGGCTGATATTTTCGTCGCAGTGGGGCCCCGCCGCGCCGAAAAGTAAGTGGCAGCAGCACGAAGCCCCGACGGATGACGCTTCGTCGCGCAATGAGTCGGTGATGGATATGCTGCAGGACAAGATGAGCAGGGTCAAGGTGAATATGGAGTTGGTGCGCTAGCCTAGGCGGCACGCCGGCGCAATTTATATGCGTAGGCGGTTTAAATTTTGCTGCCTCTCGCGATACTGGCGCGGTGTGCAAACACGAACGGCTGACGTTTTTTCGGCTTTGCCGCCGTGCGAAACAATGCCCTAATGCTGCAATTAAAGATAGAATGTTCATATTTCGTCCACTTGCTTTGAATTTCACGGCTGCATGCTGCGCTGCTAGGATAAACCATACTGCACTCGTTTTGCGCGAGTGAGCGCTGCGACGATACTGTGGGTAAAATTTCGCGGAAATTTCAAAAGCTTAATTTTGTAATTTTATGTCGCAGGACTTCGCCCGTCTCGCCTACTAAATTCGCGAAATTTTGCTTGGCTGCGTGGTTTGATAAATTTTACTTGCCATCAAATTTTGTAGAGTTTCATTTGTTGTCGGAATTTTTAGAATTTTATTAGATGGCGAAATTTTATAAAACTCTATTTGCTCAAATTTCACGGCGAAATAAAATTTTTTGCAAGTGCGAAAGTAAAATTTAGCGGGTAAAATCCTGCAGGCAAAATTCTGCGGCGGCTAGCGAGCGCGAATTATTAAATTTTAACCCCGTTTTGAATAAAATAGCGCAAAAAATTCTAAAGGCTTAAATTTGAAAAATCGCTATCCGACCCGTCAAATCTCCGTCGGCTCCGTCAAAATCGGCGGCGGCGCGCCCATCTCCGTGCAGTCGATGAGCTTTTCTAAAACGAAGGACGTGGAGGGCACGCTAGAGCAGATAAACCGCCTGTATTTCGCGGGCTGCGACATCGTGCGCTGCGCCGTGCTCGATAAGCAGGACGCTGACGCGCTCGCACGCATCAAAAAAAGCTCGCCGCTTCCCATCGTAGCGGACATCCATTTTAATTTTCGCTTGGCGCTGCAGGTCGCGGAGTTTGTCGATGCTATCCGCATAAATCCGGGCAACATCGGCGGCAGGGAGCGTATCAAAGAGGTCGTGCGCGCGTGCAAAGCTCGCAATTTGCCTATCCGCATCGGCGTAAATTTGGGCTCTTTGGAGGAGCAGTTTGAGCAAAAGTACGGCCGCAGCGTGGAGGCGATGGTGCAAAGCGCGCTGTATAACGCCGCGCTGCTTGAAGATGAGGACTTTAGCGACATTGCGATCTCGCTTAAGACTTCGGACGCGCCGAGCACGGTGGCTGCGTATCGCGCGCTGCGCCCGCTATGCGAGTATCCTTTTCATCTGGGCGTGACCGAGGCGGGGACGAAATTTCACGCGAGCATCAAGAGCGCGATCGCGCTGGGCGCGCTTTTGATGGAGGGGATCGGCGATACGATGCGCGTGAGCATCACGGGCGAGCTTGAGGAGGAGATCCGCGTCGCGCGCGCGATCCTGCAGGATGCGGGCGTGCAAAAAAGCGGCGTCAATATCATCTCGTGCCCTACTTGCGGGCGTTTGCAAAGCGATCTGCTAAGCGCGATCAAAATCGTCGAAGAAAAAACCGCGCATATCAAAACGCCGCTAAATATCAGTGTCATGGGCTGCGTCGTAAATGCGATCGGCGAGGCGAAGGGCGCGGACGTGGCGATCGCGTTCGGCAACGGGCGCGGCATCGTGATGCGCCACGGCGAAGTGGTCGCTAAACTCGATGAGAGCAAGCTTGTGGAGCGGTTTTTGCAAGAGGTCGAGGACGAGGTGCGGGCTCGCGAAGGAGCGTGAGGGCTGCGGGGCCCCTAGCCGGTTAAAGCCGCTATGATTCGTGGCTTGGGTATTTCGGCTCTGAATTTTGGTGCGCTTGGGCTAGTTGTAGTTTGCTCGGCGTTTTAAGGCGCTCTCGGGCTCATCGCGGTTCGTTTAGGTTTATAGGTACAGCGCGTCTTGGCGTGAAATTTTAAAATTTCATCCTTAAGGTGGCGCTTTTAAATTTGAGCCTTTGGGGAGTGCGGCTTAAAATTTTGGTTTGCAATTTTAGGCTTGAAATTTTAGTACTGAAATTTCGTGTGAAATTTTTGAGTTTAAAATTTTGGCTTTGAAATTTCGTCTTGAAATTTCATTTTAAAATTTAAAACTCGCGATTTGAAGCGAAATTTTATAGAGTAGAATTTACCGCGCAAAATTTTAAGCGGTAGAACTCCGTGCCGCAAAGCGGAATCTTGACGGATGAGCTTCCGATACGCCGCGAAATTTCATCCGGCTGGATTTCGTCTTGCACCTAAAATTTAAGGCGAGCGAAATTTTAAGAGTCAAAATTTCAAAGGGCGACATTTCATCCGGCTGGATTTTAAAGTCAAAAATTCCGAGGATGAAATTTTAGATAGCAAAATTTAAGGCGGTCGAAATTATACAAATTCCTCCCGATAAAATTTTGCTAAGAGGCGAGATTTCAATTCTATAAAATTTAAAATTATCGCGCCGCAGAGATTTGCGGAAGCGAGCCTGAAATTTTATAGAATTTAAATGCGAAACGAGGGGAAGCGATGGCAACGAAGCAGAATGTGCCTGCAAATTTATACGATC
The DNA here is from genome assembly GCF_938017705.1 of uncultured Campylobacter sp. Lineage (GTDB taxonomy): Bacteria > Campylobacterota > Campylobacteria > Campylobacterales > Campylobacteraceae > Campylobacter_B. The sequence goes on from NZ_CALIIS010000091.1 coordinate 7,271, forward strand.
TGGATATGGAGCGCGCGATTTTAAGCTCGCTTTTGCAAAACGAGGACGCATACGGCGAGCTGAGCGAGATAATCTCGGTCGGCGATTTTTTCTACAAGCCGCACGCCGACATCTACGAGGCGATCGTCAAATGCTCCTCGCACAACGAGCCGATTGCGCCGAGCTTCGTTAAAAAATGGCTAGCCGAGCGCTACGACGATGGCGCATTTACTGAGGTCGTAGCCACTAGCGGCGTGGTCGATGCCCCAAAATACGCGCTCGAGTTGCGCGAAAAATCGATCAAGCGCTCGCTAATCAAGGTCGCGCACGAGATCCCTTCGATGGTAAACGAAGCCGTGCGCAGCAAAGACACTGCCGATAAAATCAGCTCCAAAATTTACGAGCTCATCGACGAGGAGCGCCACGGCGGCATCAAAAAATCGCACGAGATTATCGCCGACGTGGTGGAGGAGCTGAAACGCCAAAAGGCACTCGCAGGCTCAGAGCTCGTGGGGCTAGATACGGGCTTTCGCTTCCTAAACGACTGCACGAAGGGGCTAAAACCGGGCGAGCTCATCATCATCGCCGCCCGCCCTGGCATGGGCAAGACCGCCTTTGCGCTAAATTTGATGATGAAAACGCTGCAAAGCGGCAAAGGCGTCGTATTTTTCTCGCTCGAGATGCCCTCCGTGCAGCTGATGTATCGCATACTAAGCGCGCTTAGCTCGATCCCGCTAAGCGACATAATGAGCGCCAAGCTCAGCGACGACGACTGGACGCGCTTCAACGACGCCTGCGATGCGGTGCTGAATATGCCGCTTTTCGTCTATGACAGCGGCTACGTGAACATTCACCAAGTCCGCACCCAGCTGCGCAAGCTCAAATCTGCAGACGCCAATATCGAGCTTTGCGTGATCGATTACATCGGCCTTATGACGAGCACGAGCAACTACTCCGAGCGCCACCTGCAAATCGCCGAAATTTCGCGCGGGCTCAAGCTTTTGGCGCGCGAGCTCAACATCCCGATCATCGCGCTGTCACAGCTAAACCGCTCGCTCGAGGCGCGCTCGAACAAACGCCCGATGCTAAGCGATCTGCGCGAAAGCGGCGCGATCGAGCAGGACGCCGACATCATACTTTTCGTCTATCGCGACGAGGTTTATAAAGAGCAGATGGAGCGCGAGCGCATTTCGCGGCTGGAGGCCGAGGGCAAGGACGCGGGCGAGCCCGTGTTTAGGCGCAACGACTATCAGGAAAAAGCCGAAATCATCGTCGGCAAAAACCGCTCGGGCGAGGCGGGCAGGACGATCGAGGTGGGCTTTCAGGGCAGATTTACCCGCTTCGTCGATACGAGCTTCGGCGGTGAGCCCAGCGAGAGCGCGATCTTTAACGAAAACGACAATCTCGACTACGTCTCGCAGCTGCAAGATCAGGGCTTTGAGGAGCCAGTTGAGCAGCATCCCGATACAGCGCAGAATTTGCAACAGAATTTAGCGCAAAGCTTTAACGGCGCGGAGAGTTTTAACGAAGCGCAAAATAGTGGCGTAAGTTTAAACGAAAGCTCTGCTGGTGCTCGAAATTCCAGGGTAAATATCGATTTTGACGAGATGCCTAGCTTCGGCCAAAGCAGAGGGCAGAACGGCGAGGAGATAGACGGCGAGTCTAAATTTAGCGCAGAGCATGGTTTGGCAGAGGTACAGCGCGCGGCACAGAACGCACCGCAAAAGCAAGAATTTAAGGGTCAAAATTTAGATGATACGAGAGCGGGCGGTATCGCGCCTCAAACAGAGGGCGCGCATAAAAATTTAGCGGGCACTCCGCGAGGCGCAAAAGACACATCGCGGGGCACAAAAGGCGCGCAGCAAGGTGAAGAGGGTGTATCGCAAAGCGCGGGGAGTGCGCAGCGAATGGATGTTTTAAATTTTGAAAGAGGCGAGGGCGATGAACTGCCTTTTGAAGCGCAAGAGGACGAGGCGAAATTTAAACCCGCGCCGCCTTTAAATATCGAAGAGATGGGCATTCCAAAGATTAATGAGGCAAACAGGCTCGATGACGACGACGCGCCGCTGGATCTGTGAAATAGCGCTTAGGCTCGCGCTGATCGTTAGCGTTTTTTGTTTCGCGCTTTACGCGCAGGATTGGGACGACGCAGGCTTTTGCGCGCTGGCGGCGTTTTGGGCTTATGCGTTATTTCAGGTGCTATTTAGCTTTTTTTACGAGGCGAAGCAGCGCGCCAATGCGGCGCTATTTCGCAGCAGCGGGACTTTGATTAAAATTTTTAGAGGCAGGTTGATAAGCGGGGTTTTAGCCTTCGCGGGCGCGGTCCTCTTGAGCGTCACTTTGGCGCTAGGCCTAGCGGATCTGCGCGGCGCGGAGCTATTCGTGACGCTCGCGGCGCTGCCTGCAGCTCTTGCTCTGATGCGCCTGGCGGTGCTGAAGCTCAGTCTAAAAGAGATTAAAAATCCTAGAATTTTATCGCTCAAACTTAGCATTTTGCTGCTCGCCGCGCTTGCCGTAGCGGTAAATTTCGCTATAAATTTAGCCTATTTGCGGCTTGCAGACGCTACGGGTTCAGCCGCACACTCTTTAAATTCCGCGATAAATTTTACTCCGCCCGCCCGCAACGCCGCATCCATGGGAAATTTCGCGGCAAACGACGCTTCCGCGCCCGTCGGAAATTTTGCAACAAATAACGCCGCTAAATTCGCTAAAAATTCCGCTGCGAACAACGCCGCCATAGTTGTGCGAAATTCCGGGACGAGCAATGCCGTCAAGCCCGCGCCGGATGCCGCCAAAAAACCTACCGCTTCGCCCGCAAATTTTAAAGCGGGCTCCGTCAGAGCGGTGCACGCCTCGGCTAAAAATTCAAAGGCAGATCCCGCCGCTGCGCCGCAGACCTTCGCCAAAAATTCTACGACTAGTCCCGCCGCAGCGCAAAATTTAAATTTAGCTCAAACTCCCACCGCAACGAGTATGGTCGCCGACAGTTCTGCTGAAAAATCCGCGACAAACTCCACATCGATAGCCGAAATTTTTGAAATTTTAAAATCTACCGCGCCGCAAGTGCACTTTAGATCCGCTCTGCTAAATGAAATTTACGCTTTGAAATTTTACAAAAACGCGCTGTTTGATCTGGCGCTGTCGCAGAGCCCTAGCGCGCTAAAAATCGCTCTTTTGTTTCTGATCTGCGCGGGAGATTTCCTCTTTTACTGCGCGATCTTGCATCTTTGCGCCTTCGTACTTTTTATGTCGCGAGCAGCAGCCGTGCCCAAAATAGGGCGCTTTAGCGGCACGATCTTTGCGCTTGCTTACGTCACGCTGTGTTTGATCTGCGCCGCGCAGACGCGCACGGCAGCGAGCAGGGCGGAGGACGTACATCCTAAAAGCGCGGTCGAGACGAGCGTGCAGATCGTACTACAAAGCGGCGAGCGGCTGATCTTAAGTGCGCGCGAGGCGGACGCGCTAAGAGGCGAGCTAAACGCTACGCGCTTTGCTGCGGAGGCAAACGCCGCATCCGCGCTAAATAGCTACATCGACGCCGTTTATGACGAGGGCGCGAGGCTTAGCGCGCAGAAAATGGCGGATTTCAATTACTCGTTTCTAAGCGATTATCTGGTGCTGTGGCACGGCGTGTGGGACGATGACGCGGGGGCGTATCTGAATGAGAAATTTGCGGGCTTTGTGAGCGAGAGTTTTCCGAAAGATTTTGGCGAAAATATCGCTAAAATAGCTGCGGCAAACGCCAAAAATTATGAGAGTTCGCTAAATTTTACGCTCAAAAAATACGGCGCGAAAATCGATCTCAACGTCACGCAGAGCTTCAACCTAAAAAGCAAGGCGTATCGCGCGAGCGGGACGGGGCTGGGGGCGCTGGGCGGCGTGCTGGGCGCAAAGCTGATAAGCAAGAGCCTCGCTAAAACTGCGGCTAAAACGGGCGCGAAGACCCTTACCAAAGCGGGCGCCAGCGCAACAAGCGGTAGTGCGGGGCTCGTGTGCGGTCCGGGCGCGGTGGTGTGCGTGCCTGCGTTTGCCGTAGCTACGTGGTTTGGGCTGGATTTTGCGTTTGCCAAGGGCGACGAGGCGCTGAACCGAGAGGAGTTTGAAGCTGCGATCGTGCGCGATATGATGGCGGCGAAAGAGGAGCTAAAGCACGCGCTGGCGCAGGATTTCAACGCGACGATAGATGAAATTTCGAGTGAAATTTTAAATTTAGACGGGAAGTAGGGCAGCGGATTATGCCTGCGCAACTTAGACCCGTTGCGAGCGAAATTTTACGACGGATTATGGAGCTTTCGTGCGTGGCGGCCGGCGAAATTTTAAAATTTAATCTAAGCGCAGGCGGGACGGGATTACGGCGCACTTATTGCGCTACCGCGCCCAAGCGATACAGGCAGTCCTC
>NZ_CALIIS010000092.1 GCF_938017705.1 uncultured Campylobacter sp.
AATGGCTACGAGCCTATATCGCCCGTGCTTGCATGGATGGGGGTGTATAGCGAGCTGGAGCGCGAGCGAATAATGAAAAACTGCGAGGAGCTCCTCTCGGTATGCAGCTACTACTACTTTTTTGCCTGCGAAGGCAGCGAAAATAGCAAAGGTATGGCATACGAGCGAGAGCTTGCAAGGCAGCTCGGCGTGAGGGAGCTGAAATTTAGCTTGTTTGACGAGTGAGGAGAGCATGGTGCGGATCGTAAAGAAGAGCAAAAATACGCTTCCGATCTGCCTAAGATACGGCTATGTCATAAAATACGGACTAGCTAAAAAACTTAAAATTTTAGAAAGGAGAAAGAGATGATAAAAGCCATGTCGATGCTGGCGGGGCTAAGCTTAGCTATAAGCGACACCAGCACACTTGGCGGCGTGCCAATGCAAACCAAAACCAGAAGAAGCAGGATGGCTTTTGCTAAGAGCCAAATAACAAAGGGCGCGAAGCATAAAAGCCAAGTAATAAGAGCAAACAGAAGAAAATCAAAACTAAGGAGTAGAAAATGGAAATAAAAAGCTTTAGCGATATAGATAATGCGCTAAAAAAGGTATGCGAGTTAAGCGTAGGCATAGAGAAAATCAACGGCGAAGTAACGCTTGAGTGCAACCGCATCAAAGAGAGCAGAAAAGCTGAAGTAGAGAGACTCGAGAGCGAGAAAAACTATATCGAGCAGCAAATAACGTTTTTTTGCGAAGAAAACAAGCACGAATTCGCCGAAAAACGCTCGAAAGAATTTACGTTCGGCGAGATCGGCTACCGCCTAACTAAAAGTGTAAGCCTGCCTCGTATTAAGGCAAAAGTAGAAAGCCTGCTAAAGGCGATCAAAAGCTACGGGCTAGCTAAAGAGTGCATCATATACGAGGAAAAACCTAATAAAGACGCTCTAGCGGAGCTAAAAGATGAAGATCTCGTAAAGCTGGGACTAACAAGAACTATAAAAGATAGCTTCCGTATAGTGCCTAAAATTGAGAGTTTGGAGGCAGGACAATGATAGAGCCAAAATATAGGATAAAAGATAAAGCCGATTTTGAGAGAATTTTTAAAAGGGCTGCTGAGTTTGATAACGAAGAACTAGGC
>NZ_CALIIS010000093.1 GCF_938017705.1 uncultured Campylobacter sp.
AGCGCAACCTTGCCATGGTTGATGTCGCGAGTTCGACTCTCGTTTCCCGCTCCATCTTAACTTCAAATTTTAAAATTCCTTCCGTTCCACTCGCTTTTGAAGCACAAAATTTCGATATGAAAGCCTTGAAATGAAAATTTTAGTTTGCGTAAGCGGCGCGAGTTTTTGCGAGATCGGGCTTGATCTGCTTAAATTTCTTGCCAGCTCGCCGCATGAAATTCACGCCGTACTTACGCAGGGCGCACGCCGCGTCCTGAGCGCCGAAAGCGGCATAGATGCGAACGAGGCTTTAAAATCCGCGGAATTTAAGAACGTAAAATTTTATCCCGACACCGATCTGGGCGCGCCGCTCGCTTCGGGCTCGTTCGGCATTGACGCCACAATCTTTGCGCCCTGCTCTATTGGCTCTTTGGCTAAAATTTACGGCGGGCTTTGCGACAGTCTAAGCACCCGCGCCGCTGCAGTCGCGCTAAAAGAGCACAAGCGGCTGGTTCTTGGCGTGCGTGAGATGCCGCTTTCTGCGATCAGCCTGCGACAAATGAGCGAGCTAGCCGCGCTCGGCGTCATCATCGCTCCGCCCGTGATCGCAGGCTACTGCGGCGTGCAAAATTTAAAAAATTTCATAATCGGCAAGTGGTGCGACGTGCTGGGCGTGCAAAACGAGCTATTTAAAAGGTGGCAATAATGCAAAACTCAAGAAAATGTATCTATCCGGGCACTTTCGATCCTATCACGAACGGCCATCTGGACGTCATCAAGCGCGCGCTAGGGCTTTTTGATGAGGTTATCGTGGCGGTCGCGCTAAACGAGAGCAAAAAGCCCTACTTCAGCCTAAAATCCAGACTAGAGATGGCGCGAGCCGCGACACGCGGGCTTCGTGGCGTGAGCGTGCAAAGCTTTGATAATCTACTCGTGGATTTTGCTAAATCTTGCGGCGTGCGCTTCGTTATCCGCGGGCTTCGCGCGGTTAGCGACTTTGAGTACGAGCTGCAGATCGGCTATGCAAACGCCTCGCTATGGGAGGAATTTGAGAGCGTGTATTTGATGCCGACGCTCAAAAACGCCTTTATCTCAAGCTCGATCGTCCGCTCCGTTTTGAGCCACGGCGGCGACGTTTCGCACCTGGTGCCGAGCGAAATTTTAAAATTTTTGAAAAAATGAGCTTGCAAGCTACTGAAATTTAGCCCGCAGGTGCGGCTAAATTTAAAATTTGCAAGCTGCACGGGAGATAAAAATGAGCGAAGCAATGGATGAGATAGAAAGACTGCGAACGTTTTTAAAAAGCGTGAGAGATGAATACAAAGCCTTAAATAAAATAGCCGAAGCGCAGGCCGTAAGTAGGCGCTGGGCGTCTGGTAGCTATATCAATTTAGAGCCGTTTTATTTCGAATATAACCGCTTCTCAAAAGGCAAAATTTTAAAAGCTAAACCGAAAAAGCTTGCAAACGCCTACGAATACGGCTTTGACGCGCAAGATCGCATCGTTTTTGAAAGACAACATGACGGCAAAAAACATTTCTTTGAAAGCCTTTATTTTTGGGGGCGGAACGAAGTTTTAAAATATCATTTCGGTTGCTATAACAAAAGATGCGTAGGATGCTTCAATATAAAAAGATTTATCTATGAAAATGGCGAGCTAAAGTCCATCTACTCGGCCTTTGACAACAACGCCTATGGGATAGAAAATTTTACTTACAAAGGCGGCAAACTCGCACAAAGACGGGAGTATGTAGAGCACCCTCGCGCAGGCAGAAGGAATGACGTAACAAACTATGAATTTGACGCAATGGGCGAGCTAAGCTTAATAACCGAAAATGGCTATGTGCGCTATCAAAAGCCCAATAAGGATATGAGCTACAAAAAGCTCTATGAGCTCGCCGCTCAAAGGCTGCTGCCCGCGATTAAAGAGACAATCAAAAAGCACGCGCCGAATTGCAAACTCTACTGCATAAATTTAGCTTGCGACAATAGGAGTTTGCCGCCGATCATTGGATTCGGCTCGCAAGAGCAGCGCATGCAGTGGCTTGCACGAAAGGATGGTTGGCTTCTTTGGCTCGTTCCTGATTACGAGTTTCGAGCCGAGGTCGAAGCAGACTACGAAACGGCGAAAATTTTCGATCTTTTCAATCAAGAAACGCAACTAAATGATAAATATGCGCAAGCTAAAAAGCTCATTTGGGAGTGCGTGAAGCAGCTCAAAGCAGGTCTTGGCGAATTTGCGCTCGATATGACGGAGGATTTTACGATCACGGCTACTGATTGCGATCTTGGCGATCTGAGGAAAGATTTCATAGCGATAAATCCCGAACCGATAGGTGCATAAGGGCAAAATTTAAAATTTCATCGTCGCGATTTTGTCACTGCACGCAGCGTTTACTCGCCCGCGCCGCCCAGTAACACACCCTACTCCGAATGGTGCCGCCGCCCTGCTCCGCCCGAAGTGCCGCCCATTCCATCTAACGCCATCCGCTTCGCAAAGCACATATCCTACCATGTATATAATGGCGCCCTACCTCGCCCGACGTGCCATTCTATCCGCACGGCGCGCCGCCTTTTATCGACTGGTGCCATGGCTCTACTCGGTACATGTCCGTAAGCGTAAAATTTGTTTACTGCCTATTCGGCGCATCCATTCGAACGCTAAATTTAACCGCGAGCAGCGCCACAAAGAGTAAGTGCTTAGCAACAAAGCGCCCGATAAAATTTTACGCCTAAAGATCAAAAGCGGTTCGCATAAGCTCGCGCAGAAGCCCGATTTTGAGGCGAAATTTACGCTCAGCTGTTTAAAAAAGCCGCTATTTAGCTATAAATTTGTAAAATACCGCACAAATTTAAAGGCGAAAAATGTATGTAATATTCGAAGGTATCGACGGCGTAGGCAAAAGCACGCAGATAGCGCGGCTAGCGGCGGCTTTCCCGCAGGCGATCGTGACCAAGGAGCCCGGCGGCACGAAGCTCGGCGAGGCGGTGCGAAGCCTCGTTTTGGGCGAGGATTTTAAGTGGCCGCGCGGCAGCGTAAATCTGCGCGAGGTCTGCGGCGAAATTTCAAAGCGCGCCGAGCTGCTTTTGTTCCTCGCAGACCGCGCCGAGCACTACGAGCGCGTGATAAAGGGCGGCGCGGACAGGCTCGTGCTAAGCGATCGCGGCTTCATCTCGGGGCTTGCCTATGCGCTGGCAAACGACGAAAACGCGGATCTTAGCGAGCTTATCGCGCTTAATAAATTTGCGCTTGGGGGCAAATTTGCAGATAAAATCGTGCTGTTTTTGGCGGACGAGAAGCTCATAGGGCAGCGACTCAAAACGCGTGCTAACAGCGATATAATCGAAGCTCGCGGGTTAAAATACCTAATGCGCGTGCAAGATCTTATGGCGCAGGCATGCACAGCGTGCGGCGTTCAGACGCTGCAAATCGACGCCGCACAATCCGAAGAGGCGATCTGCGACCAGATAAAAAATTTCATACTTTCTTAAAATTTTAAGGCGTGGAATTTTGCCGCGGAAAAGAAATTTTAGCTGTGAAATTTCATCGTGAAATTTTAGCTTTAAATTTCGTTATGGAATTTTACAGGAGAGATTCTAGGTAAAATTTCATGGGTGGAA